>NZ_JAWRYM010000022.1:0-88545 GCF_046534555.1 Bacillus sp. SIMBA_074 | reverse complement strand
GCCCGGTACAATACCGGACTCATTTGGATCAAGTTGCCTAATGAAATAACCGTGTCTAACTTTTAGGGGTCACTTCAATCATCTGTTCTTTTTTATTACTTTTTAAAAATACCAAATGGTTTTCCAACTGGTAATACAACTTTTCCGAAGTGTGTATTTAACACAGCTGCTGCTGAACCATAGAAAGATAATAATGAAATACATAGTTCAGAATACGCTGCTAAATTATGCATTGCGTGCGGCATAACACCTAAAGTACTTAATGAAAGACCGATAAATAAGAAATCAATAAGGACGAAAATCATAAATAATACTTTATGTGTTTCCATTGCACCAATTGTCATAAAGATCGTGAAAATCAAGTATCCGATAAAGGCTACACCGAGCTGTTTTGAATCTGCAGTTTGGGCTAATTTTTCGCCAAATACTCCAAGTTGAATTAACCAAGTCATTCCAACACCTAACCAAAATAGGCCGTACGCACCAAATGCTGTTGTACCGAACGTATTGTTGTGCTTTGCATCGTGAATGCATGCAAAGATTTGTGCAAATCCTCCTAAAAAGATTGCCCATGGTAATACAAGTGAAACGCCATCTGTTAAGCCTAACTTTTGAGACGATGCTACAAGTGTTACCATCGCTAATCCAAATAGACCGATTCCAGATGGATCTGCTGTTGTCATTTTCACATGATGTGTAGTAGTTTGATTGCTCATATAAACCTCCTGATTATAAACATACTCGAATACAATACTTAAATCAGAAGGCTATGTCAATGGTTTTTTTTGTATGTTGTCAGACCTTATATTCCATAATAATCAAATACACATTTGGCCACATCATAAGGTTTTACATTTAAATTTGGCAACTCATTTACCGGCATCCATAAAGGAATATAACTCCCTCTATCTTTCAGCTCGAACTCCTCGCCTTTACCACTTCCGAAAACTCCACCTATAATATGGGCATTATAATAATACTCCGTACCTTTATACTCCACCTTTGCAATCCGATGCTCCACTTGTATATGTACCCCTAATTCTTCATAAACCTCTCGCTTCGTTGCTTCTTCAGGCGTTTCTCCTTCTTCAATTCCCCCGCCTGGAAAAACAAAATACAGCTCACCTTCTCGAACACGTTTTATAAGAGCGATTTTACCACCTTGTATAATTATAGCTGCACCGCGATTTCTTCTCACTTTATTACCTCAACACCAATCGCAACTGTTCCCCATTCTTTTTCTTGTTCTTTCGTATATATTCCGTATGTACTTTCTAACATTTCTTTTATACTAAGTTCTTCACAATCAAATAATTTTTTATCAATTTGTTCGTACATTGCTTTAAAGCTTTCGTATCGTTTTATCTCCGTTACTTTTACAGCCATCGTTTCTGCTGTCGTAAGGTTCGTAAATACAATTTCATCGTCTTGTTTTATAAGTTGACGTTTTTTATCGTATAAGCGTACTTCATATACTTTTTTTCCTAATTGAATCGACTGAAAAGGTTTATTATATAATCCCATTTCGTATCTCATACATTTCACTCCCTTTTATTCATCTTGCCTACTAACATTTTTGCACATTACTATTTCATACAACATAGTTCGCCTTACTTCACCTTGCATATAATGTTCCATATCCATTACTTTCTTTAGAGAGGATGCTAAAATTGGTATGTTATATTTAAATCAAAAACCTGAATATAATAAATATGATATCGGTGATTATACTTACAGTAAAGTAGGCCCTATTATTTTTTCTTGGAATGATGAAACAAAATTAAAAATAGGTAAGTTTTGTTCATTAGGAGAAGAAGTCGTTTTCGTACTTGGCGGTGAACATCGTGCTGATTGGATAACAACTTATCCATTTAATGTCCTCTTCGAAGAAGGAGCACACATTACTGGTCATCCTTCTTCAAAAGGTGATATCGTAGTCGGCAATGATGTATGGATTGGTTATCAATCCTGCATTTTATCTGGTGTTACAATTGGTAACGGGGCCATTATCGGGGCCAAGAGTGTTGTTACAAAAGACGTACCTCCATATGCAATCGTCGCTGGTAATCCTGCCAAACTAGTTCGATATCGTTTCCCGCAAGAAATCATTGAAAAACTAGAAAACCTTGCATGGTGGGACTGGGACATTTCCGTTATAAAAGGAGCTATTCCATTTCTACTCTCCAACAAAGTCAACGAATTTTTCACTTCTCCCGAAGAAGAAGCTACTTGATCTAAACAAAAAGAGCATCCTATTCTTTCAGGATGCTCTTTTTGTGTTTATTTTTTATTTATTCGCAACTGATTACACGGAGAACAGTGAAATGGAATTTCGTCTAAACAATTAAAGTTTGTTTCACAAATTTGTTCTATCGTTGGAACAAATGGAATGACAACTATGTTACTATCTATTATTTGTGTAACAGGTGGCAATACTGTGCCTACTTGATGTTCGAAGCGAATACTCGCTTGATTAATATAATTTCCTGAACCACTTGGTGCACTCTGAACTGTTACTTGGAACGAAACTGTCCGTGCTTCACCTGGATTTAAACTTCCTATAAGAAACCCTGATACTGGGCTTACATTTGGCACTGGCGTATTATCAACAGTTACACTTCCAGGAACAAATCGAAAACTACTATCTAACATATCTTGAAAACGAATATTTTGTATCCCTGTATCCCCCGTATTCGTAATAACTGTCGTAAACGTAATAACATCGCCTATCGTTGCTGATTGAAGATCTGCCGTTTTTACGACTGTTGTTGAAACATTTTGAGGAATAAACGGGATAACAACTGTATTACTATCGCCTTCAACTACTACTGGCGGCTCATTAGGATTTACAGTTGCAAGCCCATTCGCTGTAGCAGTATTTGTTACTAAGTTATTTATTTGCCCTCCTGTTATTACAACTTGGAAATTAATAATTGCTGCATCATTCGGCTGAAAATCACCTAAAAGGATACCGGTATTCGGATTGGCAAATGGAAAAGGTACATCATTTACCGTTACCGTTCCATTTATAAATAACGTATTTGGGTCAATGATGTCTGTTAAAATAATATTTGTCACAGGAACTGTACTATCATTTATAACAGCAATTCCGTAAGTGACAACATCTCCTACCATTGCTACTTCAAAGTTTGCTCCTTTTGCAACAAATAAGATTGCAGTATTTACCGTTACAATAACTGTATTACTCGTGTCCATCACTGTAACTGGCGGTTCCCCTGGTACTAAAATATATTCTGCCGATGCTCCAGCAACGTTCACTACTGTACCACCATCTGGAAAACTTGTAATTGTAGCTTCATATGTTACAATCGCCGTCTCACCGACTGGAATGTCTAAAATCGTAAATCCAACCTGCGGATTTACTCCTGGACGTGCTACTCCATTTACCGTTACACTATTTGGTACAAAAGCCGCTTCCGGAGATAACACATCAATAAATTGAACATTCATTGCATCAGCCGTACCAGTATTTAATATGCGAACACGGTACTTTACCGTTTCTCCTACTCCAACAATTGAATGATCTACTTCTTTCAGCATATCTAAACTGCCTCTATTTACTGGTGTGACTGTCGTATTACTTGAATTCGTAATTGTAAACGGTGGTTCTCCTGGAATCAATTCAAAATCTCCAGTTACTCTCGCTGTATTCATAATGCTACTAGAAGGCGGAATTACGATTACATTTACTTCAAATGTGATTAGTATGCTATCTCCTACTGCAAGATCCGGTAATGAAAAGCCTACAAAAGGATCTAAACCTACTTGTGGAATCCCATTTATCTGCACACTCCCTGGAACGAATTCTAAACTAGGTGATGGAACGTCAATAAATTGCACATTTGTCGCTGTTACCGTTCCTGTATTTGTAACTTGCACACTATACGTTAACGTATCTCCTAATCGTGTCGCCTGTTTGTTGACAGTTTTTATAACATTGAATCGCCCTCTATTTACCCTTGTTATTGTCGTATTACTCGGCTCTGTTACTACAACTGGTGGTTCTCCTGGTACTAAAGTAAAACTTCCTGTTATATTTGCAACATTCGTTATCGTTCCTGAAGATGGAATATTTGTCACTGTCGCTTGGAACGTCACTATAGTCGTATTGCCAACAAGTATATCGCCAATTCCAAACCCAGTAATCGGATTCAAACCAGGTTGCGGAGTTCCATTTACCGTTACACTATTTGGTACAAATGACGCTCCTGCTGAAATCGTATCAATAAACTGAACATCGTTAGCTGTTACTGTTCCTGTATTCGTTATTTGCACTGTATACGTTAATACATCTCCAACTAAGGTAGCAGCTCTATTGACTTGTTTAATAACATTAAAGCGTCCTCTATTTACAGTTGTGAGCGTTGTGTTACTTGGCTGATTTACTATAACTGGTGGTTCTCCTGATACTAATATAAAGCTTCCAGTAACATTTGCCGTATTGGCAATTGTTCCGTTTGATGGAACACTAACAACGGTTACTTGGAATGTGACTTCTACACTTCCCCCTGAATTTATATCTGGAAGTGGGAATCCATTATTAGGATTGAACCCAGGTTGTATCACACCACCTATCGTTACACTATTCGGCACGAATGCTATAGAGGAAGGTAATACATCACTATATTGAATATTCGTCGCTGTCACTGTCCCTGTATTTTGAACTACTGTCGTATATGTGATTGTATCGCCTACTGCAACAACCGGCTGACTTACTGATTTTAAAACATTCAAACCAGATTCATTTATTTTCGTTAATGTCGTGTTACTTGTCGTTGTTTCAGTTATAGGCGGCTCTGTTTCACTTACAGCAAATGTAGCCGTAACATCCACAAAGTTAACTACTGTTCCACCTTGAGGTATGCTCGTTACCATCTCTTGGTATGTGACAAGTACAAAATCATCTACAGGTATATCTGGAACTGTAAAGCCTATGAACGGATCTAATCCTGGTGCCGGCACCCCGTTTATGCTCACACTTCCCGGTACAAATGCTACACCGGCGGAAGTAGTATCGATAAATTCAACATTGGTCGCTGCCACTGTGCCTAAATTAAAGATTAATACATCATACGTTAAAATTTCTCCTACAGTGGCTACTTCTTTATCTACTAATTTTAATGGAAAAATCGAAGCTATATTAATTGTCGTAACGACTAAATTCGTTAATATCGTTTCCGTAATCGGTGGTTCCTGAGGATTTGGTTGTGAAGTAAATGTAACGTCTGCATCATTTAATATGACTTCATTATCTGGAATTTCTGTAATCGTCACTTGGAACGTTACCTCAATACTTCCACCATTAATTAATAATGGGATAACTGTAAATCCTATTTCTGGATTTAAACCAAGTTGCTGCACCCCACCTATCGTTACACTATCTTCTACAAATGTCGTTCCTTCTGGTATGACATCTTGGAAGAACACATCTGTAACAGGTATAATTCCTACGTTTGAAATTAGCACGGTATACGTTAATACATCCCCAACCGCTCCAGTTGCAACGTCAACTGTTTTTGTTGCTGTTACTTCACCAGGAGGAGGTAACGGTATCGTAACTACTGTCGTATTACTTGTATTCGTCGTTGTTACAGGGGGCTGTAAAGGATTTAATAAAAAAGTGGCTGTTACAGATGCGGTGTTTAGTACGGCTCCGCGCGTGGATGGCGCAACTACTGTTACTTGGAACGTTACAGTCAATGATGTTCCAGCAGCAATATTAGGAAGCGTAAAACCTATATTTGGATCAAATCCAGGTTGAGGTGTTCCATTTATTACTACACTATTTGCTACAAATGTTGTTTCTGGAGCAATTGGATCAAGGAAAGAAACATTCATCGCTGTTACCGTTCCATTATTTCTAATGACAACAGAATACGTGTAAGTTTCTCCAAGTGCAGCTTGTTGTGCAGATGAAGATTTTTGTATATTTAACTGTGCCGTATTTACTTGTGTCACTACAAAATTACTATTCGTAACAGTCGTTATAGGAGGTCCTGCCGGATTTATAAGAAAACTTGCAGTAACGTTCGATTGGTTTCTTATATTTCCACCGCTCGGAACGCTTGTCACTGTAACTTGAAACGTAATCGTAGCCGTTTGCCCGACCGGAATATTTGGTACTGGGAAACCTGCCATAGGATCCGCGCCTTGCTGTACGACTCCGTTTATTGTCACACTATTTGCTACAAACGCAGTACCAGACGGAATTGGATCTTGAAAAATAATATTCGTTGCAGGAACAGTTCCTGTATTTTGAATAAGAATCGTATACGTTAACGTATCTCCTACTCCTGCTTGTGGTGTATTTACACTCTTCATTACATTAAGTGATCCTACATTCACTCGCGTCACAACAATATTACTAATCGTTACAATTGTAATTGGTGGCTGGAGAGGACTTACTTGGAAATCCGCAGTTACATTCGCATTATTCGGAAGAACTCTATTTGGTGGTACACTCGTGATCGTCACTTGAAAAGTAACTGTTACCATCCCTCCTACTGGAATATTAGCAAGTGGAAATCCAGTTGTTGGGTTTAAACCGGGTTGAGATATCCCGTTTATTGTTACACTATTTGCTACAAACGTTGTTCCAGATGGAATTGGATCAAGGAATGACACATTTGTCGCTGCTACCGTTCCACTATTTTGTATACGAACTGTATACGTTAACGTATCTCCTACTCCTGCTTCAGTAGCGCTTACGCTCTTCATTACATTTAACCCTGAAGAATTCACCACTGTCATAACAGTATTACTTGGTACTGTTACAGTAATCGGTGGCTCTGTTGGATTTACAAGGAAATCTCCAGTTACATTCGCATTATTTACGACATTATTTCCTTGGGGAATTTCATCAATTAATACTTCAAACGAAACAATTACACTTACGCCAGTAGGCAAATTATTTAGTGGGAATCCAAGTTCTGGATCTGCTCCTTCTTGTAAAACACCATTAACTAATACACTGTTTTCAATAAATAATGTCCCTTGCGGAATTGAATCTTGGAAAAATACATTTGTCGCTGGTACACTACCTGCATTTATAATTTCGATTGTATATACTAAAACATCCCCTACCGTTGCAACATCCGTATTGACTGATTTCACAACTTCAAAATCCCCCGATTGTACAGTTGTGTTAACAATGTTACTAGGAACATTAATTGTTACTGGTGGTTCGCTCGGATTCACTTGAAAACTTGCTGTTACATTTGCTTGATTTAAAATATCTTCATTTGGCGGATCCTGCTCAATTAATACTTCAAATGTAACTACAACTGTCTGAGCCGCAGGGATATTCGGAAGAGAAAATCCTGAATTTGGATTTAGTCCACTTTGTGGTGTTCCATTAATTGTTACAGAGTTTGCAACGAAAGAAACCGCTGAAGAAGTAGTGTCTTGGAAAAATACATTTGTTAACGGAACGTTACCTGTATTTTGGACGGCAATCGTGTATGTTAAAGTATCACCTACTGCCGCTTGAGCTGTATTTACTTCTTTTATTACATTTAAACCACCTGTATTAACTTGTGTTACAACGGTATTCGTTTGCCTATTAATCGTTACTGGCGGTTGATTCGGAATAACGACGAAATTAGCAGCTACATTACCGCGATTCGCAATCGTGCCTCCCGATGGGGTAGATGTAACTCGTACTTGAAAAGTCACCGTTCTACTTCCACCTGGAGATATATTCGCTACCGTAAACCCAGTCGCTGGATTTGCCCCAGGTTGCGAAACTCCATCAACAGTTACACTATTTGGTATAAAAGTCGTTCCAATTGGGGTTGGATCTTGAAAAATAACGTTCGTCACCAGTACATTTCCTGTATTTTCAATTGTAACGGTATACGTAAGAGCGTCATTAATTGTCGCAAAAGCTCTATCTACTGTTTTTCTCGTTCTTATATCGGCTATATTTATTGTAGTAAATACTGTATTACTTGTCGCTTGGCCTGAAACTGGTTGTTGACCAGGAACCGGAATAAAGTTAAACGTTGCACTTGCACGGTTCGGAATTGGATTTACAAGAGGATTAGATGTCACTCGAACTTGAAAGCGTACTACAGTCGTTTGCGAAGCATTAATACTTCCAAGATTAATACTACTTGCTGGATTCGCTCCTGGTCGAGCTACTCCATTTACCGTAACACTATTTGTTACAAACGTTGTTCCAGCAGGTATACTATCAACAAAAATCACATTATTTGCAGCGACATTCCCATTATTCGTCACATTAACTGTGTACGTTAATACATCATTAAGTGTTGCCGTCTGTAAATCTACAGATTTTTGCAAACTTACATTTGCGCGATTTACCGTCGTCTGTACTGTATTTGAAGAAGCTGTACTTGTGATAGGAGGACTTCCAACAAAAGGACGGAATTGGTATGACACCATTGCACGATTTGAAATTGGATTCGGATTCGGGAATGACGTAACTCTCACTTGAAATGTAACAACTCTTTGAGCATTATTCGGTATCGTTCCTAAATTAATTCCACTAGCTGGATTGGCGCTCGGCTGAGTTACTCCACCTACTGTAACACTGCCTGCTATAAACGTCGTTCCGTTCGGAATACTATCTTGTAATACAACGTTTTCTGCACTTCCTGTTCCTGTATTCGGGACCGTAATCGTATAGGTGAGAGTATCCCCTACCCCTGCAACTGTTCTATTAACCGATTTAACAGGATTAATAATTGGACCTGTCGCATCAATTTGAACACCAAAACCAGCTGCAGCGTATCCATCTCCATTTGTGACAAAGCGAACAGTTGCTGATGTTTGATTGTTTACTAAAGATGAGGAGGCATCTACATTCGTAATATCCCACCCTTGTCTACGGACAGCCAAAGCTACCCCTAACGGCTGATTCAAATCTCCAAATGTACCGCTCGTATCTAAATTTCCACTGTCATTACAAATTTGTGACTGAAAGAAATTATTTGCAGGATTTCTCGGTCCGAATAAAGCAACTGTAGTATTCGCATTCGGCCCAAAGCGAAGCTGATCTCCAACAATGTTAGAATCACCTTCTTGAGCAGTTACGAGCACTCTTCCTGTAACAGCTCCTGTTGCTGGAGTAGCAAATCCTGAAATAGTAGCATCAACTGGCGGGGATGAAGCATCGATAATTTCTTGACCTGCATATACTGACAAATTCCGAAGTGGTAAACTCGCATTTTGATAAACTACCTCAAGCGTCCAGCCAGCTGAACGACTGATTGTTGGATCAGCTGAAGTTCTTGCAGCTGGCACGGCACCTGTTGTATATGTGCCTGCCCCACCTGCACTTACAAGATTCGTTACATTAGCAGAGCGAGCATAATAAAACTGGTTTCCTACCGAACCTTGCTGCGCAGTTGCAGGATCTGGTGCAACAGAAAATGTTCCTGCTGGTGTTGTAAATGAAATATTATCATTTAAAAATGCTGTAACATCCTCTGTATCGGTCCGGTATGTGCCGGCCCATACTAGTTCTGCGTATAAAACACTACTCCCTGCTGGAAGGTTCAAAATTGCACTTGAAGAATTTAATGGCCAGTCATTCGTTGTTCCTGCCGGGAATCCAGGTACTTGCAGCGATGTATTTATCGTTGTAAACACATCAATCGTGCCGAAGTTATTGTTTGGTGCAGGTGATGTAGGACTTAGTCCCAACGTGTTCCCAGTGAACGTGACGGCACCAGTTACTGTTGTTGTAAAACGATTCATAAAAGGCACACAATCATCTCATTTCATTTATAGTAAAAAGTGCTCTATACTATAAAATGTAGACAAACTATACAATGTACGTTGTCCAACAAAATTCCACATATATGGAGAGGAGTTTACTACACTATGCGCTACGTTATCGTAACAGGAACTTCACAAGGTTTAGGTGAGGCAATCGCCGCACAATTGTTAGAAGAAAATACAACAGTCATCTCTATTTCTAGGAGAGAAAATAAAGAGCTTACTAAAGTAGCAGAGCACAAAAACAGCAATTGTATTTTCCATTCCGTAGATCTTCAAGATGTACATAATTTAGAAAATCGCTTTAACGAAATCTTTTCATCTATTGAAGAAGACACTGTCTCATCTATTCATTTAATTAATAATGCAGGCACAGTTGCACCAATAAAACCTATTGAAAAATCAGAAAGTGAACTATTGATTACGAACGTTCAAATTAATTTAATCGCACCGATGATCCTTACTTCCGCTTTCATGAAACATACGAAAGACTGGAAAGTAGAAAAACGCATTATAAATATTTCATCTGGAGCAGGAAAAAATCCTTATTTCGGATGGGGAGCTTATTGTACAACGAAAGCCGGTGTAAATATGTTTACACAGTGCGTAGCTACTGAAGAAGTGGAGAAAGAATATCCTGTAAAAACTGTCGCTTTCGCACCCGGTGTTGTTGATACAAATATGCAAGCACAAATTCGTGAAACAAATAAGGAAGACTTTATTAACTTAGATCGATTCACCGCATTAAAAGAAGAAGGAAAGCTACTGTCACCTGAATATGTTGCGAAAGCTATTCGTAACTTACTAGAAACTGAGAATTTCCCGCAGGGTGAAGTAATTCGAATTGATGAATAACAAAGAGGCACGCTATAATAGCGTGCCTTTTCATTCTATTTCTCTAAAAATATGAGTACAGACTCCATCATCTTCTCATAACCAATCTCTTGATAAATTTTATTTGATGTTGGATTTGCCAGGTCCGTATATAATGTCGTTGTTTTGTAGCCTTCATCTAACATACGTTGACTAAGTGCAGCGACACAACTAGATGCGTACCCTTTTTTCCGAGCTTCTTTCGGTGTATATACGAAATTAACTGTTATATTGTTTGTAGTCGGTCTCGTTTTTGCAGCTACAGAAACAATCTTCCCGTCTACTTCTAAACCAAATAGACGATGATTAGTAATTAATGTATGAGCAGTTTGTTTCGCTTCTTCTTTCGTAGTAGGAAGCTTCACATCTTCGCAAAATTGATATATCCACTGCTCTATTAATGTTAGCTCATCACTACTTACTTCTCGAAAGATTCCATCTCCGTTCCACTTTTTCTTTACTTGTTTTAATTCATATATACCTTGCTCCATTGCAACATTAGTTTTCTTATTCTCTAACACTGCAATCTCTTCCGCTAATTTCTGTACGATTTTTTTATTACCAATCAATCCAGGAATATTTGGATATACTTTCGTTAACTCTTTTGCAAGTTCCTTAATAGCTACTGCCGAAATCTCAGACGTAGCAACAATTATTTGTTTCTTTTCTTCTGTTTGAAGAAATACAGCTGCAATTTCTTCCTCTTGTTTTGCTACTCCTATAAATATCGGTTCTTGGACCATTTGTAATACACCTAATATGAGATTATTTCCCTGCTCATTCTTCTCTAAAAATGGTGTAACCTCTTCTGTAAAATTAAGAATCTCTTCATATACATGTAATTGAATCATCGACAATCTCTTCCCTCGATTTATATTTAAATTAAGTATTGGCGATTAATTCATTAAATCCTTCTTTTACGATTCGATAATATTTGAAACTAATGTGTTCAAATCATTTTCAGCATGTAACACTCTCTTCTTTTCCTTCTCAAATAGCTCTTCTTCTTTTCGAAACGATTCTTTACGTTTATTAATCATACGCTCCATCTCTTTTTTACTCGGTCCACCATATACATTTCTTTTTTGAATAAAAGCTTCTGGCGATATAATTTCTTTCCACTCTTCTTCTAATAAATTTACTTTCAAATTTTCTTGTAAGTATACATTTATATCTTTGAAATTTAATTCATGTAACTCCTTTTTCTGCTCCAATGACATATTCGCAATCGCACTTGCTGCATGATGTGCATGCCGAAATGGTATTTCATAGTTTTTTGTTAAAACATCTGCGAAATCTGTAATCGTAATCGCGTGTTTATATGAACGACTTTTTAACGTTTCCTCTTCTACTTTCATCGTTCGAATAACTGCGTTCATCATACAAAAAACACGAATCGCCTTTTCGATTCCTTTATATAAATACGGCTGCAAGTCATCCTCCGTATCGACAATATCGCCAAATGGTGTATTATGAATCATTTGAAATACAGTAAATGCTTCCCCTAAAGCACTACTCGTAATAGCACGGGCATGTTCTATTGAAACAGGATTTCGTTTTTGCGGCATAATACTACTTATTTGCACATACGGCTTCGCTACAGTAATCCCATCATATTCTTTCGTCGCTAATAGTAAAAAATCATGAATCCATCTACTCGTATTCGTCATAATAACCATTAGTAACGAGCTAACTTCTAATAAATAATCTGCTCCAGCAACAGCATCATATGAGTTCTCAATTACATTTGTAAACCCAAGTAACTGTGCCACTCGTTTTCTCTTAATTGGGAAGCTTGTTGTAGAAAGGGCAGCTGCCCCCATTGGAGAATGATTTAAAAGATGATACGCTTTTTTCATTCTTTCTAAGTCTCGTTGCATCGTATCATAAATTGCCAAAACATAATGACCAAATGTTGTCGGTTGCGCCGGTTGTGTATGTGTATACGCGGGCATAATTGTTTCCATATGTTCACCGGCGAGCTCGAGCATACTTTCTTGCAGCAATAAATGATGTTCCATTAACCGCAATACAAATTGCCGTAAACTCATGCGATACATCGTTACACCCATATCATTTCTACTTCTACCGATATGCATATTACTTACAAATTCACACTTTGCTTCTTGAGAAAGCAAATGTTCAACTAAGAAAAAAAGATCTTCATGTTGCCCTGTATATAGCAACTTCTCCTTTGGAATCCCCTCTACTTTTTTAAGTGCGATTAATATAACTTTCGCTTCTTCTCTTTTCATTAACTTCTCTTCAGTTAACATAGTAATATGTGCCCTATGCACTTGAAACATATCTTTTAATAAATAATTACGCTGAAAATTAAATACGTGCTGTAATACACAATCTACATATGTTTTCCCAGGGAAATCAGCGCCTTCATTCTTAATAAACTCTTCTTTACTCTGTTTCATCACCTTTTCCCCTTTCGCCTAAGTGTTACTACCCATCATACCCAAGGATGGTGAAAAAGTGCTTGTACATAAAAATAAACTCGGCGCTCATAGCACCGAGTTTATTTAATAAAAGTCGCATCATACTTATCACTTTGCAACACTTGAAAGTGTAGATTTGCTAAATGTTTACGTATTTCAGCACTGTCATCTTCATTTAAATTATTTGCCAAGAAAACAATTTCTGTACAGTTTCCGCGTTTATCCATTGCATAAACTGCTTTTGTTACCGTCCATGGTGTATAACCATTCTTTTGTCCAGCATGCCTGAATGTTTTACGATATTTCTTTGCGCTCATATCTGTTTCAACGATATTCGCCCACACTTTTTCTTCCGCTTCTGTAAGACCACCTTGATGATTTGCCTTTTGAAGCAGTACCATATAATCGTTAGCGGAAGCAGCCGGCAATCTATCCGACCAAATTTTGTCGTAACGTTCCTCTAAATACAGAGGAATTTCCTTCTGTAATAATGGTCCCTTCTTTTTTAAGCGTTCATGAATAATCATAGCATATTCACGATATTGCTCTTGAGACATTTCTTTTAACTTTTTCTCTATTTTATATTTTGGAACATGTAATTCTTTATGCAAATATCCCGGAATGTATAAAGATGAAACAATCGGAAATAGCGGTTGATGTGCAGGAAGTGCTAAACTTTGTAAATTCCGATTAATATTGTCTAATCCTAATACCTCCATTAAATATTCAGTATTTGCATTAGAACTAAACTTAACCATTCCTTTTGCAACTTCTTCTAAAGAAACCGCTCCTTCAGTTATCTTTTCTTTTTTTTGCAAATAATTTTGCCATCTATCTTGTGCACCACCATCTGTACCCGGCACATAATAACGATTCACATCATTAATTGAAACGAAACTAGACGGATCGATTTTCCCCTCTGTAACTTGTTTCGTATATTCAAGCGCCACAATTAACTTCATCGTACTAGCAACTGGCAATATAACATCCGGATTTACAGAATACACGACTTTATCATTTCTTTTTATTAAAAGTGCACTATTCTTTTCATCTTTATGTTCTTCAATAAAGGATGCTATGTACTGCGCATCATCATTATTTGAACTCCACACTTTTTTCACTAAAAAGTTACCTGATATCAGCAAAACAAAAATACCCACAATCACTGCGCATACTATAGTTTTTTTCAAGTAAAATTCCTCTCCTATTGTGTAACTCTTCTCTATTTATCTCTTAAAAACAAAATAATGGAGATGATTATTTAAACAATCATCTCCATTATTTTAACTTGTATGCTACTATTATGTCTACGTCATAATTTTCACAAAATCCTCTAGAAACTTTTTATAATGTAAAGACCAGCCAATTTTAACCCAATTTTTCAACGCTTTTGCTTCAGGTTGCGGGCGAAAATCAGCGATACTTTCCCCTTTCGCAACTCCAACCGTATCTACATCAACACGACGATACACGTAATCTAAAATAGATGGATTTGCCGCTACCATCATCGTTACTACATCATGCACTGGGCTCCCTGTTATTTTAGGATTCAGATTTTTATAAGCTTTATAATAATAATTGAAAATCGGTTCTATTAATTTTTTGAAATTCGTTTTAGAATGTTTCGTAATGTATTTCACCATCTCCGGTGTAATAATCGCTTCTGATGTAACGTTAAGCGGTATTAATGTCACATTTTTTGCATTTTGCATAACTAATTGTGATGCAATTGGGTCACCATGAAAATTTGCTTCCGCGACTGGTGTAACATTTCCGGGCATTAAAAAAGCACCGCCCATTATATAATATTCCTTCACATACTTCATCATCGGTTTCTCCAAAATAAACGCTGTCGCTAATGTTGTTGATCTGCCGGCATCAACAATGATTAGTTCCCCTTTATATTTTTCAATGATATCGAAAAATGTGCAAAAAGGTTTAATATTGGGTGAAAAAGTTTTAGGAGGCTTAATAGGTCCCAAACCGTCTGCCCCGTGAATTTCCGGATAATATGTTACAAAATCCCCAGATAAAGGAATTTTCGCTCCATTAATAACAGGTATATCTTCCCGGCCCGCCATTTGCAATAAATACGCCGCATTACTCGTCGCCTTTTCCTGCGTTACATTCCCATATCCCGTTACTACTCCAACAATATCAATATCAGGATGCAATAATCCATACATAATTGCTAAAGAGTCATCAATTCCTGGGTCTCCTAAAAATAATATTTTTTTCATAGACCTCAACTCCATCCCATCAATTGTTATTACTTTATGAATACATGACGGAATACAGAATGAAAAAGATAAATTTTGTATAAACAAAAAACGTAGGAACTTCATATTAGAAGTTCCTACGTTTTTCTATATTTTTATGCTACTTTTTTCATCGTAACCATACTACCAATTATATAAGAGATAAATGCAAAGCAAATCGGGAAAACAACTGTATGTATACCGAATGGATTAGGGTAGCAAAGGTGAATAAACATATAGGAACCTACTCCAACTAAAATAGATGCGAGAGCTCCAGTTGCATTTCCTTTTTTCCAATATAAACCTAACACAATCGGCCAAATGAACGCTGCTTCTAAACCACCGAAAGAAAATAAATTTAACCAAATTAAAAAGTCTGGTGGCTTAATAGCGGCAGCATATACGAGTAATCCTACGATACCAGTAATCAATAGGCTACCTTTCTTTATCGTACTATCCGCGGCATCTTTATTTATGTAGTTCACATATATATCTTTAATAATTGACGAACTTACAAGTAATAATAATGAGTTCACAGTAGACATTATCGCTGCCATTGGTGCAGCTAAGAAAACTCCAGCTAACCAAGGTGGCAACACTTCCATCGCGAGTAGCGGCATTACTTTATCTGGTACCGTTATGCCTGGAAGGACTACTCTTGCAAACACACCAGTTAAATGCATACCAATCATAATTGTACCGACGACAACCGTTCCAATGATTAATGCTTGGTGCATAGCTTTTGAATTTTTATAAGACATAGCACGCACACTAATTTGCGGTAATCCAACGACACCAATCCCAATTAAAATCCAGAATGATGTGACATATGATTTCGTTAAACTTCCATCCGCTCCGAACGGTGTTATTAGATTCGGATTAATTTGAATAAGTTCCTGCATAATCTTTTCAACTCCGCCACCAGCAATGACAGTAGCAATTAAAATGATTGTTGTTCCGACTAACATAATGATTCCTAATAACGTATCTGATAAAGCGACTGCACGAAATCCACCAATTAACACATACACAAGTACAGAAAATGTAAATAAAAATAGTGCCGTTGTGTAGGAAAGTCCTGTTAGCGACTCAATTAATCGTCCGCCGCCAACCCACTGGGCTACTGTTGCTGAGAACAAAAAGATTATAATACATAACGCAGAAAGAACAACTACCGCTTTATTATTGTATCTGCCCTTTAAATAATCAATAAGCGTAATTGCTTCCATCTTTCTAGCGATAATAGCAAACTTTTTACCAATAACCGTTAAAACGATATATCCTGTTACAACTTGAATCGCTGATAACAGCACCCATCCAAGACCCATATTGTAAGCAATACCAGGCCCGCCGATAAAGCTACTTGCACTACCGTACGTAGCAATCATCGTCATAGCTAATAATAAGCCACCAAGTTCACGCCCACCAAGAAAATATTCTTGTAAAAATTTATTATTAGCGGTTGCTTGTACACGTCTTGATGCATATACACCAATTAAAAACACAACGATAAAAGAAATTATCATTGGGATTATTACATACCAATTCATCTATCATTCCTCACTTTTTTCTTCCTCATCGAGTGAAATATCTTGAAATAAAAAACGAACAACTAAAATAAGCAAAATAACCATTACGATAAATCCAACGATACAGCTATAAAAAAACCATGCTGGAAAACCTAATACATATGTATATTCACTCGGATCCTTACTTCCAAGCCCATAAGCAAATCCATACCATATTATAAAATTAATAATAGCTAATCCAAGACCAATTAACGCTTCTCTATGGGCAACTCGAAAGCGCGGATCATCATGATAATTCTTCATTTTCCCCCTCCTCTCACGATGTATAATTGTACCACTGTTTTTCTAGTTTTTCCTACTAGAAAACAAAAACGCGCAGGATTTTTTGTAATTATATAGAATACAATGTTTCATTACATATTTTTTACAATTGTAACGAAAATGAAATTTGAATTTTCAGCATTTTTTATTTATGATTTTAAGTAGAGGCTTTTCATCTAGTTCCCACATCCTTGATTTCGGAATAAACGCCGTCTCGTACTGCGTTTAAATTATATTTTCAAGGGGGTTATACAATGAGTCAACTAGCTGTAAATCTTCATGAAAAGGTAGAGAAATTTCTTCAAGGCACAAAGAAACTATATGTGAACGGAGCGTTCATTGAAAGCGCTTCCGGAAAAACATTTAAAACTCCTAACCCAGCAACTGGTGAAACACTCGCTATCGTTGCTGAAGCTGGTCGCGAAGACATTCATAAAGCTGTGGTAGCTGCTCGAATGGCTTTCGATGAAGGTCCTTGGTCACGCATGAGCACTGCTGAACGAAGCCGTCTTATGTACAAGCTCGCTGATTTAATGGAAGAGCATAAAGAAGAGCTCGCACAGCTCGAAACGTTAGATAACGGAAAGCCAATCCGTGAAACAATGGCGGCAGACATACCACTTGCAATTGAGCATATGCGCTATTATGCTGGCTGGGCGACGAAAATTGTTGGTCAAACAATTCCTGTTTCCGGTGATTACTTTAACTATACACGCCATGAGGCTGTTGGTGTCGTCGGTCAAATTATCCCTTGGAACTTCCCACTTCTTATGGCAATGTGGAAAATGGGAGCTGCGCTTGCTACAGGATGTACAATCGTTTTAAAACCTGCAGAACAAACTCCACTATCCGCTCTATACTTAGCTGAATTAATTGAAGAAGCTGGATTCCCGAAAGGTGTTATTAATATCGTTCCTGGATTCGGTGAATCAGCTGGACAAGCACTTGTTAATCATCCACTCGTTGATAAAATTGCATTTACTGGTTCTACTCCAGTCGGTAAACAAATTATGCGACAAGCATCTGAATCATTGAAACGTGTTACTTTAGAGCTTGGCGGTAAATCACCAAACATTATTTTACCAGACGCTGACTTATCTCGAGCGATTCCAGCTGCGCTTTCTGGTGTTATGTTTAACCAAGGACAAGTGTGCTGTGCTGGGTCACGCTTATTTATTCCGAAGAAAATGTACGATAATGTCATGGCTGATCTCGTTCTATATTCAAAAAAATTAAATCAAGGCGCTGGCCTAAATCCTGAAACTACAATCGGACCTCTTGTTTCTGAAGAACAACAAAAACGTGTAATGGGTTATATTGAAAAAGGAATTGCAGAAGGTGCTGAAGTACTTTGCGGAGGAAACAAACCATTCGATCAAGGTTACTTCGTTTCTCCTACAGTATTCGCTGATGTAAATGATGAGATGACAATCGCTAAAGAAGAAATTTTCGGTCCAGTTATTTCTGCAATACCTTTTAACGATATTGATGAAGTAATTGAACGTGCAAATAAATCACAATTCGGCTTAGCGGCTGGTGTGTGGACAGAAAATGTTAAAACAGCACACTATGTTGCAAGTAAAGTACGTGCTGGTACTGTATGGGTAAACTGTTATAACGTCTTTGATGCAGCATCTCCATTTGGAGGATTTAAACAATCTGGCCTTGGCCGCGAAATGGGATCTTACGCGCTAAACAACTATACAGAAGTGAAGAGCGTTTGGATTAACTTAAATTAACGAAAAAGAACCTGACCTACTCGGTCAGGTTCTTTTCATTATGTATTCATTTACACTTGCAACCCACCGCTCACATTTAATACCTCTCCTGTAATGTAAGACGCATACTCTGATGCTAAAAAGGCAGCTGCGTTTGCAATATCTTCCGGCGTTCCGATTCTTCCAACTGGAATCGCTCCAACCATTTTCTCTTTTACTTTATCCGGTATTGTTTTTGTCATATCAGTATCCATAAATCCTGGACAAATCGCATTACACGTAATACCAAAACTTCCAACCTCTTTCGCTGCTGTTTTTGTTAAACCTACAACCCCTGCTTTTGTAGCCGCATAATTTGCTTGTCCAATATTCCCTTCCCTACTAATAGAAGAAATATTAATAATCCGCCCATACCCTTGTTGCCTCATATAAAGAAGCGCTGGCTGCATACAGTAAAAAACGCCAGTTAAGTTCACTTGTAATACTTGTTCCCAAGCTGATTTCTCCATCTTATGTAACATTGCATCTTTTGTAATTCCAGCGTTATTCACTAAAATATGTAATGTACCAAATTTTTGCACCGCATATTCAATTAACGACTTCGCTTCATTTTGATTACTCACATCACATCGATATAAACTCACATCATACCCTTCATCTGATAATTCACGTGTCGTTTTTTGTAGCCTCTCTTCATTTACATCACTAATTAATACTTTGGCCCCTAGTTTTGCAAAAACTCGTGCGATTTCTTTTCCAATTCCCTGTGCAGCACCCGTTACAACAGCTGTTTTCCCATTCAACAATTCCATCTCTATCCCCCATTTCTATTAGTTATATTGTATATTTCGGCTCTATGCTTTCCAAATCCTCTTTGTATAAAAAAGTCTATTTGTGTCAAACTAACTTTGCAACGCCGCATAAAACACAAGGAGATTGTGTCGAATGAAAAAAAAGAATGTAAATCGAAACAAAGCTGTCGATGGCATTGATGTTGAGTTCGCTCGCGAACTCGCTGACCACAATGACTTAGAAGCAAACGCACGTGCAAATGCCGCTGATGCACGTCAAAAACGCCAATCAACAGAAAAATAAGGAACCACAACGTTCCTTATTCTTTTCAACAGGGACCTACTACCCATCAAAATAAACCGAGAGTATCTCTCGGTTTATTTTCTATATTTCTTTACGTAGTGCGCTAAAGCAAGTAACGGATATATATGCCCATAACTATGATAGCGAATATAAAAGCCCCCCGGTAACCCTGTACCAGTAGGATATTTTTCATTCATAGTAGACTGCGCGAGCAAATATGAAATTCCTTTTCGAATAATCGGTGTTTCTTGATCGTAGTAAGAAATGAGTGCATCAAGTGCCCACGCTGTTTGTGACGGCGTACTAAAAGGTAAAGAAATAAATTTTTTCTCTACACTACTTTGACAGGATTCTCCCCACCCTCCGTCTTCATGCTGCAAATGTTCGAGCCATGAAGCTGCTTTTTTCAACGCTGGATGAGTAGAAGGCACTCCTAATGCACGTAAGCCTGTCATCGTTGCCCATGTCCCATATATATAACATATCCCCCATTTTCCATACCATGATCCATTCTGTTCCTGTACATCCATTAACCATTTGATAGCTTTCTTTTTTTGCTCTTCAAGCAACTCATTCGGTGCATACGTTCCGAATAATTCTAACACCCTACCTGTAATATCTGGTGTGGACGGATCGGTTATCATATCACTCGCATTTTCAATCGGCAAATTCGATAGTAACTTGCTCGTTACCCCTCGTTCAAAAGCTCCCCAGCCTCCATCATTGTTTTGCAATCCTTTTACCCATTCCACACCTCTTCCCCACGCATCATCTACTCTATCACTCCCTCTACTTCGCGCTAACGCTCTAAGGGCAGCTGTAGTATCGTCTATATCAGGGATCGTCGTATTAACATCTGAAAATCCCCAACCGCCAGCTACAAGTGATGATGCATGTACGCTCCAATCTACCTTTTTAGTTTGTTGTTTTTGCAATAAATACTCCGTCGCCCTTTGAATCATCTTATTTTCATTTGTAACTTTAGCTTCTTGCAATGAATAGCTAAGTAAAGCGGTATCCCATACGGTAGAAGGAGAATTTTGCAAATGACTTCCTCTGTCCATCTTCCATATATAAGATTTTAATCCTGTCACAGCTTTCTCAATAATTGGAGACTGAATAGAGTGCCCTAATGCAAGCAAAGCATAAATCATATAAAACGTAGCACTGGCGTAACTATATAATGTTCCATTTTCATCTATACGCTCCTTCATAAAGCGCTCTACTTCTTCGTATCCTTTATGATGTAACGATAATGGATAAGATATTACCTTTTTCACATCACCTAAAAACGATTGAAACAGCGGAGACCGATCCTCTCGAAACCATTGCCCCCCCCCGCCTGCAATATGATTTAAATTTGGCAATAACTTTTTCTCTACACGGAATCTCTTATTCATACAAATCATCATCGGAATTAAATGTATACGCGCTGAGCTGCTTAGCCCAAATATACTGAGGGGGGAGTCATCTTGTAAAAATAAGATTGGCGTTGGAAAGTGAAAAAGCGCAGGAAATTCATATTCTCCATGAATCGCTAATAAAAATTTCGTCATAAAATGAGCACGAGAAACTCCCCCGTGTTCCTTAATAAACATTTCAGCTCGCCTCATATTCATATCTTCTTTCGAATATTTTTCCGAAGCAAGTAAAGCAGCATATGCTTGAATCGTCGCGGATAAATTCCCTCCCTTTTCATCTTCGTATAATTTCCAAGTCCCTTCATTTGTTTGAAGAGATACTAACCTTTTCACAAACGGTTCTATTTCGTCATTTCGCCCTAATAATTTGAGTAAAAAAATCATGTGACAATCCGTTAGCAAAGCTCCTTCAAAACAAAATTGCCACGTTCCGTCTCGCCTTTGCATCGTTTGAAGTGCAGTCGTTCTCCGCTCTATCTCCTCATGCACTTTGTCATATAGTAGCACACCGCTCACCCACCCTTTCTAAGTCCGTATACGATATTCGAAAACTCATCTAAATATGTATGAAAACAAAGAAAAGCAGAACGTGTATTACACACATTCTGCTTACAAACAATACCCAACCCCGACAACAATTCCTAATAGTGCACCAACAACAACTTGATACGGTGTATGTCCAACGAGCTCATTTAACTTTTTATATTCTGTTTGTCTACCATGAAAAAAATCATTCAATATTTTCGCTTGCTTACTTACCGCAAGCCTTACTCCTGAAGCATCGTACATAACAATAATGGCAAAAATAGCGGCAACCGCAAATATTGGACTCTCCACACCTTCCACCACTCCGACACCTGTAGCAAGTGCAGTAACAGTCGAAGCATGCGAACTTGGCATTCCACCTGAAGCAAAGAACTTAGCAAAATCAAACTCGCCTGTTTTTATTAATTTAAAAACGACTTTCGTTAACTGTGCTAAAAACCAAGAAATTATAGCTGCTATAAGTGGATCATTATGTAAAATTGTTTCCATGTTTTTCAGCTCCTCACTGACTATAATGGAATTTCTATATAATATAAGTATAAAGAAAAATGCGTAGAAAATACTACGCATTATGATACTTTTGCTGATTTATTTTTAATAAATTTTGGTTGCTTCTGTAGTAGAAACTTTGTTTTCGCCATTGAAAAGACAAATAAAGCAATCCATATACAGAAAAACGCAATCATATGAGTAGATGTGAAATGTTCACCAAAAACGAACACACCTAAAATTAAACTAATAGTCGGCGCGATGTATTGTAAAAATCCTATCATATAGAGCGGAATAAGTTGTGCTCCTTTAGCAAAATAAAAGAGTGGTAACGCTGTAACAATACCTGCCCCTATTAAAAGAAACGTTGATATTGCCGAAATAGAACCGAACGAACCAAAGCCATGAACTCCTGTCATAAACAAATATATAAGTGCAAATGGCGTCACTAACATCGTTTCCATCGTAAGCCCAATTGTTGCATCATAATTTAATAATTTTTTCGTTAATCCATATAATCCAAATGAAAAAGCAAGTGAAAGAGAAACCCATGGAATTGATCCGAAACGTATCGTTAAAATAACAACGCCCAATCCAGCTAAACCAACCGCAACATATTGCCAAAAATTAAGCTTCTCTTTTAAAACAACTGTACCAAGTAAAATACTTATAAGTGGATTAATATAATACCCAAGACTTGCTTCGATTACATGGTTATGATTTACGGCCCATATGTATACAAACCAGTTTCCACTAATAAGTACCGAAGCAATTGTTAATGACATTAATAATTTAGGTCGTTTAAAAAGGGCCACTAACTCCCCACCAAACTGACGAAACCTCTTCGTTACTCCTAAAACTAACAACATAAAAACAAATGCCCAAACGATGCGATGCGCTAATATTTCATCTGCCGGTACTTCCTCCACCCATTTCCAATAAATCGGAAGGACTCCCCACATCGTATACGCACCTGCTGCATATATAATCCCCTGCTTTTGCTCTGCTGTTTGACTCCCCATCTTCCTTTTTCTCCTCTTCTCTTTTTTTCTTCATTATAAAGTCTCACATGCTTACTTTACCAATATTCAATCTGCATTTCTTTCGACATTCCTCTTGCAAATCCTTTATATGTATAAAAACACTCCTACTGTTATAATAACGAGCACTGGAATACCGAAGACAAATTTACTTTTATGTGTCTTATGATGAAACATATACATACCAATCCAAGCTCCAACTGCTCCTCCAGCTGCAGCTGATAAAAACAACGTACTTTCTGGCGTTCTCCACTGTTTTTTCTTTGCTTTTCGCTTATCAAGCCCCATCATACTAAATGCTATAACGTTAATAATAATAAAGTATATCCATTTCATCTTATTCTCTCCCTTAAAAAATTCGCTTTATTGTAACACGAAAAAACCACGCAGGCGAGTAGCCTGCATGGTTTTATAATTCAGTCTCTTGATTTTCTTGTTCTTTCTGTTCTTCCATTTGTTGTTCAGCGATTTCCGCTGAAATCATTCCATAATAAATTTCTGGATATAATCCAAATATTTGATATACACTACCTAAAAACGGCATCGGAATCCCTCATTTCTAAAGTTGTATTGTCATTCTTAAGGATTCCCTTTTCACTCATTATACATTCGTTTTTGGCACTTCTTCTTCATCGGGAACTTGTAATATATTTTGCCATTTTTTATAAGGCGCACTATTTGGATCCACATACCCTTTCGCATACGAACGATCCCACAATTGTTTCATAAACATCTCTTTCTCTTTCTTTGCAACCATATCTGCACCTGTTCCGTAATAGTTTTGGAAATACAGCTCAATTTCATCAAGGAATAACCTTAACAAATCGTCAGATGTTTCTTCTAACGTCGGGTCATATTTTGCCTCACGGTCATACATTAAAATCATATCTAAAATATTATGAACATGCTCTTTACGGAGCCATCTTATATCTTGAGCGCCTAATACAAATGCATGTGTATATAAATGTCCACCTTGTATCATTGCCTTTTCTTGTTCTTCTTCAAATCGTGACAAGATGTTTTCATAAATAAACGGATTATGAAGCAATGCTCTGTGCAACTTATAACTTTCACTTGAAATATTTTTCCCCATCGACTGGATTAAAAAGCTACGGCCGACACCGTTATATTGATACACGAACTGTCCATCAACAGCAACTAAGCTAATCCAGCGATACATATACGCGTATAGAAGAGCACGATTACATTTGTCGTAATCTAACTTCGTTTGCGTTGCATTCAAGTCTGGCATAAAGGCTGGTAAGTGCCAATATTTATCTAAATGCGGCGTCAAACTAGATTTTTTACTATTTAATTTGTTCACGCGGCGATAATACGATTGAAAATAATCACCTTTATCGTTCATAAAACCATTCGCAATATGTCCAGATGAAAGCTTAGGAAAATCTTGTAGCGATAATCCGTAATGAGCACGATAACAAATCACTTCAAATGGTGAAAACGCCTCGTTTACCGTATCTTTTTCTTTAAACATTTCTTGCAATAACTCTTCTTGCAATTCTTGTTTTAAAGATGGATGTACGCCCCAATATTGTAATTCTCTATGATGAGAAACTTTCGGAACGAACGGACTTGCTAAATGGAAAAGATCTTCAATTTTTTCACGAACGTATTCATCACGATCACGCTTCTTGAAATCTGCTTCTTTTCGCAATGCTTCAACGATATTAAGCTCTAATTTGTCACGATAGCGCACTTGAAGTTCGTCATAACAATAACTCAATATATGTTCACGATAGAAGTCTTCCACCTTTTTCGACTGAATTTCTTCGGCTTTCGCATCACGACAATATTCCCCGTACAAGCTCATATAAATTTCGGACGATATATCTTTCGGTAATACACCTAAATTTAAATGTTGCTGCATATCTTGCCAAATCTTTTCTTGCAATTTCTCTTCAGCTAATACGTATACATTCGTCGGGTTCGTTTTCCCCTCAAATTCCTTGCTTCGCTTTTGGATTTCAAACAATAAATTTTCACGTGTTTCGTATAAATTATCAAAGAATCTTTCCCAATATTGAATCATTTTATCAACTGCTTGGTATAGCGATTGATACACGAGTTCTAACAACATTTCTTTACGATACTCACTTAATTTGTGTACGTACTGCGTTACAATATCTTCAAATTCTTTTTTAAACAAACGCTGCTGATTATTAATCATTTTTCCAAACCAGCCTTGTTGCTGCGCAATTTCAACGCGGCGAACAGCCGTTACAGTTCCATCAATATTACTCACATTAAATTTCTTATCGTAGTTTTGAATTAAATTACGCTTTTGTTCATTATTTTCATGTAGTCGATTCATCTTCTCTACTAACTGCTTGCGAATTTCATACAGCATAAAACGTGCTGCAACTGGATGAACT
This sequence comes from Bacillus sp. SIMBA_074, assembly GCF_046534555.1. Classification (NCBI taxonomy): domain Bacteria; kingdom Bacillati; phylum Bacillota; class Bacilli; order Caryophanales; family Bacillaceae; genus Bacillus; species Bacillus sp. SIMBA_074. Next base: position 62,650 of record NZ_JAWRYM010000022.1, on the reverse strand, counting down.
GGATCCGTTTTCTTTAAAAACCATGTATTTAATTGGTAAGACTGTCCTTCTGAGCCACTCGGTGTAAAGCGGTCTGATTCGATCATGTCATATAAAAGGGTAGTAACATGCTCATGTACACGGCTCGGAATGGCATAAGCATATAAACGAACCGCATGATCAACTCTCGCTACTTCCCCCTTCATTTGTTCCATCATTTTAAGCTTCGCAGCCGATATTTTGCACTCATGCTGCAGGCGGTTTAATTCCTCATCTTTTTGCACTGTACGGTGTACGTAACTCTCTACAGCATCTAAAAACAATTTTGATTTTGCAACACCGAGCTTACCACCCTCTGCTCCTTCACGTGTTTCATGGTACATTTGTCTATAAAAAATATGAGCTTGTTCTGGCCGAGTAGCAAGATGCTCTAAGTCTTCTAAATAACTTTTCCCGCGCTCTGGCTTTTCACGCTGCATACCGCGTTTTACATCTTGATCGTATCTTTGCCTCTTCTCTTGAAATAGTTGATCTAAATGAAGCCAAGATTCATCTAAGCCTTGAACCGCCCATTTTAAAGCACAGTATTTCAAAACGTGCTCATACGGATAAATAAGTTTTGCCGTTCCTGCTCCGCAATATCTCCCTTTCCCACTCGATTCTGCCAATTGCTGAATTTGATTATCTTCTTGGGCAAAATGATTTGCAGACATTGGACTAAATAACTGTAAATAAATCGTATTTGCCATTTGCTCCATATAATCCGATAAATTGTGCAAATGGTGCCCATGTAAATTTTCATAATCATATAAGAAACAATAATTGTACGGTAAATGATGCTGCTTTATCGTATGGTTTGTTCTTCCGTCCTCATCCACTTGATCAGGACGATATTCTAATTCAATCGTTACGCCGCCTCGTTTTGATAATTCACCAGTCGATCCAAGCGTAATAGCGTGCAACTCTTTTAACGATGCATAACCATTCGCTTGCACAGTTTCAAACTCTTTCGCACTAACCGTTCTCGTCTTAACTAAAACATCTGGCATTAAAAACGCACCGCGAATTAAAATGTTATGATGCTGCAATTTCTTCCGGAGCATCTCACGCAAATATAATGCGATTTGTAAAAACATCCCTGAGCCTGTTCCGCCGGCTAGTGATGTTACAATAATGACACGTACACCATATTCCGTCTGATCACTTGTAACTGGAAAAATCTTCTCGATTTCTTGCCAAAACGATGTGAGTTTATCTTCTTTCATCGCAGCACGTAACGCTAACCGTGAAATGACGCGTAACTGTCCAGCCCCTTCTGTTAACGGTTTATCAAGTATAGTCGGGTCCATCGGAAACCACTCTGGAATCGTTGGATCTCCCGCAATATACTCTCTCGGTGTTTTACTCGAGCTCGTTTGCGTCTTAAACTTCCGAATATGATCAAATTTACTCAATGTATTCACATCTGTATCAAATACATGCATCGCTACCTTTTTACGACGCTCCTCAGGTAATCTTTCATATATTTGATGTGTGACAGTACTACCGATTCCACCTAAGCCAATTAAAATTGTTGGAACTTGTAATGTCATGTGAACCACCTTCCTATTCTTGCTTGTTTGAAAAGAAGAATAAAGAGAGCCGGGCCTCCTCCGCCCCTCTTACACCCTATCTACTATTCACATTCGTACCGGTAAATCTCCTTACCATATCCTCTATCAATTACTAAAAGTTCATTTGGATACAACGTCTTATGCTCCATTCCTACCTCTTCCTCTGTTATAAACATCCCATCAATAATCATCCCAACCACTTGCGATTCTTTTGCTACAAATATAGATTTCGATCCTTTTTTCGCTATTAATGTTACAGATTGCACCGTCTTTCTTTCTGCTCGGAATGGAATGCCAAAATAGTGCTTCCACCATTTATTTTTAAGTAACTCTGGTTCAGATTGATAAAGCCAATCTTTCGCTACTTCTTGATCCCATTCGTAATATAGTAATGCTTTCCGATGAAATCTCGGACGAACAATCCATCCTAAAATAATAATTCCTACTATTAAAAGTAATAAAGTGATAGGAATTACAAATTTAAAAACGAGCGCATACTTCTCAAAAAACGGCGCATTTTCAATGTGCAGTACAATCTTTTCCTTTACTTCTTGTAATTTTGAATCATTGATCGTGATGGTAGCCTCTACGGTGCCGGTATCTGTAAAATTGAATGTGTCGGAGTAATAAGGTCGAGGATAAACATAAACTTGACTACCATGCTGTTTTAATTCATAGTTGATCGATTGATTCGATGTGACACCAGTAGATTTTAATAGTTTCTTTACAGCCTCTTCTGTCATCGGTTTACCATTTAACTGGGGCTGTAAAACAAATGGTTTACTATTTTCTAAATTTGTTACCTTTTCTTCATAATCTTTCGTAACAGCTTGAAGTGTTAATTTTGGTTTTTCAGCTGGTTCAATCTTGAATTCTTTCGTCTGTCTATAAAATCCCTTTATATTCATATGGACTTTCCCGCGTACTAACTCTTTACCAACCTTTGTCTCGTAATAAAACACATGTCTTTTATCATCCCACTTCATCGGATACTGCTTTCCGTCTATTTCTACTTCTGCTTCGAAATAAGAAGTTTGAATTGGTAATTCAGTAGGTTTCGCTTCAATAACAGCTGTCACACCTTCATACATTTTCTCAACATTTTTTCTATCTTTATCATCTTTGTCGTACGTAGAAACAGTATAATTAAGCGCTGGTTCAACAAGTACTTGTAATCCCTCTTTCTCAATGTCCTGATCCACTTCTATCGTATATGTCCCTGGCTTAATCACTTCCTGATTCGCTGTACTTACATGCACTATATTTCCGAATAATTTAGCTTCTCCTGGTGCATGTATGGAAAAAGAAGACTGCAATTGTAACGGTTTGGAAAGTTGCATAACTTTATAATTAGACAAAGAAGGTGATTGTCGTACAAGCGTCATACGCTTTAATGGAAACGGTGTTGTAATCTCTACTTTTCCCCCTACTATTTTCGTTTTGACAATCGATTCAACAGAAGAAAATGGATCACGATTTGCAACTAATGCTGCCACTTGATTCACACTTTGTACAATACCATCCTCACCGCTAGACGGCATGACAACTCCATTCATTTCTTTTTTCCAAATCTCTTTAAACGTATTTAACTGCAGCTTCTCTTGCTGCCCTAAATCCTCTTCCATCGTGATTAAGACTGGATGTAAAGAGATCTTTTTCGAATCCATTTCTTTCTTAAACTGCGCTAACTTCTGTGTAATTTGTTCTTTTCCGCCAATCTTATCTTTCTCCAAATCATTAAATGCCCCGTCAGTTAATACAATAAGCCAAAATTCACGTTTCCCATCTATATCTGCTTCCTTTTTTATAGATTGCATCGCCGTTTCTACTGCGCTAAATGGAGTATTTAAATATGTTTTCCACGCCCCAATCCCCTCAATTTCTGTTTGCCTTTGATCCTTTGTTAATGAAATGTTTAATGGATCATTTGGCTTACTCATTGGAACGTAAGAAAATTTATCTTTCTCATCTAATAGCGCAACTAAACTTTGCAAAGCGTAATTGGCATACTTCCAGCGATCGTTATTTCTCATGCTGCCCGAATCATCATATACAAGTGAAACGACCCTTTCCTTTGCCTCCTCTCCTTTTGCAAAAGCTGAAAAAGGTAAACATATAAATAGAAACAACATGAACGTGGCACAAATTCGAATTTTCATGATGAGGCTTCGCCACCTTTGTAGACAAATTCCTATGTTTAAATTTATGAGAGGAAACAAGATATATGACTTGTATTTTAGGACAACAGTTCACAGCAATTACATTATGTAAACAAAAATGAACTACTCTCATATTTTATTTCGAATTTTTCCTTATTATATATCTGAAATAACACATAGATTTCATACTTTTCCCGCTATAAATTCCACCATTAAAGTTTGATTTTCTTTTCAATACAAGAAATAAAGAGCACGCTATAATTAGCGCACTCTTTACTTCTTCACATATACTTCAACAATCGGATTTTCCTTTTGATCTGCATGTAAACGTATATTCTCTTCACCCGTATTATAAATGCTAGCTACCAGCATAACTGTTAACAAATTAGGGATTTTCCCGTCACTTCCATATTTTCGTTCAAGAGCTTCTGTATACTCGAAATCCAAATCACCCTGCACATATGTATACACTTCAAAACCATCTTTCAAATTACAAACTACTGTATCTATAATATCCGCTCCTACTTGCTTCTTCATTTCACCTCGCAATGCTTCAATAAATTCTTCCCAAGGAACTTCGTACGTCTGAAATTGATCTGTAGATTTCATTTCATTTCCTCCTCACTATATATCCTTTTCATATATTTCCCCTTTCCTATAACAATTATGATAGGTAGGTCATTCATACAAGCCGCACTTGTCCCCCTTACATATCGTATTACTGTAATGGGAAGGAGAAAAGAACATGCATAGAAAAAGATGTTATGATACATGCCAACGTTATTTCGGTAAAGTTGTTCGAATTGAAGATCGTGATGGTCGCATTCACTTAGGCAAAATAATCGATGTAACAAACGATTCTGTTTGGATTGAACCAATGCAACAGCGCTCATCTTTTGATACAGGATTCGGATACTATGACGCATATTCAAACGGCGGATGTGATATTTGCGGTGGTATTAGCAGATGTGATAACTGTGGATTTGGATGCGGTGGTGGATTCAGTGGTGGATTTAGTGGCTGTGGATGCGGCCGTCGTGGTTGCGGTGGTTGTGGCGGCGGTGGCTGGGGCCTTGAACTCGGATTTGGTTTTATTTTTGGAATTACTTTGGCTGCATTATTTTTCATCTAACTATAATAAAGAGTTGACTATCTTTAGCCAACTCTTTTTTCTATTTTTCACATATAAAAATTCGATGCCCTAAAATATGTTGATACATAAGCAGTACTTGTTCGTGTTGCACCCACGCCCCATACAATTCTTCCGGAATAAACGGTGATACATTCCACTCTGGCTCTTCCACATGTCCTGCAACTGTTTCTGCAATAGTTCCGCCACCCGCAATTGTAATTCTTTTAAAATTTGCTGCTTGAAATAAATGAATCCACTCATTCTCAGTTAATAATTCTTTCATACCATATAACTGTCCAATCTTTTCCTCCTCTTTCTTCTCAATATGTTTTTCGGTAATCATTTCAATGACAACAAGCTTTCCATCCTTTTGTAATACACGATAACATTCCGAAATAACCTTTTCTTTATTTGTAAAAGCGAGTATAGATTCTCCAAGTACAAGCTCAAAAGAATCATTTAAACACGGTAACCCTTCTACATCGCCTTGAATCAATTGTATATTTAAACCATCAAACAACCATCTATCTTTCGCTTTTTTAATCATAATTTCATTCTTTTCAACCGCTGTCACTTTATAACCCAATTTTTTTGTCATATACGCCGCTGTTTTCCCCGTGCCGCAACCTATCTCAAGAACATTTGCTCCGTGTCTAAGTGGCAATTGAGATAGTAATTGCTTCGTTAACGTAAAACCACCAGGATGAGCACTCCCTATTCCGTAATAAGCTAAGAAGTCGATGTAAGTATTCCGTTCCATACAATTCTCCCTTTTTTATTTTATATATTCCAGGAAGGAAGAAAAGTGCATAAAAAAAGGGCGCATCGCGCGCCCTCTCTCTTACTTATCTTCACCAATATATGCCCATTTGTAGCTGTAATCTCCACCAACTGGGTGGTGAATAATACCTTTTACTTTCGCTCTTTGAACTAGAGCATCACCACGTTGGTATAACGGTGCAATTGCAGCATCTTCAAGTAACATTTTTTCAGCTTTCAGTAAGCTATCCCAACGATCTTTCGTTTTCGTTAATAGCTCGCCTTTACCTTTTTCTACAATTTCATCATATTTCGGATTTGAATATCCAGTTTGGTTATGAGGTCCATTTGTAACGAACATATCAATGAATGTCATTGGATCTAAGTAGTCAGGTCCCCAACCAGCGTAAGATAAATCATAATCTAGATCTGATTCTAATTTTAATTTTTGTTTAAACGGTTGGTTTTTCAAATTCACTGTTAAGCCCGGTAAGTTCTTCTCAAGCTCTCCTTTTAAGAACTCACCTACTTTTTTCGCATTATCGCTATCGTAGTTTAATAGCTCTACAGTTACTTGCTCTTTTCCAAGTTCTTTTTTCGCTTTTTCCCAATGCTCTTTTGCCTTCTTCACATCTGTTTTTAAAATATCTCCGTTATCTTTACGGAAGTCTTTTCCATCTGGACTTTTTGCAAATTCTTTTGGTACTAAGTAATCTGCAGGTGTAGATCCGTCATTTAAAATTACATTCGTTAAACCTTTTTTATCATATGCCATTGCAATCGCTAAACGTAAATCTTTGCTCTTTAATACTGTATCTTGATTACCACGTTTTTGGTTTAATCGTAAGAAGTACGTTGACGGTGTTTTTTGTGTAAAGAAATCTGGATTTGATTTATATTTGTCAACCATTTCAGATGTAAGTGCTGCACGATCGATTTGTCCACTTTCATATAAGTTTACACGTGTACCGCTATCTTTTACTACGTTAAAGTTGATTTCTTCTAATTTAACTGTTTTATTATCCCAGTATTGTGCATTTTTCTTTAACTTCCAACCTTCTTCATGTTTCCAGTCTGTTAATGTAAATGGTCCGTTGTATAACGTTGTATCTGATTCTAAACCGTATTTTTCTCCTTTTTCTTTTACGAATTTTTCATTTAACGGATAGAATGTTCCGAATGAAGTTAATTCTACAAAGTAAGGAACTGGATTTTCTAATTCTACCTCTAATGTGTAGTCATCTACAGCTTTTACACCTAACGTATCAAGTGGTGCTTTCCCATCATTAATTGCTTTTGCGTTCTTTAAATCAAACATAATGTATGCATATTCCGCTGCTGTATTTTTATCTACCGCACGTTTCCAAGCAAACACGAAATCCTTCGCTGTTACAGGTTCTCCATTTGACCATTTCGCATTTTTATTTAATGTGAATGTATATTTTTTACCATCATCACTCTTTTTATATGATTCAGCAACCCCTGGTGCTGCTTTATTATCTTTATCAAGTCGATATAAACCTTCCATTACGTTGTTTAAAGCAAGAAACGATACTTGGTCTGTCGCTTTAGAAGAATCCATAGATGGAATCTCTTGACTCTCTGTTAAATTAAGCACTTGCTTTGCTGCTAATTTTCCGCCTTCTTTTTCACTACTTTTCGGCGTTGTGTTCGTCTTTTCTTTTTCCCCTGATCCCGAGCAAGCTGTTAATGCCATACTCATTACTAGAACTGGTGCTACAACCGCTGTTAATTTTGTCATCTTTTTTCTCTTCATTTTTTTGTACCCTCCCCAATTATATGTACGATATTAACATTTAGAGATTCTCTATTAACTTTCGTTATCAGAAAATTCTTATTAATTAATATTCTACTATCTTTTTGAGTTTTGTAAAGTATTTTTGTAAATTTTCTAAATATTTATTTTTTTATGATAGTAACTTGTTATTCTGCTATTGCTACTATATGAATTATCCCCATCTACTATATGGAAACATACCTCCCCTTATTCTTCTCTATTACTAAGTTCTATATTTTTCTCATCAATATGAAATCTCTGCTATCATTTATCTATCCAATTGTTGAACTCTTTTCTAATTTTCTACAGTAGAATTTTAAAAGCAGCCTCAACATTTCTCAAAATTTCCATCTGCCTTATTCTCCTATCCATACAAAAAAGCATTTCAAAAGCATATTAAACACTTTTGAAATGCTTTCATGTTATTTCTTTCCGCCATCCTCAGTTACATACGCCCACTTAAAGCTATATTCTGGACTAATGTTGTGTTTCACAATTCCTTTTACATTCGGTTTCATTACATATGATCTTCCTGTTTGATATAAAGGAACTAATCCTGCATCTTCTTCAAGGAATATTTTTTCTGCTTTCCCTAATGTTTCCCAGCGCTCCTTCGGATCAGACAATAATTCATTACCTGCTTTTTGTACCATTTCATCGTATTTCGGATTTGAATAACTCATTTGGTTATATGGACTCTTCGATTCAAACATATCAATAAATGTCATTGGATCCGAATAATCTGGGCTCCAACCTGCAAACGAAACTTCATAATCTTGCGCTGACTCTAATTTTAATTTTTGTTTGAATGGCTGAATTTTCGTGTTAACTGTTACACCTTTTAAGTTTTTCTCAATTTGATCTTTAAAATAATCGGCAATCTTTTTCGCAGTTCCATCATCATAGCTTAGTAATTCAATTGTAACTTGATCTTTTCCGAGTTCCTTTTTCGCCTCTTCCCAAGCTGCTGCGCCTTTTTTCACATCATATTTCAGACCATTTTTAAATGTATCTTGATAATCTTTACCATCCGGTCCCGTCGCAAGCCCTTTTGGAACCAATTGATCCGTTGCTTTTGACCCATTATTTAATATAACGTTTGCTAAACCTTTTTTATCAATGGATAATGCGATTGCTTCACGAAGCTTTTTACTCTTTAACGGTGTATCTTGTCCGTTACGCTTTTGATTTAAACGTAAGAAGTACGTACTTGCTTCTGAATACTCACCATATTCATCTTTGTTCGATTTATATTTATCTACGAATTCTCCTGATAGTAGTGTGAAATCAATTGATCCTGTATCATATAAATTTACTTTCGTAGCAACTTCTTTTACTACACTATAATTAATTTCTTCTAATTTCACAGTCTTATTATCCCAATACTTATCATTTTTCTTCAACTGCCAACCTTGTTCATGTTTCCACGATGCCATTACAAATGGCCCGTTATACAATGTTGTATCTGCTTCTAAACCGAATTTCTCTCCTTTTTCTTTTACGAACTTTTCATTTAATGGATAGTATGACGGGAATGCTAATAAGTTTAAGAAATATGGTACTGGTTTGTCTAATTCTACTTCAAGTGTATAATCATCTACCGCTTTTGCACCTAATTCCGTTGCAGGTTTTTCACCTTTATTAATTGCCTCTGCATTTTTAATATAGTAGGCAATAAACGCATATTCTGCCGCTGTGTTTTTATCAAGTAAGCGCTGCCATCCATATACGAAATCTTTCGCTGTTACAGGCTCTCCATTTGACCATTTCGCATCTTTACGCAGTTTAAACGTATATTTTTTACCATCTTCGCTTTTCTTACTTGATTCTGCAGCAGCTGGAATAGGCTTATTATCTTTATCAAGACGATATAATCCTTCCATCGTGTTCCCTAAAATTTGTGCGCCTAACGTATCAGTAGATTTAGAAGTGTCCATTGTCGGAATTTCTTGATTTTCTGTACGATTTAATACTTGCTTCGCTGCATATTTAATATCAGATTTTTTTTCTTCCCCACTATTAGATGTAGTAGTCGTTTTCTTCTCCCCACCTGAACCAGAGCATGCTGTCAATGCTACACTCATCGCTAAAACTGGTACTACAACTGCTGTTAACTTTTTCATCTTTTTTCTCTTCATTTTTGTACCCTCCCCAATTATATGTATAATACCAACCCTTGAGAGACCCCTTGCTAACGATTAATTTTCTGAAAATTATAACTAATATTATTCTACTCTATTTTTCGTATTTGTAAATAGTTTTATTTTAAATATTCTGATTTTTATCTTCATAAATTAGTATGATTTATCCCCCATCTACTATATGTACGTACTATACGCCTTATTCTTCTCTATTTAACTGAGCTAAAAAAAAGCATTTCAAAGTAGCTAAGCTACTTTGAAATGCTTTTTTAACTCTATTATTTTTCAGTCACGTATGCCCACTTAAAGCTAAATTCTGGACTGATATTATGTTTTACTACACCTTTTACATTTGGTTGTAAAACATAAGAATCTCCACGTTGGTATAAAGGTACAATCGCTACATCTTCTTCAAGTAATGTTTTTTCAGCTTTTCCTAACTCTTCCCAACGTTTCTTCGCATCGCTCATTAATTCCGTTCCAGCTTTTTTCACCATGCCGTCATATTTAGCGTCAGAGAAGCTCATTTGGTTATGAGAATGTCCAGTCTCAAACATATCTAAGAACGTCATTGGATCTGCATAATCTGGATTCCAACCACCGTATGAAATATCATATTGTTGCTCAGATTCTAATTTTAGTTTTTGCTTAAATGGTTGAAGTTTAATGTTAACTGTTACACCTTTTAAGTTCTTCTCAATTTGGTCCTTAATATATTCTCCAACTTTTTTCGCATTACCAGTATCATAGTTTAAGAATTCAATTGTAACTTGGTCTTTACCTAGCTCTTTTTTCGCTTCTTCCCAAGCTGCAGCAGCTTTTTTAGCATTTGGTTTTAAACCATTTTTAAACGTTTCTTGGAAGTCTTTACCGTCTGGTCCAGTTGCTAAACCTTTTGGTACTAAGAAGTCAGCTTCTTTTGATCCATCATTTAAAATTACGTTTGCTAAATTCTTTTTATCAACTGATAGTGCAATTGCTTCACGTAACTTTTTACTCTTTAATGGTGTATCTTGTCCATCACGTTTTTGGTTCATACGAATGAAATACGTACTCACTTGTGAATATGTTCCGAATTCATCTTTCTTATTTCTATATTTATCTACGAACTCTCCAGTTAATAAAGCAAAGTCAACTTGACCGCTATCATATAAATTGATAAGAGTTGCTGGTTCTTTAACAACACTGAAGTTAACTTCTTCAAGTTTTACAGTCTTTTTATCCCAATATTGATCATTTTTCTTTAATTGCCATCCTTGTTCATGCTTCCAATCTTTAAGAACGAACGGTCCATTATAAACTGTTGTATCAGACTCTATACCGAACTTCTCCCCTTTTTCTTTTACGAATTTTTCATTTAATGGGTAGTACGATGGGAATGCTACTAAGTTTAAGAAGTACGGTACCGCTTGCTCTAATTCAACTTCAAGCGTAAGATCATCTACCGCTTTCACTCCTAATTCAGCTACAGGTTTTTCACCTTTATTAACCACTTCTGCATTTTTAATTGGGAATGCGATAAATGCATACTCAGCAGCTGTTTTTGGATCTAATAGACGTTGCCAAGCATATACGAAATCTTTCGCCGTTACTGGATCTCCATTTGACCATTTTGCATCTTTACGCAGTTTAAATGTATATTTTTTACCATCTTCACTTTTCGTGCTAGATTCTGCTGCAGCTGGAATAGGCTTATTATCTTTATCCAGACGATATAATCCTTCCATCGTATTCCCTAGCATTTGTGAAGATACTGTATCTGTTGATTTAGAAGAATCCATCGTTGGAATCTCTTGGTTTACTGTTCGATTCAACACTTGTTTTGCCGCTAATTTTCCCTCTGACTTGCTATCTCCACTTGAGTTTGTGCTTGTCTTTTTATCTCCGCCTGATGTAGAACATGCTGTTAATGCCATGCTCATTGCTAAAACCGGTACTACAACTGCTGTTAGTTTTTTCATTTTTTTCTTTTTCATTTTTGTACCCTCCCTAATTCTAAACGATATCTATTTAAGAATTTTCTGATAATCCTGTTTTTCTTTATATATTTATCAGACGATTCTTACTACTTCTTATTCTACTAATTTTTTAAAATTTGTAAAGTGTTATTATTGAAAATTATTAAAAAATTATTTTCTTACAGTAATATTCATAAAAATTCCATATAGTTTTTTAACATCGTTTTTTATCGTTACATATACACTAATTTAATAGTGTTAATGATACTTCCCAATAAATAGACTGTAGATTGTCGTTAATAAATAATGTATATTCCAGAGATCTTTTTCCTACAAAAACAAAAAAAGCAGATATAACATCCGCTTTAATTTCCCTCAATTTGCTTCTCACTTAATCCAAGATGTGTTCTGAGTGTATTACTCAAATTTTGTAAGTCTTTTTTATTAGGATTATAATAATATACACGCCGTCCATTTGGGCCATTTGGTAAATATAAATCATCACCGCTCAGTTGCATCTTCTCAACTGAACAATCTAAACCATATTTATAAAAAGATAAAATATCATCCAATGCTAAATTTGTTTTAAAATCACCATCGACGGCCTCAACCATTTTCTCCAGTTTTGTAATAGACCCTACATTTTTTAATTTACTTAAAATCGCCTCAATAACAAGTTGTTGGCGCTGTCCCCTCATTGCATCACTATCAATATGACGAGTTCTCGCCAAAGCAAGTGCTTCTTCTCCCGTTAATTTTTGAACCCCTTTTTTCAAGTGAATCGTATCAGGTTCATCTTTACTATTTTGTTCAGTAAATTCAACCGGGACATCTACCTCAACACCATCGAGCCCATCAACAATTTTAATAAATGACCCAAAATTAAATTTTACAAAATAATCTACCGGTACTTGCAGTAACTTTTCTACTGCCTCAACAGAAGCTTGTGGGCCTCCATCTTTTCCGTTTTTAACGAAACCACTTCCATATGCGTGTGTTATTTTATCTTTTTTCTTTTCGAGTGGAACATATGTATATGTATCTCGTGGTATACTGGTTAACTTCACTGTCTTATCTTCTTTATTAAACGTAACTAACAATAATGCATCCGTATGAAATGCACCATTATACCCCTTTTGCCGTTCTTGATTTTCATCAATTCCCATAATTAACATTGAAACGTTGTGTGTAATTGGCTTTACAGCTTTCTCACGTAAATTTGATTTTTCACCACGCGATAAGTTCAAATTAGATTTTTGTACGAGATTAGAAGTTTTCATATATACATAAGCACCATACCCAACTCCGCCAAATAGTAATACTCCTAACAATACACTTATTATCGTTGTCTTTTTATATTTTCGTTTATTTTTCTTTTCTCTTGAAGGAGAGGTATTCTCCATATAGTTCCCTCCGTTTTCTATTCATCTAATATGTTTTTCAATTTTTCATAATTAGTGCTATCCTTTTGAAATACATTCTCTTTCAATCCTTTGTTTATTTGTATCCATTCAGTCGTAATCGAATATTGAATCATACCTTCATGGAAACTAAGGAACTTCAACATAATCCCCGTATTTTTCTCTACAACCATTTCAAATTTCCCACTTAAATCTTCAGATGTACTTACAGGCATTTCTATGTTTATTATTCCTTCTATTTTGTAGCAATCGAGTCCAAGATACTTCGTTTCTTTATAACTCCAATCTTTATATCGAATTAATAGATCAGCAAATTCTGATTGAATACTGTACTTAGCGAATCCCACATATTCGTCATCATACCGTTTCTTCTCACCTGATTTTCTCAATAACCTTTCCGTAGGGCTTAATTTTAATAGTTCATTATTTCTTTCTTTTGGACTCCATCTCGTCTCTTTATACGTATTATTCTTATCATTAAACTCTTTTTTTCCTTCCTCGCTATAAATCATCGTGCTTTTTTTCGATAGCTTGTCTTCTTTAGATGAAATACCACTTTGTTTCTCCGTATCAATCGCATATTTATATGTTGTAGCAATTCTTGTAGAGCTAGAATATTCTTCGAATTGCCCTGAAACATTTTGGAAATGATCAATTGAATCAAGCATCTTTTGATGAATCTTTTCCTTATCTGGATAATTGACGTTCGACTTTATTTCTTCTTCATTCTCATAATCAGAAAACGCATTCTTCTTTACGTAATTAAACATCCCTCCATTTTGTGCAAAGCTCTGTATAGAAAACTCAGACATAGATACAATTGATAGCGTTAGAACAGCGGCACTAATAAACATCATATGTACTCTATAACTCTTTCTTTTTACAGGAAGATTATGAAGTGTATCATTAATTTTTTCATTTAGTGCCTGTGGCAATACGGTATTATCCTTTTCTATTCTCTTTTTTAATTTTTCATCAAATGATTTTTCTTTATCCATTTTAACCACCTCCTACTCCATCTTTAATCGCTCTTCTAATTGTTCCCTTGCACGTGACAATCTTGATTTAACCGTTCCTTTTGGAATTTCTAAAAGCGTTGCAATACTTTCTTGATTCATATCTTCATAATAATAAAGTACAGTTACAGCTCTTAGTTCTTCCGTTAAAGACTGAATAGCATTACAAAGGTCAATATCTTCATATCGATCGAACGCCACCATATTACTATCATGATCCTCAATTACAATTACTTTGTTATAAGAGCGAATTATATTGTTACACTCATTTATTAAAATTCTAATGAGCCAAGTTTGAAAAAACTCTTCCTTTTTCAGTTTTTTTATATTTTCATAAGCTTCTAAAATTGTTGCCTGCATCGCATCCTCTATATTCGTCTCATCACGTAACATCGCCTTCGCAATGCGATACATCTTTACTTTTTCTGTATGTATAAGTGTCATAAAAGCCTCGTGATTACCCTTTTTTGCTAAAGAAACATCCGTTTCTTCTTTTACAATCATCTTATATAAAGGAATTACTTTCACAATTGGTCCTCCTGTTTCAGCCTCTCTATTAATTAAACTTTACACATATTAGACGGAGTATCCTAGAAAAAGGTTCAATTCTTTTGAATATTTCTACAAGAAAAAATGTAAACATTCCATTTTGACTATCTACTTAAATGTTTCTCTAAAAGATATCCCTTCGAATTTACAAACAAAAAAAGCCCACTTTCTCAGTGGACTTTCTAATTTACAACGGTAAATCCCTCTTCCTAAACACTACAATTGCTACTATGAAGATACAAAGCGCTCCAGCAGTTAAGCCTATACTTACTGGCCATATATTATATGTTCCTTCAGCAATTTCTTTCGGACGAAACAATGTAAATAAAGATATATTTCTCATCCACTCTAACTTATCACTTAATTTCCCTACCATATCTAATACGAAAAATAAGATTGTTAAACTGGCTGAGTAGCTAAGTGCCTTTCTTTCATCATTACATATACAAGAAAAGAAAAATGAATAGGCACTAACTACTAAAAATATAAGCCCTCCGACTATGTTTATTTTCAAAAATAATTCTCGATTTAAGTTATTATCTTTTAAAAACCATTCTGCACCTAATATACCAGCTACATAAGTAACAATTACAATTATTAGTAGCCCCAATATGAGAACAGCAGCTTGTGTAATTGCAATTTGCACCCTCGATACAGGTGTTGCTAATAAATATGCCATCGCCCCTTTATCTACATGACGAGCAATTAAATGCGTTGCAACCGTGACACAAAAAATTGTTAAAATGATAATAAACAATAGACTATAATATTCACCAGCTAAAAAATCCATTACATTTTGAATCGGACTTTCCATTCCAACAATTTTTTTCACACTATCAGGCATGGCACTTATTAATTCATTTAAACCTTTGGCTGAAACCATCGATGGGAATATCCAAATTAATAACCATAAATAAAGAGCTGCACCAGTAGCATAGCTCAATATACTTTTTTTCGTTTCTTTCAAACTAGCTAAAAATAGTTGTTTATTCATGCTTTACCCCTTCTTTCTTCTCGTAATAATGCATAAATAAATGTTCTAAATCCGTCGCTCTCGTTTGAAGTGCAGTTACATTATAGTTTGAAAGTATTTGTAAAACAGTTTGATAGTTTCCTTGCACAATAATTGACGCCTCTCTACCTTTCACTCCTTCAAATTGCAAATCACATTGTTTAAGAGACTCGATTTCTTCTTGAGATGATACTGTTACATCTATAACCTGTCTTCTCATACCTTGTAAATCATGAATGTTTTCAACGGTTACAAGACAACCATCTTTAATAATAGCTACTCTGTCACAAGTTCTCTCAATTTCAGTGAAAATATGTGATGACATAAGGATTGTTTTTCCTCTTTGCTTTTCCTCTAATATTAAATCTATAAATACTTGTTGCATAAGTGGATCGAGTCCTGATGTCGGTTCATCTAAAATTAACACTTCTGGATCATGCATAAATGCCGCAACTATACCTACTTTTTGTTTCATTCCTTTAGACATTTTTCGAATTGGTGTTTTCACATCGAACTGCAAACGTTCTATCAATTCATCTCGTCTTTTTATATTTTTTAACCCACGCATTCCTTGCATCAAATTTAAAAACTCTAATCCATTCATTCCTTCAATAAAAGAAATCTCTCCTGGTAAATAGCCAACTTCTCTTTGAATTTTCGCAGCATCTTCCCAACAATCTAATCCGAAAATTGTCGCTTTACCAGCCGTCGGTTTTATAAATCCCATTAAATTACGAATCGTTGTTGATTTCCCAGCACCATTTGGTCCTAAGTAGCCAAAAACTTCTCCTTCTTTCACTTCAAATGTAATATCAAACAAGCCTTTTCCATTTGAAAACTGTTTTGTAACATTTTGAACTGAAATCATAAACCCACCTCATTTTTTGAAATATTTAACATGTGATATTTCAAAATTATTGTACTCCTCATCTTTCATATTCGCAACAACTTTTTGAAATATTTATATGTCCATATTTCAAAAATATTGTTTTCAATTATTTTTTCTTGTATATTTTAAATGAGGTGATTGTATTGAACGGCTTTGAAAAAGTGAAAGAAAAGAAAAAACGTGCCATTAAAGATGCGGCCTTTACATTATTTTCAGAACGTGGATTTAATGAAGTGAAAATAGAACATATTGCAAAAAAAGCAAACGTTTCTCAAGTGACAATTTATAATCATTTCGGAAGTAAAGATGCGTTATTTAGGGAACTTATACAAGAATTTATAATATCTGAATTTCAATATTATAAAGAGCTTGCAGAAGAAAAATTACCTTTTCATGATATGATGCAAAAAATGATTGTAAGAAAAATGAATACTGGGGGGTTATTTCAGCCTGATATGTTACTACAAATGATGCAAAGAGACGAAGCACTCCGAGAATTTATTTATAGTTATCAAAACGAAAAAATCTTGCCTTGGTATTTAGAAATATTAGAACAAGCACAGCGCAAAAATGAAATTAATCCACACCTTTCAAAAGAAATGATGTTACTTTACATTCAAATGTTCACTAAATTAGGTGATGATTTCGGGGCACAGCTTCTTGAAGGAGATCGAGAAAAACATATACAAGATATAGTTACGATGTTCTTTTACGGACTTTCTGTTCCAGAAAAATAATTTTTTCTAAAGAACAAACAAAATCATAAAAAAGCCCTTTGGATATTTAAATCTCAAGGGCTTTTTCATGTCGAAAAGAATTATTAAAACTAACTTTATCTCAAAGAAGTTAAATGATGTTTTATAGATACTACCTTATTATAGATTAAATCTTTCAGCATGACAGGCTGAATTGAGATAATCGTTTTTCCAAAATTCAAAAAATAACTTGAAATAAAATCAATTTCTTTCTTGTTAAAATAGCCTGTTATAATGTATTTTTCTTTTTCTTTTTGTATCCTCATGGAAGGATAATTCTCTTTATCAAAAATGTCTTTTCCTTCTTGATTAACAATGACAATAAAATCAATTGCATCAGGCTTTCTGTGAAAAGTAGTAAGATAACTTAATAGTTCTTCGAGCTTTTTTGGATTAGTATTGCTTGTTTCCATAATAGAAAGAATTTTATCACATCTAATTATTTGAACATTACTTGTCTCAAAATTAAAAATTTTAGCATACCACTGTCCAAATTTAGATTCTATTCGAATAAATTGGGCGACCAATGCTTTCTCCTCATCTTTTTTCAAATATGTTAAACGATAAACCCGTTCAGCAAAAATCCCCTGTAAAAGTTCTTTTAAGAACGGACTAAAGTTACTATGATTTGTTACTTCAAAGGAAAGTGTTCGTTCCATGATTGAAATATTTTTACTCACATTATCAGGTAATACATGTTTAAATTTATTTTCAAGCGCAATACTTTCTATATTAAATGGCTTTGTTTTGTAACCATTTAATGTAAGAATCGAAAAGTATAACGCATACATTTCATCCACACTAAAATATATTGGTGATAACACACTATTTTCTATAATTTTATAACTCCCATTTCTACCTAGTTCAGAATATATCGGTACACCTATTTCTTCCAATGATTGAATGTCTCGTAGAGCGGTACTTTTAGAAATAGCATATCTAACCATTAAATCTTTTAAATTAAAATATCTTTTATTATTTAAGAAAATAAGCATATCATTTATTCGTTCAGTTTTTTTCATATTTCCCTCCATAAAAGGTGTCATGTATTGAAACCTTTTTAGTCTATATTATAATTATTAACTAAAAAAGGAGTTAGATATTTATGACATTAGAAATAGCTATTTTTCTTTCAATGAATGGGCAAGCAAAGGAGGCAATTAATTTTTATACACGTAATTTAGAAGCCAAGAAGTTAATGATTGTTACGTATGAAGAACTGGCCAAAAAAGATAGTTCTTTTGAAATTACAAATGAAAATAAAGATCATATTGCCCACTCTGTTTTACAAATTGGGAATACAAAGCTAATGATAGCCGAAGATACAATGAACCCTACTGAACGTTATAGCGTTGGAAATAACATGTCACTTTGCATTCAAAGCGCTGATTTAGAAGAAATACAAAGATTTTATAATAATTTAATTTCCGATAAGCATGTGAAAATAATCTCTCCACTAGAAAAAAATATATTTAGTGAAGCATATGGTATTATTGAAGATCCTTACGGCATACAAATCCAATTAATGTATGACAAACGACTAAAATAAATAATGAGTCATATTCGCATATTCCTAATAAAAAAAGACACGAAATTCGTGTCTTTTTTATTTTACCGCAATGACTCTACCCGTTTCACTACTTTCAGTCGCCAATTGAATCAATTTAATAACGTCTAAACCTTCTTGAGCAGTTACAGGTAGTTTTTCACCATTTAATATGCTATCTCGCACACCTTTATAATACATGTCATAGCAGCCGACTTCTGTTGGAATACGCTCTAAGCTTTCTTCTGTTTCTAAAGTAGCAAAATTCTCTTCAGAGTCTGCTCCATAACCATTATCCCCTGGCTTCATTCCAGTCTTTAATTGTTCTTCCTGTGAATCCATACCATACTTCACGATAGAACCTTTATCTCCATGCAGTGTAAAATGTGGTCCAGCTTGCTTTACGTAACTGCTACTATGTAAAATAACGCGCTTCACTCCATAGTGAAGTACAACATGGAAGTAATCATCCACTTCTGCACCTGGTCGTTGTTTTATTACATCTGCGCTTATCGCATCTGGTTTCCCAAATAATGATAATGCTTGGTCAATTAAATGCGATCCTAAATCATATAATATACCTGATCCTGGTAAGTTCTTTTCTCTCCAGCGATCGCGTACATGTGGGCGGAAACGATCGAAATGCGCTTCATATGCGTATACATTCCCGATTCTTTTTTCTTGTAATAATTTCTTTATCGTTAAGAAATCATTATCCAAACGGCGATTATGATACACACTTAAAACGACATTATGTCGGTTCGCTAATGAAATAAGTTCTTCTCCTTCTTCAATTGAAACAACGAATGGTTTTTCCACAACAACATGCTTACCGTGTACAATTGCTTCTTTTACATATGGAAAATGGGTTGTATTCGGCGAAGTAATGACCACTAAGTCAATATCAGCTCGATTTACTAATTCATCAATTGTACCAACAACTTCAGCGTTTGGTAATGCTTGTTTCACTACGTCTTCTTTTGATGATAAAATAGCACGAATATCGTATTCTTCTATCGTTTGTAATAACGGGATGTGAAATGTTGTACTAGAAAATCCAAATCCTACAATCCCTACACCTATTTTTTTCATGTTGCCCCTCCATTTATCCCGCTTTAACGGGCAGTAAGATTCCTAACTCAAAATTCAGCGAAAGCAAAGAAATTAGGTGAGGAATCAACTGCTCGTAAAAGCCCGTTTGGTTCAACTAATAATCAGTGGGGATAAAGAAAATCCCCACTGATTAAAGTTTCACTTTATGAGAACGATTTCATTTCATCATTATAACAAGATTATTTTTATATACATAATGATTTGCTTAGAAAAAAGCATCTTGCTATCATTCATAGCAAGATGCTCCCTTTATCCCGCATTAACGCGCAGTAAAACTCCCACCTCAAAATAAGGGGAATGCGAGGGAGTTAGGAGGGAGACCAACTGCCCGTAAAAGCCCGATTGGTGAAGGCTAATAATCAGTGGGGGATGGAAAAAACCCCCACTGATTAAAGTTTCACTTTATTCCGTTCTTTTCTTTGTCCACGTTTCAATTACTTCACCAGTATCATTAACATCTAGTACTAAACTACCATTACTATACCGGTCTTTATTTCGAAACGCTTTCGGATCAATTTCTTCTACAATGTGTTTCTCTGTCTTCATGTAAACTAATTCATCATCTCGAACAATTTCAATACCGACAATGCGGTACGGATTACGTTTTAACTCTTTAAAAATTACAAGGCCTCGCTTCGCCCTCGTTGATTTCTCAATTTCCGATGCCTTTATACGTTTCACAGCACCTCGCTGCGTAACGAGAATAAGTTGATCTTTTTCACCATTTAACGGTTTACCAGAAGCAACATAGTCATCTTCTTTTAAATTAATTGCTTTCACACCAGCTGCTCTGACACCAACTGGACTTACTTCTTCTTCATTGAATACAAGTGCATATGCACCATGTGTTGCAAGAACAATATCACTTGTCCCATCTGTCGCAAATATATCAACAACTTCATCATCTTTTTTCAAGTTTACAGCAACGAATGCCCGTGAATAACGCTGCACTTTATATTGGTTTAATTCTGTTTTCTTAATCATACCGTTTCGTGTAACAAATACGATAAATCGTTTTTCTTCTTCAAAATTCGGTACGACTGTTGCCCAAATTAACGATTCATCTCGCTCGAGCGAAACAAGATTCGCAACGTGTTGACCTAAATCTTTCCAACGAATTTCTGGCATTTCATACACAGGAAGATAAATATAATTTCCTTTGTTCGTAAATAAAAGAACGGTTTCTGTCGTGTTTGTATCGAAACGCTCAAGTAAGATGTCACCCTCTTTCATACCGAAGTATTTCCCGTTCGATGCATTATGCGAACGCCAACCTGTTCGTTTCACATAGCCTTCTTTCGTTACAGTAACGATGACATCTTCTTGCGGAATCATAACTTCCACATCGATTTTAATTTCTTCAATTTCCTCTTCAATTATCGCACGGCGATTATCACTATATGTTTTCTTTACTCTCTTCAAATCTGTTTTAATAACTTGAAAAAGTCTTTTTTCACTTTGTAAAATTGACTGTAACTCTATAATTTTCTTACTAAGTTCCGCTGCTTCTTGCTCTAGCGCTGTAATATCTGTATTTGTTAAACGATATAATTGCAGTGAAACAATTGCTTCTGACTGCGCCTCTGTAAATCCAAATTTCGCACTTAAATTATCTTTCGCATTACGCTTATCTTTAGACCCACGGATCGTTTCAATCACTTCATCTAAAATTGATAATGCTTTCTTTAAACCTTCTACAATATGCTGACGATTTTCTGCTTTTCTTAATTCATATTGTGAGCGTCTTGTAACAACTTCTTTCTGATGTCCAATATATGCATCCAAAATCTTAGGTAATGTCATAAGTGTCGGACGACGATTATTTATCGCTACCATATTAAAGTTGTATGGAATTTGCAAATCTGTATTTTTATATAAATAATTTAAAATACCTTCAGCATTCGCTTCTTTTTTTAATTCTACAACGATACGAAGACCTGTACGATCTGTCTCATCACGTACTTCAGCAATTCCATCTAGCTTTTTATCTATACGTAATTCATCCATTTTCTTAACAAGATTCGCTTTATTTACTTCGTACGGAATTTCTGTAATAACGATTTGTTGCTTCCCGCCACGAATCGTTTCAACCTCTGCTTTTCCGCGAATAATAATTTTACCTTTACCTGTTTCATACGCTTTTTTAATGCCATCTATCCCTTGTATAATACCACCTGTAGGGAAATCTGGTCCTTTAATAACTGTTAACAAGTCCTCCACAGAACTATTCGGTTGATCGATACGCATAATTGTAGCATCAATTACTTCTCCAAGATGATGCGGTGGAATTTCTGTTGCATAACCAGCGGAAATCCCTGTAGATCCGTTCACTAATAAGTTCGGGAACATTGCCGGTAATACAATAGGTTCTTCACTCGTATCATCAAAGTTTGACACGAATTCTACTGTTTCTTTATCAAGATCACGTAATAACTCAGATGCGATTGGTGATAAACGTGCTTCCGTATAACGCATTGCCGCTGCTGGATCCCCATCAACACTACCGTTATTTCCGTGCATTTCAACTAAAACATTACGTACTTTCCAAGTTTGACTTAAACGGACCATCGCCTCATATACAGAGGAATCACCATGTGGATGATAATTACCGATAACATTACCTACTGTTTTAGCTGATTTACGAAACGCTTTATCATGTACGTTTCCTTCTACATACATAGAATATAAAATACGTCTTTGTACCGGTTTTAAACCGTCACGCGCATCTGGAAGCGCGCGGTCTTGAATAATATATTTACTATAACGTGCAAAGCGGTCACCTAACACGTCTTCAAGCGGGAGGTCATGAAACTTCTCTGCCTGCATGTTATTCCACCTCCGTCTCCATAATCATTTCATTTTCTAAAATATTTCCTTCTTCTTGCATACCAAATTGTACATTACGCTCAATCCATTTACGGCGAGGTTCTACTTTATCCCCCATCAATGTCGTAACTCGGCGCTCAGCTCTTGATGCATCGTCAATTTTCACACGGATTAACGTACGTGTTTCAGGGTTCATCGTTGTTTCCCATAATTGATCGGCATTCATTTCGCCAAGTCCTTTATAGCGCTGCAACATGTAGCCTTTACCGACCTTTTTCGTTACATCACCTAATTCTTCATCAGACCATGCATATTCAATTACTTCACTTTTCCCTTTTCCTTTACTTACTTTATATAAAGGTGGAAGTGCGATAAATACTTTACCAGCTTCAATAAGTGGTTTCATATAACGGTAGAAGAACGTCAGTAGTAACACTTGAATATGTGCTCCATCCGTATCTGCATCGGTCATAATAACAACTTTATCGTAGTTAATATCTTCAACAGCGAACTCATTCCCTACTCCTCCGCCAATTGCGTAAATAATCGTATTGATCTCTTCGTTCTTAAAAATATCAGCAAGCTTTGCTTTTTCCGTGTTAATTACTTTACCACGTAATGGTAGCACCGCTTGGAAACGACGATCTCGCCCTTGCTTTGCTGAACCACCAGCCGAGTCACCCTCTACTAAATACAATTCGTTTTTCTGAGGATTACGTGATTGTGCAGGTGTTAACTTCCCGCTTAGAGTACCTTCTGATTTTTTCTTCTTCTTACCAGTACGCGCTTCTTCTCTCGCTTTACGAGCAGCCTCACGTGCTTGTGCTGCTTTAATTGCCTTTCTCACAAGAAGTGTAGCTACATCCGGGTTTTCTTCTAAAAAGTAAGCTAAATGCTCAGATACAATTGCATCAATTGAAGAACGAGCTTCACTTGTACCTAGTTTACCTTTCGTTTGCCCTTCAAACTGGAGTACGTCTTCTGGTACACGTACAGAAACAATCGAAGCTAATCCTTCTCGAATATCTGTACCCTCTAAATTTTTGTCTTTTTCTTTTAATAAAGAAACTTTACGAGCATACTCATTGAACACACGTGTCATTGCTGTTTTAAATCCAGCTTCGTGTGTACCACCGTCTTTTGTACGTACATTATTTACAAACGAAAGAATGTTTTCTGAGTAACCATCATTAAACTGAAACGCTAACTCTGCTTCAATTCCATTTTGCTCACCCGAGAAATATACAACTGGATGAATCGAATCTTTCTCTTCGTTTAAGTATGAAACGAAAGCCTCAATTCCTGTTTCATAATGAAACACATCTTCTAAATCATTACGTTCATCTTTTATCGAGATTTTCATTCCTTTTAATAAGAATGCAGATTCACGTAATCTCTCACATAATGTTTCATAGTTGTAATTCGTTGTGCTGAAAATAGTTGTATCTGGTTTAAAGTGCATCGTTGTACCAGACTCTTTCGTTTTCCCGATTTTCTCTAACGTCGTTGCAGGAATACCACCATTTTCAAAGCGTTGTTCATAAATGCTACCATCACGCTTAATCGTTACTACTAGCCATTCTGACAAGGCATTTACAACTGATGCCCCAACACCGTGTAAACCACCACTCGTTTTATAACCTCCTTGGCCAAACTTACCACCAGCATGAAGTACAGTTAAAATAACTTCAGGTGTCGGTTTTCCAAGCTTGTGCATTCCCGTAGGCATTCCTCGCCCTTTATCAATAACGCTAATACTATTATCTTTATGTATTACGACAGAAATTTCGTCGCCAAATCCCGCTAATGCTTCATCAACGGAGTTATCTACTATTTCATATACTAAATGATGCAATCCACGGCTATCCGTACTCCCGATATACATACCCGGGCGTTTTCGAACGGCTTCAAGTCCTTCTAACACTTGAATTGCATCTTCATTGTATTGGAACTGATGCTTCGCCAAACTCCTTGCCCCTTTCCTAATCAAATCAGAACATATGTTTCTATTATAGAATAACGCCTCGACTATAGTTTTGGCAAGTTATCTTATCTCTTTTATATACCATTTTCAATAGAAAAATCCTTGTTTTTTTCACAAGGATTCCTCTAGGCTACTATTTCAGAAAAATAATCGTTTGTCAACGAGAAATGGATATGTATTCCAACATTATACATTCCATACCTTTATCATGATCCAAATGATCAATATCCAAAACGGGATAACAAGTAACAATCCCCAAAAACAGCCTTTAAAAAATCTCATGATGAACACCTCGTTCATCGGCCCTACTTATGTATATAGTGAGGGCTGAATCAATCTTTCTATCTTTAAAATCTATACTATTTTGTCATCGCATGTTCTACTTTAATACAACGATCCATTATTACAGTATAGCCTTTTTCTTGTAAAATTTTATATGTATCTTCATCTTGTACTCCTAATTGTGCCCAGAAAACATCTGCATCAATCTCTACAAACTCTTTTGCAACGTCCTTTAAAAATTCTGAGCGACGAAATACATTTACAATATCAACATGTTCTTTAATATCCGTCAGTGAAGAAACCGCCTTTTCTCCAAGCACTTCATCAACTGTTGGATTTACTGGTATGATATGGTACCCCGCATCTTGCATTGCTTTTGAAACCATATACGATGTACGTTCTGGCTTATCTGATAATCCAACAACTGCAATCGTTTTACTTTTCTTCAATACTTCACTAATTTCCGTACGAGTTGGGTTTTCAATTGTCATAATTAATCCCTCCTATTCTTTTAGTATATCCGATAAAGAAAGTCTCTTTCAACATGAAAGAGACTTTCTTTTATTGATTCTTAGTAGCTGAATTATCTGCTAATGTAGCTGATTTCGTCATTTTTTGGCCATTGCGATAGAATGTAACTTCTACTTTCTCGCCTACTTTTTTCTTTTCATATAAATATTTACGGAATTGAAGAGCATTCTCTACCTTTTGATTATCTAATGCTACTACAACATCATATTGCTCTAAACCAGCTTTTTCTGCCGGTGATATTGGATAAATTTTACCTAATACAACGCCATTTGTTACTTCTTTAGGTACCTTTAATTGGGTTACTGCAGCCTGCACATCTTCTAATGAAACGACACCTACTCCAAGAGCTGGACGTTTCACTACTCCATCTTTTTCAAGCGATTCGATAACTGGTTTTGCAATATTAATCGGAATTGCAAATCCGATTCCTTCAACTTCTTGCTGCGCAATTTTACTTGAGTTAATACCGATTACTTCACCGTTTTGGTTAAATAATGCACCACCACTATTACCAGGGTTAATCGCTGCATCTGTTTGAATAACTTGTGCTTGCCAATCTGGGCGTTTGTCCCCATCAATATCAACTGGAATTTCGCGTTCTTTACTACTGATTATACCTTCCGTTACACTGCCGTCAAATCCAAGTGGGTTACCGATTGCAATCGCTTTTTCACCAGCACGAAGTTTACTGGAGTCACCTAAACTTGCAACTTTATTTACAGTAGATCCGTCAATTTCAACAACTGCTAAGTCTAACCAAGGATCCTTACCAACTAATTTTGCATCAACTTGCTTTCCATCACTTAGTTTCACAGCAAGTTTATTCGCTCCATCTACTACGTGGTTGTTGGTTACGATATATGCTTTATTTCCTGCTTTTTTATAAATAACACCTGATCCTGAACCAGCTTGTTGTTCTTGACCTGTCGGTTGCATTGCAAACGGATCAATACTTTGTTGCATATTAATTACACCAACAACAACATCCTTTGCACCTTCAACCATACCTGGCAAATCAGTTTCGTTTTTTGATTTATTGACAACAGGAACTACAGTACCTTCTACTTGGTTATTAGAATTGAATGATGAAACTGCAGCTCCATTATTTTGCACCCATGGCATATATGGTGCTGCAAAACTAATCGAAACCGCCCCGACTACAGCTCCCACTAAACCTGTGAAGAAATAACCTTTTTTACTGCCTGATTTTCTCACTTCTCTCGTTTCACTATGCTCTTCATTCAAATTTGGTCCGTCGTAATATCCCATTTTTTATTTCCCCTCTCTGATGAATTCGTACTTTCAGTATAGTCACAGTTTGTGTCCTTCTTGTGAACTCATCGTGAAATCCAATTTAAAAAATACTCTTATCTATCATTGTAGACAAGAAAAGTATTTTTTGTACATTCCACCTACAAAGGAGAGTGTAAATTTGCTATATCCCAAAGCCGAGATGCATAGTAACTTAAAGGTTATTCTTCAAATTTGTAACCTACTCGAATAACAGTGCCAATATGCTTCGCCTTATCTCCTAGCTTATTTCGCAGTTTTTTAATATGTGTATCAACCGTTCGGTCATCGCCGTAGTAATCATATCCCCATAACTGATCTAATAAATGTTGGCGTGACAACACAATTCCTTTGTTCTCCATTAAATAAACGAGAAGCTCAAACTCCTTATGTGTCAATATAATTTCTTCTCCATCTACTAAAACTGTTCTAGATAGTCGATTCACTTCTATTCCAGCTAAAGACATAGTATTTTCTTCTGATACTCCTACCGCTCCATCCGCACGTTTCAATAACGTCTTCGCGCGAGCTACTAATACTTTCGGACTAAAAGGTTTTGTGACATACTCATCTGCACCTAGTTCAAAGCCTAGTAATGTATCATCCTCATCAGAACGTGCTGTCAGCATAATAATTGGTACCGCTGACTCTTTTCTAATTCGTCTACAAACAGACCAACCATCTATTTCTGGTAACATAATATCTAACATAATTAAATCAATTGTATGTTCAGCAAATAATTCTAGCGCTTTTTTTCCATCTTCCGCTTCGATTACTTCAAAGCCTTCATTACGAAAATAATCACTAACAATTTCACGTAATCTTCTTTCATCTTCAACAAGTAATACTGTTTTATTCATATAATCTATCCCGCCTTTTTACTCTTTCAATCGAATAATACGTTGATTGGAGCTTCCGCGAAATGGAAGTGTTAAATCTTTTTTATCAAGTTCAAATCTTCCATCGACCAAAACATCCCCATAATGTAACAATTCTATCATATCATTATTTTGAGCACTCTGTATCTCTTCTAACCTGTAACCTGTATAAATCCATAGATTTTTTCTCAAATCCTTCACTGCTTTTGCTACTTTTTTCACTTCAGCAGCTTGGAAGAATGGATCTCCACCTGAAAATGTTACATCTGTTAATGAATTACTTTCAATCTCTTTCACAATTTCTTCTACCGTCATTTCAGTTCCATTGCAAACATTCCAAGATTTCGGGTTATGGCACCCGAAACAACGATGCGGACAGCCCGCAAAAAACACGACTGTCCGCAACCCGTCTCCATCTACTACACTATCATGAATGATATTCATAACTTTCATTTATGCTTCACCCGATCCATCTCTTCACTACGTTTCGCACTATTCCACTTCGACATATCTCCTACAAGATAGCCTGTTATGCGGCGAATTCTTTCTATTTCATTCTCATCTTCATTTCCGCAGCTCGGACATTCATTCCCGATAATGCCATGATAACTACAGCACTTACAACGATCGACAGGATGGTTAATTGAACCGTAGCCTACGCCGTACTGCGCCATCGCTTGTACAATTTGCTTTAACGCCTTTTGATTATGCACAGCCGCACCATCTAGTTCAATATACGTAATATGTCCGCCATTACAAAGAGCGTGGAACGGTCCTTCTAATCGAATTTTATCTATCGCTTGAATATTGTAATACACCGGTACATGGAACGAATTTGTATAATAATTATGATTTGTCACACCGCTAATTTCACCAAATTCTTCTCTATCTTTCTTCACAAACTTTCCTGATAACCCTTCTGCTGGCGTTGCAATTACAGAGAAATTGAGTTGATGTTCTTCCGTCGCCTTATCCATTCTCTCTCTCATAAAGGAAATAATTTCATATCCAAGCTTCCACGATTCTTCATTTTCTCCATGGTGCTTTCCAGTTAACGCTACTAAACATTCTGCAAGACCGATAAAACCAATACTTAACGTCCCTTGTTTTAAAATGGGTGCCACAGCATCTTCAGGTTGTAACGTTTCTCCACCGCGCCATACACCTTGTGAATATAAGAACTGAAAATCTCTTGCTCTCTTTGTACATTGATAAGCAAATCTCTCTAATAATTGCTTAACGCCCAAATCTAAGTAATAACTTAGCGCTTCAAAAAACGCTTCTGTTGAACCACTAATTAGCGCTAATTTCACTAAATTAATAGAAGTAAACGATAAATTCCCTCTTCCAATTGCTGTTTCTTCCCCATGTATATTAGACATAACACGAGTACGACACCCCATATAACATACTTCACTTTCAGGCCGACCATCATAGTGCACTGCATTAAACGGAGCATCTAAAAACGAAAAGTTAGGGAATAATCGCTCAGCTGTCGTTTCTAACGCTAATTCAAATAAATCATAGTTCGGATCACACTCTTCAAAGTTCAAGCCTTTTTTCATTTTGAAAATTTGAATAGGAAAAATCGGTGTTTCCCCTTTACCAAGTCCAGCTTGCGTCGCTTTTAAAAGTTGCTTAATTAAAAGTCTTCCCTCTTTCGATGTGTCTGTTCCATAGTTAATAGAAATAAATGGTACTTGTCCCCCGCCCCTACTATGCATACTATTTGAATTATGAACGAAAGCCTCACACGCCTGATACGTATCATTTTCTGTCTCTTTCCATGCAAATTCCTCTATTTGTTCTTTCGTAAGCGGATATGACTGTAATCGTTTTTTATGTCTCTCTACTGTTTTTCTCACATATGGAGCTAAATCAATATCAAAGAGCGCAAACGATTGACCACCGTGCTGCATATTTTGATTCGCCTGAAAAATAATTGAAGAAAGCGCCAACGCACTTTTAATGTCTTGCGGTTGTCTCATATGTCCATGTCCAGTATGAAAACCGTTAGCAAGCATTTGCGCTAACGGAATTTGTGAACAAGTCGTCGTTCCTGTTGCATAAAAATCTAAATCATGTGGATATAATATATTTTGATCTATCGCTTTTTTCACTTGATCTGATAATAATTTTTCTACTGCATAATACTTTGCGCTCTCAGATGCGAACGTTCCCATTACTCCCATTGGAGATCGGCCATCTACATTTGCATTTTCCTGTATTAAATCTTGTTCATTACCGTGGATAATTGTCTCAAATACTTTCATTAATTCTTCTCCACGTACATTTTGTTTCAACATTCATAACCCTCCACCAACATGTTGTTGTCTTTTGATTAAAATCATACAACATATAGTTCTTCTGTTCCTGTGAAAAATGTAACATTCCTGTGAAAGTTTTTTTAAAAATTAATGACTTTTTCATTTATAAAAAAGAAATGTGCTCTTTACAAATGTATGGTACAATAAACGGGAAAAACTCTTTTTACCCTTTATCAACACATTTGTATAAAGGAGACTGAACTCATGGTTATTACATATCTTTTATTTATCGTTGCCTACTTACTTGGCTCGATTCCGTTTGCATTAGTCGTTGGAAAAATTGGCTATGGAATTGACATTCGTGAGCATGGAAGTGGTAATCTAGGCGGAACAAATACATTCCGTACATTAGGGAAAAAAGCAGGTTTTATCGTTACAATTGCTGACATTTTAAAAGGCACATTAGCGACAGCTCTACCGATTATTTTCGGATTAGATACGCACCCACTATGGTTTGGATTAGCCGCTGTTCTTGGACATGTCTATCCAATCTTCGCAAAATTCCGCGGGGGGAAAGCAGTTGCAACTTCTGCTGGCGTGCTATTATGCTACTCACCAGTTGTATTTGCAATATTAGCTGTTGTATTTTTCACCCTTTTATTTACAACAAGATACGTATCACTTTCTTCTATGGTAACAGCTGTCGTTGCTGTTATTGCATCCATTGTTAGCGGGGATAAAATCTTCATTATTGCGATGTGTTTATTAGCAGGTATGGTTATTTATAAACACCGTGCAAATATCGGACGAATTATAAATAAAACTGAACCGAAAGCAAACTTTTCAAAAAAGCAAAAATAAGATCGTAACCCACATAACGCAAAAAGAAAACGTGAAGCATATTAATAGCGTCTTTTTGCGTTATTTTTTATACTAAAAGAAAAAGCAACATAATTTGGAGGAACTATACATGAATCTTTCCGTAACAAAAGAAGCAGCACAATGGTATAAAGACGAATTACACTTACAATCGGGTGAAACACTACGCTTTTTCGTACAATACGGTGGTTGCAGTACTGTGCAAAAAGGACTTTCTTTAGGAATTCGTAAAGATGATCCTGCACATCCTGCTGTTCAAACTCAAGAAGAAGGTATTAACTTCTTTATTGAAGGCGATGATGAGTGGTTCTTCGATGGACATAATTTATCTGTTACACTTAACGACGGTGACGATTTCCCGCAATTTAATTATGAAAAATAAAAAAACGTGGCTTCTGCCACGCTTTTTTTATTTTTTCTTGATTTCCTCATATTTCGCATACCACTCAGGATATAATTTTTTAAATGATACAGGGCGGAATCCTTCTTTTTTCGCACAAATATTCGTTGTGCTTGCAGTAATACATAGTTCACCATCACCATTATAAATTTCATATCCATATACAACGCGAAGCGGGCTCACAGTATCAACCCACGTTTTCACAATAGCTTTTTCTCCGTAACGCATCGCTTTACGATATGAAATTTGCAAGTCTAATACAGGAGAAATAATTCCCTCTTTCTCCATTTCAACATATGAAAATCCTAATTCTTGTATAAGTTTAGTGCGCCCAAGTTCTAGCCACACTAAATAGTTTGAATGGTAAACAACACCCATCTGGTCTGTTTCCGCATAGCGGATTTCAACTTCATGTTCTGCTACAAACATTTCTATTCGCCTTCTTTCACTTCTGCTACCTTGCATACATTTAATCATAATACAGTGGAATCAAAAATAAAATAAAAATAGTGAATCTTTTACCGAAAGGGGCAAGCACATGATCCAAATTGTAACTGTTCGTAGCGGTGATAGTGTTTATGGTTTAGCATCAAAGTACGGATCTACACCTGAAGAAATTGTAAAAGACAATGGACTAAATCCAGCTGAAACACTCGTTGTTGGTCAGGCACTTATCGTTAATACAAAAGGCAATAATTATTATGTACAGCCAGGTGACAGCCTTTATCGAATTTCTCAAACGTATAACGTCCCTCTCGCCAGTTTAGCTAAAGTTAATAACCTTTCATTAAAATCTATTCTCCATGTCGGACAGCAATTATATATACCGAAAGGAACAAAACGAGCAGTAGAATCCATTGCTTATTTACAGCCTTCAACAATACCGATAAAAGAAAGTTTAGTAAATGCTACACGTGCTATTAATCCATTTTTAACATATTTAGCCTACTTCAGCTTTGAAGCAAAAAGAGACGGCACTTTAAAAGAACCGACGGAAACAGCGAAAATCGCTAATATTGCAACGCAAGGTAACACCATCCCTATGCTCGTTATTACAAATATTGAAAATGGAAATTTCAGTGCCGATCTGACCTCGGTTATTTTACGCGATGCAACAATTCAAAACAAGTTTATTACTAACATTTTGCAAACAGCTGAAAAATATGGCATGCGAGACATTCATTTCGATTTCGAGAGTGTGGCACCTGAAGATCGCGAAGCGTATAATCGTTTTTTACGAAATGTGAAAACACGCTTACCTAGCGGATACACATTAAGTACAACACTTGTACCGAAAACGAGCTCAAATCAAAAAGGGAAATTTTTTGAGGCTCACGATTATAAAGCACAAGGACAAATTGTTGATTTCGTCGTCATTATGACATACGACTGGGGTTGGCAAGGTGGACCACCGATGGCGATTTCCCCTATTGGTCCTGTAAAAGAAGTACTTCAATATGCAAAATCTCAAATGCCCCCACAAAAAATTATGATGGGGCAAAATTTATATGGATTTGATTGGAAACTTCCTTTCAAACAAGGGAATCCACCCGCAAAAGCAGTTAGCTCTGTCGCAGCTGTTGCACTTGCTCGTAAATACAATGTTCCTATCCGCTATGATTTCACAGCCCAAGCTCCACATTTTAATTACTTTGATGAAAACGGCGTACAACACGAGGTTTGGTTTGAAGATTCGAGGTCTATTCAAAGTAAATTCAATTTAATGAAAGAACAAGGCATTGGCGGTATTAGTTACTGGAAGATTGGTCTACCATTCCCACAAAATTGGCGTTTACTCGTTGAAAACTTTACAATTACGAAAAAAGGCTGACGAAAGTCAGCCCTTTTTTGTACATTTTGTTAAGATTCATCTTTTATTTCACTTTTTAATGAATCAATACTTTCTAAACGTCTTTGATTTTTCGCTTCAATGGCAGCACGATCTTTTTCATTAGAAAGTTCGGCTGTTTCTTTTGCTTCATTAAAATTATCAATCGTATTTTGTACCATTACTTGTAATTTTTCAGCGTTGTCATTTCGATTATCTGGATTTGGCATATACTTCCCTCCTAATAATGTATACATACCACCTTAAATTACCTATATCCCCTCAAATTTATACATAAAAAGGAGAATGCAGCATTCTCCTTTTTTTAACCGTTATCAACAATTGGTTGTTTGCCAGTTTGGTCTTGCATTTGCTTTCCTTTATTGCCACCAGCTTTTTTCGATTGTGTTCCAATTTGATTTGGTGCAAAGTCTTTTGAATTCTTTTTCGGATTACCCATTACTATCGCCTCCTTAACACTAGTATCGTACTAGTGTTAAGAATTATTCAGCCTGCTTAAAAAGTTTCATTTCATAACGTTTTTCAATTCGTTTTTCAATTCGATCCATTGCATCACGATCGCTTAATAATTGTTGTTTATTTTCATTTACAAGTTCTTCAAACGATCTACGGCGACTTCTTCTCATGTTGCTCACCCTTTCTTCTACGCTTTCTTATTACATAGTATGAGCAAATGAAAAACTCTTTAATCAGATTTGTAAGAAAATTTTATGTTTTGATAAAAAATCCCATGCGCATATATTGCACATGGGATTTTTTACACCATCGTATTTAAATATTTTTTAATTTCTTCATCCGCATTTACTTTATTTGCTCTATATTCATCCAGCGCTCGTAATACAGAATCGTATTCTGCTACAATGTAGCTCTCTAGCTTCAAAATGTCCTCTACACTGTCAATCATAATTCTCGTGTTGCCAATCTCACTTTTCAATGCTGCCTCGCACTTTAAGCTCGTACAAATTTCTCTTACATCGTCTTCCATTTTTTCTGTTAACACATATTTCTTTCGCCCTTTGACCTTTAACCTTATAATTGGGTAAAAGGCTTTTATATCTAAATAACTCCCAACATTCATACAACGAATCCACTCAATATCACGTTTATTTCGTACAAGCATTTCTTTTACTGCTTCAAATACCGCTGTTTCATCAAGTACTTCCTTATTCGCTTTTCTTTTTCCTTCTTCTTCAACCGCTGCACATTTTTGATAAACAGCCGCACACGTAATACAGTCGTCAAATGCATTATGAGAACTTAATCGAATTCCAAGCATTCGTTTTAACGTTTCAAGTTTATGATTAGGCGCATGCTTCATATATTTTTTCGCTAAAAACACAGTATCAATAACGTTATTTTTAGGCTCAGGTAGTCCAAGCATATTTACATTACTTTTTAAAAAACGCATATCAAAAGATGCATTATGAGCGACAATAACATTTGTATGTAAAAATGCTAAAAATAAAGGTAATACTTCTTCAATCGTCGGTGCATCTGAAACACGATAATTTGTAATACCTGTTAAACTTGTTATTCGGTCCGGAATTGAACGCTCTGGATTCACATAGGAAACAAATTGATCTACTAGTTCATGATTATGATATTTCACTGCTGCGACTTGAATAATTTTATCATTATAAGGGTTAAATCCTGTTGTTTCAAAATCAATTACAACATAATCTAACGGTAAGGATATATTCCCCACTCCAAACACTCCTTTACCTCTAAACGTTTATATTTCTTTTATCATAACATGCTGCTATCACTACGTGAAAAAGAAAAGGCAGAAATGGTAACTTTCCACCTCTACCTTTTCACCGTTATTTTAATTTAGCAATCCGTTTCTCCATCTCTTTTTGCGTCATCGGTCCAATAAACTTTTCTTGAATAACACCTTCTGTATCAATAAAATAAGAAGTTGGAATGGTAATTACTTTATACGCTGTTGTCACATCAATGTTCTTGTCCAATAAAATAGGAAAAGTAATTCCTTTTTCTTTAGCGAAGTTCCTTACCTTTTCTTCTCCCCCTCCTTTTTCTGAAGGAGTATAGTTTATAGCTAAAATTTCTACGTTTTCTTTATGTTCTTTATAAAAGGCCTCCATATCAGGCATTTCTTGCTGACAAGGTCCACACCACGTTGCCCAAAAGTTTAAAATAACTTTCTTTCCTTTTAAATCGGATAACTTTACATTCGTTCCATCTATCTTTGCTAATTCAAAACCTGGTGCGCTCTTTCCAATTTCAATACCGTTCCTTGCGAAAATCTCTTTCATAGCAGTTTCACTTTTGGCAGGCTTTTCTTGCATTACTTGATCCTCTTTACCAAACTGTTCATAAGCTGCATATCCCGCTAAACAAAGTAACACTACAATAATGGTAAGCTTCCGCCACATATTATATCACCCTTACGTGTTTATCTTCTTATAACATAATCACCAAAATACTATATACCTTATTTTAGCTTACACGGACAAGCTTGGAAATATTCACATTCGAAATAGTTAGAATATTTTCGTTCAAGATGAAATATTTCCCTTTTTATCATATAATTAGAAATAAATGCAAAACTTGCGAGGTGATATGTATTTTACAATTACTTATCAACCCTTTCACTTTTGTTTTTTTCACTTTACCGTTACTATGTATTTTTTTTAGCGCCTTACTATACAAATTCAAATGGGCTGTAATTATTATTTCTTTTACTGTTCCACTTATATTTTTCATTATCGTCTCGGGATTTGATATACACCTCGCTTTACAAAACTTAGACGCTTGGATTGTTTATAGTGCTGTTTATTCTGTACTTTCCTACATAACGCCAGCGCTAATACGAAGAAAACTGCACATGTAGAACTTTCAAAAAGGGGGATTTTTATGAATTTATTTGAAAAAATACTATTATATATTCTTAGTTTTATATTTTCACCAATCGGGATTATCACTTGGATCATCTCGCTCTTCAGTAAAGATCCTGAAAAAAAGCAAGTGGGACGTATTTGTCTCTATGTCGCTTTAATCTCATTTATCCTTTTAGCTGGTCTCGGTATTCTTAGTTTCTTCACGATGACTACCACCACTACTATACAATAGTTACAGAAAGGATGATTGTTTTGGGAGAACACCCTATTAGTAAAGAACTTCGCTATATACGAATATGTTTAGTTATTTTAGTAATCGTTCTTTTATTTTTCAACGGTGAACGAGTCGTTGAAATTTCTACAAATCATGATTCCATAGAAAATATTTCCACCAGTAATATGACACAGATTGCTGAAAATACATTTGCTATTCAAGAATATAATCCATCACTAAGTAGCGAACGTACGGTCAAAATTTTCAAATATAATCCGGATACAAATCAACTTACTCTAGTAAAAGAGTTTAGCACTAACGATACTGAGTCTTATACGTATCAACTTAATAAGAGTGAATAAAGATAAGAGCGCTATATAGCTCTTATCTTTTTATTAGCATCTCTTTAAACAATGACTTACACGTTAATAATTCTCTAGGATCCCCGCATTCCACAACAATTCCATTCTTCATGACCACAACTCGATCCGCTATCATCGCCCTCTCAACATCATGTGTCGTCACAATTCTCGTTACATTCCCCCCTAGCCCTTTAAGCATATTCCAAACCACTTCTTGATTGCTCGGATCTAATCCCGCAGTCGGTTCATCTAGAATAATGAGATTCGGATTTGATACAATCGCTCGCAATAACGCAAGACGCTTTCTCTCTCCTCCCGAAAACTCTTCACCGCTTTTATGTAGTACAGTCTGAATCCCTTTAGATAAACTCCTAATAATTGACTTCGCATTTACAAGTTCAATATTTTTTGCTAACTGGTTTTCTAAATACTCTTCCCCGAAATACATATTCTCTTTTACTGTCGTCCGAAAGAAACGAGGTTCTTGCCACACTGTAGTCATACGAGCCCCATTACCATAATAAACAATGCTACCGTTAGATGGTTTATACACACCCGTTATTAATTTTAAAAGCGTTGTTTTTCCTGCACCACTTTCTCCTACAATAATGACGAGTTCACCAGGATTAATTTGCAAATGAATATTTTTAATTCTACATCTCTCTTCGACGTTCTCTTGAAATGAAACATTTGTTAATCTCATTCCCATCGCTCTCTCTACATTTCTGTATTCAGCTCCTATATTTAAAAAACAAAAAACTCGATTTGCCGAAGCAATAGCAACTTGTGTCATCATTAATAAATCACTTGCATAACGAACGGGGAAAAATAACATCTCAAT
Organism: Bacillus sp. SIMBA_074; assembly: GCF_046534555.1. Lineage (NCBI taxonomy): Bacteria > Bacillati > Bacillota > Bacilli > Caryophanales > Bacillaceae > Bacillus > Bacillus sp. SIMBA_074. The sequence continues at coordinate 25,346 of NZ_JAWRYM010000022.1, read as the reverse complement.
TGTAGCTAATACCGCCACAAGCGAACCGACTTCCATATCCCCTTTTATTATTTTTTTTGCTCCTATAATAAGAACAACTATATATGCTCCTGTTTCTATTACCGTTCCAACTATCCCAATACAATGTTGTATCATCGTCTTCCTTACTTCTGTTTTATAAGATTGTGCCGTCACTCCTTTAAACAAATGAATTGCCCATTTTTCTTTTTGTAAACTACGTAAATCTTGTATACCTTTTACAAACTGTGACATCATCTCTACAACACTTGATTGATTTTTTTGAGCAATACTTGCAATATTTCTTACTTTTCCCCCCATAAGCATTGGAACAATTGCACTTAAAAATAAAAACGGGGTTATCCACCATATGAACTGTACATCGATATGTTGTAGAGCTATGAACGCACCAATAAATTGTGCAATGGCGTGGATGTATTCTATTAATATAGATCCATATAACCTTACCCAATCCGGAATATCAGAAACGACTAATGTTTCTAACTCCCCTTGTTTTACCTTCTCACTTTCTTCAAATGTTAATAAGAAAAAATGACGTAATACATCTATACGCTTCTCTCGTAATATTCGCTGACTTACTTTTGAGCTTACATAATCAAATAACAGATTGTTCACCCACATCAAAAAGCGGCTCCCCGCAAACAAAGCAATATATACATACGTACCTTTTAACTCCCGCTGAATAATGTTATCTACAATTAGCCCCATAAATAGCGGACGGGATAAATTTAAAATGGCAGCTACTATTCCGCTACAAATCGCACTAATTAGCAATAGCTTTTCTTGCAACAGCGGCAACATTATTCTTCTATACTCATTCATTGTCATTCCTCCAATTTTGCATAATAAAAGGAAAGGGATGAAACCAAGTGGTTTCATCCCTTTCTCTCTGTACATAAAGTAGGGAAGCTAACAAATGTTAGCTTCCCTATCATTCATTTCAATTATTTAGTTCGACACTTTAGACTCTTCGATTTTCGAACGAAGAACCATTTGCAAGATACCACCGTGACGGTAGTAGTCAATTTCAACTTCACTATCGAAACGAGCTACTACTTCAAATTGCTTCTCTTTTCCTTCTGCATCGATTGCAACTACTTTTACAAGATCACGTGGTCTAACCGTTTTGTCAATTTGAATTTCAAATGACTCGTCACCAACAAGACCTAATGTTTCAGCACTGTCGCCATCTTTAAATTGTAATGGTAATACGCCCATTAACACTAAGTTACTGCGGTGAATACGCTCGAAGCTTTCTGCGATTACTGCTTTAATACCTAATAAGTTTGTACCTTTCGCAGCCCAGTCACGAGAACTTCCCATACCGTAGTCTTTACCAGCAACAACTAGAAGGCCTGTGCCATCTTCTTTATACTTCATAGCAGCATCATAGATAGATGTTACTTCACCAGTTGGCCAATATGTTGTATATCCGCCTTCTGTTCCTGGTGCGATTTGGTTTTTAATACGGATGTTTGCAAATGTACCACGCATCATAACTTCATGGTTACCACGACGAGAACCGTAAGAGTTAAAGTCGACTGGTTGTACGCCGTTTTCTAGTAAATAACGTCCAGCTGGCGTGTGCTTACCAATTGAACCTGCTGGTGAAATGTGGTCTGTTGTTACAGAATCACCAAATTTACCAACTATGCGTAAACCTGATAACGTTTCAACTTCACCTGGCTCTTTAGATAATCCTTCGAAGAACGGTGGGTTTTGAATGTATGTTGAATCATTATCCCAAGTATATAAAGCTTCATTTGAAGTTTGGATTTCATTCCAGCGCTCATTGCTGTTAAATACTTGTGCATATTCTTTTTTGAACAATTCAGATGTAACAACACTTTGAACTACATCTTCAATTTCTTTAGCTGATGGCCAAATATCATTAAAGTAAACAGCATTACCATTTACATCTTTACCGATTTCATCATTTTTCAGGTCAATATCAACAGTACCTGCAAGTGCATATGCCACAACAAGTGGTGGTGATGCTAAGTAGTTTGCTTTTACAAGTGGATGAATACGACCTTCAAAGTTACGGTTACCAGATAGAACAGATGTTACTAATAAATCATTTGCTGCGATTGCTTCTTCTAATTCCTCTGCTAATGGACCAGAGTTACCGATACAAGTCGTACAGCCGTAACCAACTGTTTGGAAACCTAATTGATCTAAATACGTTGTTAAACCAGACTTATCTAAGTACTCTGTAACAACTTTAGATCCTGGTGCTAACGATGTTTTTACGTAACCAGGTACTTTAAGTCCTTTTTCAATTGCTTTCTTCGCAACTAACCCTGCTCCAATTAACACGTACGGATTTGACGTATTTGTACAGCTTGTAATTGCAGCGATTGCAATTCCACCTGTTTTCATCGTTACTTCTTGATCTTTCAATGTAACTTTCACTTCTTTATCAAACTCTTGCTCATTGAATCCAAGTCCTTGTGTTCCAACTGGTGCTACAACAGCTTTATGGAACTCCTCTTTCATATTTGAAAGCGGGATTAAATCTTGCGGACGTTTCGGTCCAGAAAGGTTAGATTCGATTGTATTTAAATCAATTTCAACAAGATCAGTATAGATTGGATCTTTACTATCTGCTGTATAGAATAAACCGTTTGCTTTACAATATTCTTCAACAACGCGAATTTGCTCTTCATCTCTACCTGTTAAACGTAAGTATTCTAATGAAATATCGTCGATTGGGAAGAATCCACAAGTTGCACCGTATTCTGGTGCCATATTTGAAATTGTTGCACGGTCAGCTAAAGGCATGCTCTTTAGTCCACTACCGAAGAACTCAACAAATTTACCAACTACACCTTTTTGACGTAACACTTGTGTTACTTTTAATGCAACATCAGTTGCTGTTGTACCACTTGGAAGTGTACCAGTTAATTTCACACCGATTACTTCAGGTACTGGGAAATATGAAGGCTGTCCAAGCATTCCTGCTTCTGCTTCAATACCACCAACGCCCCATCCAAGAACACCAATACCATTAATCATTGTTGTATGTGAGTCAGTTCCAACTAATGAATCTGGGTATGCAACTAAGTCACCTTCAGCATTTTTCACCGCATGAACAACCGGTGCTAAATATTCAAGATTTACTTGGTGTACAATACCTGTTGCTGGTGGAACTGCACGGTAGTTATCAAATGATTTCTGTGCCCAGCTTAAAAATTTATAACGTTCTTCATTACGTTTAAACTCTAAGTCCATGTTGAATGCAAGCGAGTCTGCCGTACCCGCTCTATCAACCTGTACAGAGTGATCAATTACAAGGTCTACAGTAATTTCAGGATTAATTTTGTCAGGATCCCCACCCATATCTGCCATTGCTTTACGAAGCGAAGCCAAATCTACAACAGCTGGAACACCTGTGAAGTCTTGTAAGATTACGCGAGATGGTTTAAACGGAACATCGATATCTTGAACATCTTTCGTTCCCCATTTCGCTAAATTTGTAACGTGTTCTTCTGTAATTACGCGTCCGTCTACTTGACGAAGTACAGATTCAAGTAAAACTTTCACGGAATATGGTAATTGAGATACGTTGCCAACCCCTGCGTTTTCAAGCGCTTTCAATTGATAATAATGATACGTCTTTCCATCTAGTTCAAAAGTTGCACGTGATTGAAATGGATTATGTTTGACCATTATGTTTCCCCCCTGTTAAACGTGACTAATTTGTCTGAATATAAAATGTAGACAAACTTTTCAATACCTTACGATAATATCTTATTACAACTTTCTAAATAAGTAAATAATAAGAAACTTATGGATTATCATAAGTTTTCTTTATCTTTCTAAATTTGAATAGTGTCCATGCTCTTTATTAATACTATTACTATAAAGTAAAGCACTCTTTCAGCATTTTACTTTACGTTCATATATGCTATGAACGACTCATAGTTCGTCTATAAAAAACATTATAGAGGTGAGAAAAATGGGTAAACGAAAAGCCAATCATATTATTTCAGGAATGAATGCTGCATCCGCCCAAGGACAAGGAACTGGCTATAATGAAGAGTTCGCAAATGAACCTTTAACTCCGGCAGAACGACAAAATAATAAGAAACGAAAAAAGAATCAGTAACGAAAAATCCCAAAAGGTATACCTTTTGGGATTTTCTCTAATGTTTATAACGTAACAACTCCGAAACTGTTACAAATCGATACCCCTGCTTTTTCAGCTCAGGTAAAATTTTTGCTAATGCTGCCACTGTTTGACTACGATCACTTCCTCCATCGTGCAACAGTACAATATCTCCACTTTTAGCATTTTTCACAACATGATTTACTATGGATTCTGTACCTGGATTCGCCCAATCACGAGGGTCTTGATGCCATGACCATAGAACAATTTGATACCCAGCTTTTTTTGCCGTAGTAAATACAGCATCATTAATATATCCACCTGGCGGACGGAACAATAAAGGTTCTTTCACCCATTTTTCAAAATATTTCTTTCCATTTAAAATATCATGTTCTAATTTTTCATCTGATGAATTACTCGCATACAAATGATTCATCGTATGATTTCCGATTTCATGCCCTTCTTTCAACACTTGCTTTACTAAGTATGGATTACGCTGAACTCGAAAGCCAATCATAAAAAAAGTCGCTTCCGCTTTATATTGACGTAATAACTCTAATACTTGCGGTGTATAAGTTGGGTCCGGTCCATCATCAAATGTAATTGCGATAATTTTTTCATTATTTGGCACTTCCCATGTTACATAGCCAGTTGGCTCTAGCTCTTTTCTTAACAACATTTTAGCTTCCACTTTGTCCACTTGAAATATATGTACTGCACAAATTAAAGAAAAAATTGATAGAATAATTTTTCGTTTCAGCATAGTAGCACTAAAAGTAATGAGGTTGTTGAATTCACAACAACCTTTTTCACTTTTCTATTTGATCTACATTTCGCATAATATTTTGGAGATTACTTTCATATTGCTCAAGTTGTGGACGCTGCGTTTCTGATGCTACTTCAAGTGCATTTTGAATCTGTTCGTACGCCTCTTGAACTTCTTGGCGTAACTCTTTTAAGTCATGGCCGTAATTCGGGTCATTTTTCACAATATTATTGAATATATTTTCCGCTTGAACAACCCCTTGCTGCGCGGCCTGAAAAGCCTGTTGCTTATCTTTATGATATGGCATAACACTTTCCCCTTCCTATATGAGTTAGTCCTACTTATCTTTACCCATTTCTCAAAAAACATTCTCGTATAAATTCGCAAACTTCTCTCATTCTAAATAGGGAGAGGAGGTGTAAAATACAATGGGTAAAAACAATAATCAATCTAATCGTCAAAACGAGAAAAAAGGGCAATCTTCTGGACAGCCCGAACCTTTAAGTGGATCTCATAAAGTTAAAAATCGTAATCATTCACGTCAAAAAAATCATGCGCATCATGATATGTAAAGCAAAAGCATTCACACACACTGTATCTTTCACATAAAATGTTTATATTTTTCTATTTGTTCTTCACCTCTATTTCATTCATGCATAACATAGTATGAATTGAGATTTTACGGAGGGTGTCTTTCATGGGCAAGAAAAAGAAGGATTGTCTTTTTCATGTTGATGGTTTCGAAGAATGGATGGATCAATTTTGTTCTGATTCTTGTAGTAACTTTAGTTTTCCAAATCAAATTCATATTGACCTTTGTGAAACAGAACAAGAATACATTTTGGAAACAGATGTACCAAATGCAACTGCACAAAATGTACTCATTAAAAAGATGGAGACAGGCCTAAACATTTGTATACTTTATAAAAACACTTCTTTACAGCGAATTGTTCCTTTACCTACTAATATCATTTATAACAAGATGCTAGCCTGTTTAGAGAATGGATATTTAGCCATTCATATTTCCAAAAACGAAGTTGCCAATAAACATGAAAAGAAAGTTCTTTTTTCAAATTAAGGATTACTATAAACACAAACATGAGCCCGAGCAACCTTTTAGTTTGCTCGGGCTCATGTTATTTCGCATGTATTTCTATTTTAGAATTTCTAATATATCTTTTTTTCATTAAACCTTTTGTCACTAAAAGAACTGGGAACGCTACGCTTGAAAATATAGCTAATATTAAAAATACTATAAAGCCATTTTGATATCCATAATGATCGAGAAGTATCCCGCCAAACCAAGGACCAATTACTACTCCAATTCCTGAAAAGCCCATAGCTCCAAAATATGTCCCTTTCAAATGTGGAACAGCTATCTCATCAATAAATACATCTGTCATTGAAAACATTAATACTTCTCCGAATGTAAAAATAATTGTACATATAGCAGCCCCTAACATAGATTCTACTAGTCCAAATCCAAACAATCCCCCGCTCACAAATAACGTTCCAACCATAATAGATGCTAACGGCGTATACTTTTTACACATTTGAATAACAGGGTATTGAATAACTACTACTGTAATCGCATTTAAAGTTAGCATATATGAGAACAACTTTACTCCATCTTGAAATATATGTGCGTTTGCAAAATATTGAGATAGTGTCGTCGTTAAATGTGAAAAACCACTATTACTCAAAATGATTCCGACTAAAGCAACTAAAAATACTATGTCTTTTCGCAAAATCCGAACCGCACTTAACATTGTGACCGGATTTTCTGTAGTTACTTTCTTTTTATCAAGTGGATATTTCTTAAATTGAAACGCTAATATAACTGTATATAAAATGTACACTCCAGCGGCTACTAAAAAAGGAATCGTTGATTTTGCACTTCCAATCTGTAATCCAACAAGTGGACCCATCGCTACTCCAACATTTATTGCACCGTAACGCAAATTATATACGAGTAAACGATACTCTGGTTTCGTTAAATCTGATAATAAAGCTCTTGATGTCGGTTCAAAAAAAGAACGACATAATCCATTCAAAGCGTTTAATAGAAAGAAACTAAAAACATGATCTGCAACTGAAAATCCTATAAATACAAACACCCAAACAATCATGGACCATATTATAATCATCTTTCGACCAAATCGATCCGATAAATTGCCTCCAATAAAACTAGCAAACACTCCAACAAGCGCACTCGTTCCAATGATAGCACCGGTCATTCCAGCCGATACGTCTTTAACAGTCGTTAAATAAATCGCTAAAAAAGGAATGCTCATTGAAGTTGCAAACCTAGCAAATAATGTCCCTATAATGATACTCATTCCAAGTGGATGAATATGCTGTAACTTCCCCTTCATCTTTAAACCTACTCTCCCTTTTCCTACATAAAAAAAGAAAGCAAAGGATCTGCTTTCTTTTTCCTTTTTCTATACTTGAGATGTTTATACCCGAGCTGTTCTCGTTATTTCCATATCAATTCCATATGTAAACTGTAGTTCTTTACAAACATCTTTAATCAAAATAGCTACATTATACTTTTCATTAAATTCTAAAACAATGCTTTCTACTTCTTCATATGTATACTTATATTCGCCAGTAATTACACTTTTTAAATCAAAGCATTCATTAATACAAAGCTGGACGAGTAATTGTTCATACTTCTCTATGACATCTTCTTTTTTCCAAAGTAACTCCTTTACATATAACCGATCAAATTTCACACTTTCTCGATTACAATCCGTTAAAATCCGGGTCATCTCATTTAATTCTCGATATAATTCGGAAATATTTCTGCTTAAACTAAGCAACTTATCTACGCCGTTTTCATATGGCATTTTCATTCCCCCCCGCATTTTCTTCTTATTATAGCAAGAAAATTCTAAAAATAGTTTCTTTCTTCTGAAATATTAGGAAACTAATTTCAATTGCTTTACAATGAAACTAGCTAACACGAAAGGGGAAAGAAAATTGGAGAAAAAATTATATTACATCGACGCTTATAAGAAAGACTTTACTACTAAAGTTATAAAGCAAGATTATTGTACAGAAGGAAACTTATATGTTGTCTTAAATGAAACTGCATTTTATCCAACAGGCGGCGGACAACCACACGACACTGGAACTTTAAATGGTATTCCGGTAAGTAACGTTGAAGAAGTAAATGGAGAAATTCGTCATTTCATAATAAAACAATTACATACGGAAGAAGTAGAGGGTAAAATAGATTGGCAACGTCGTTTTGACCATATGCAACAACATACGGCTCAGCACATTTTATCCGCTGCTTTTTGGGATCACTTTAACATACCGACGATCGGGTTCCATCTTGGAAAAGAAACTATAACCATTGATTTAGAAACTGCCAATCTTTCTACAGAAACTGTTGAGAAGGCCGCACAAATTGCTAATCAAATTGTTTTTGAAAACCACCCTATTCGTATTGAATGGATGAACTTAGAAGAGGCCAAAGCATTACCCCTTCGCAAAGAACCAACTATGACAGAAAATATACGGGTTGTTATCATCGAAAACTATGACTACAACGGTTGTGGTGGAACACACCCGAAACATACAGGTGAAGTAGGCCCTATTCAAGTACTAGGATGGGAGCGCAATAAAGGTGGTATACGCTTAACATTTATCGCTGGTTGGCGCGCTCTTAAATTAATGGGACAACAGCAACAAATTATGAAAGATGTTTCTAAACAATTGAACAGTAGCGACACTGATATTCCAGCAAAAGTAGCACAACTTCTTACCTCTCAAAAAGAAAACGAAAAGGCAGTACAAGCAATGAATGAAAAACTATTATTTGTAGAAGCAAATGAACTATTACAACAATCGGAAGAAATACATGCTGGAACACTTATCTCTCGAGTATTTACAAATCGTTCCATGCAAGAAATCGCAAAACTATCCGCTATTATTACAGAACAACAAGAACACGCAATTACATATTTCGTTATTGAAAATGAGGACAAATTACAATGTATTCTTGCTTGTGGTAAAGCAGTAACACTCGATATGAATACACTTTTAAAAGATGCCCTCCCTTCTATTGAAGGAAAAGGCGGAGGAAATAAAAAGAGTGCTCGTGGTGGTGGGAATGCGATTATGAGTGGGGATGAGTTTTTAAATCAACTTGTTTCTTCTTTACAGTCAGAAGTGTAAAACATGTTTATGAAGGATAGCTAACTGCTATCCTTCAACTATATTTACAAGCCTATATTTTGTTTCAAGCCTTGATAACTCCCTGCACTTGCAAAACCTTCACTTATAAGAGTTATAAAAGTTTCCGAAAAACCATATTGACTTAAATCTTTAATCGGTACCATTTGCACATCATGAATCGGATTATGATCAAACTCGTTAGAAGGTAGCGTAATTTCACCTTCAATCCTTTCAAGCAGAAACGTAATATGCAATAAAGAAGGGCTAACATCCGGTTTATCACAAACATAGAGTAGCTTCTTAATTTTAACTTCTAACCCTGTTTCTTCTCTCATTTCTCGAATCATCGCTTCTTCTAACGTTTCACCATTCTCTACCCTTCCCCCAGGTAAAGACCAATTGCGATTAGCAACTTTTTGTTTTACTAGCAATACTTTTTCATCTTCAATTAAAATTCCCGTAACACGAACTTGCATTACATTTTCCATATGTAATCCCCTCTTCCCATTATATTTACAAATTAATTCTTCCACAAAAAGAACATATGTTTTATAATTAAAGAAAATTATGGAAGAAAGAAGTTGTTACATCTATGCGTCCACCTTTAACAAATTCTATACCACTTGAAGATTTCCAAAACTATTATTGGTTAAAAGCAGAACTCCAAACATTTTGTCGTGAGCATGGTTTGCCAGCTAGTGGCTCTAAGATTGAAATAACCGAGCGTATCTCACATTATTTACATACTGGTAAAATATTAAAAAACAGCTCTGGTCAAAAGGTGAGTAAAGCTTCCCTCTCTTATAAAGATCTTTCTCTTCAAACAATTATTACTGAAAATCACCGCTGTAGTGAAGATGTGCGTGCTTTTTTCAAAGAAAAAATTGGAGCAAACTTTCGCTTTACAGTAGCTCTTCAAAAGTTTTTCAAAGAGAATATTGGAAAAACATATGAAGACGCGATAACGTTTTGGTATGAAGAAAACGAACGTAAAAAAGAACCATCCTATAAAACAACTATCGGTACACAGTTTGAATACAATCGCTTTACTCGCGACTTTTTCGAAGATCCAAATAACAAAGGAAAATCAAAAGCTGATGCTATCGCTGCTTGGAATGAAATCAAAGCAAAACCTGGTAGTAATGCTTATGTTCCTCAAAAAGTAGAAAACTAGTCCCTTTCTAGTTTTCTACTTTCTCAAATAATAGCGCAAGCCCTATTCCACCACCAATTCCTAACGTCGTAATTCCATATTTCATATGCTCTCTTTGTGCTTGATAAAACAAACGTGTCACAAGCATAGCTCCAGATGCACCGTACGGATGACCGAGCGCAATTGCTCCACCATTTACATTTAATTTTTCAAAAGGAATTTGTAACTCCTTTGCACAAGCAACAATTTTTGAAGCAAATGCTTCATTTATTTCAAAATAATCGATGTCCTCTACTTTCATATTCATTTCGTTTAATAATTTGTTCACCGCAAATATCGGACCAGTCCCTGGAAGATTTGGATCCACGCCAACTACAGCACTACGAACGAAACGAAGTACAGGCTTGTATCCTAATTTTCGGGCTTGCCCCTCTTCCATTACAAGAACAGCACATGCTCCATCATTTACACCGCACGAATTACCTGCCGTTACTGTACCATTTTTCAAAAATGCGGGCTTTGTTCTTTTAATCATTCTTTCATAATTCATTTCTCGTTTTATAGCTTCGTCAAAAGATCCATTAAACGAAAGTATTTCATCTTGTAAATATCCATTTTCTACTGCTTGCAGTGTCCTTTTATAACTAAGACAAGCGTATTCGTCTTGCATTTCTCGTGTTATATTATAGCGCTCTGCAACATATTCAGCCGCCACTCCCATATTAGGATCACCAATTGTTTCTGGTGAAAATCGCGCTCTATTTTGAAAAGGTGATGTACTTGTACTCTCTACTCCTCCTGCAATATAACAATTACCTGCGCCGCCTTGAATGAAATGACATGCGGTGCGAATCGCTTCCAATCCAGCACCACATTGCCGATCAATCGTTACACCAGGAATATGATAACCAAGTCCTGCCGCTAAAGCAGATAATCTTGCAACATTCCCTCCCGGCCCCACAATATTCCCTAATATGACATCGTCTATTTCTCTCTCAATTCCTTTACTTAAAAACGTAAGAAGCGGCGTTACTAATTGCTGAACTTCATAATCTTTCAACATCCCATTTTTCTTACCAATAGGTGTCCTTTTTGCTTCTACAATAACCGCTCTATTCATATATCTTCTCCCGGTTTTCAATCATATTTTTTGCTGCAATACGAGCGATTTTCCCGCTATTTGTATAAGGTATTTCATCTACAAAATGCCATTCTTTCGGTATTTTAAACGAGGATAATCGTTGTAAGCAAAAACTTTTTAATTGTTGCCTCGTAGCACTTCCTTTTACGATGGCGACAGGTTTTTCACCCCAGTAACTATCTTCTACACCAACCACAACTATTTCTTCAACAGCTGGATGTGTCTGTAATACCCTTTCTATTTCTTCTGGGAAAATATTGATTCCTCCAAATAAAATCATATTCTTCTCCCTACCAACAATATATATAAAGCCTTCTTCATCTTGGTAGCCCACATCTTGCACTGTCATCCAGCCACCTTCGGACAATTGCGGGATTATAGCTCCATCCGATACATAGCCCATAAAAAATTGATCACTTTTCACATACACAGTTCCTATCTCACCTGTCTGTACTTCTTCTCCTGCTTCATTACATATTCGAACTTGTACATTATGACAAGGTTTCCCTACTGAATTCGGTTTTCTTTCACTCTCTTCATCAACCAATGCCGTTACAAAGCTTAGCTCAGACGCACCATAAAACTCATATCTTTTTGCATAAGGAAACACATTCTTCATCTTCTCTTTTGCTTCAGCTTCCCATTTCGCTCCTGACGAAATAATTTTCATTTCACTTTCAATTACTTTATTTTCTTTATACAAAGACTCAAGCATTGTAGGAACTGTATACATTACAGAAATATTCTCTATCCTTATACTAGATAGCACTTGAACTGGTACAAACTTTCTCATTATGTGTACCGTTTGCCCTAAAAACAATGCACTTATTGCGCCGTATAAGAAAAGAGAATGAACGAGCGTCCCAGCTATTAAAATAGAATCTTCTTTTTTCATATGAAAGTCATGTACATTACAATCAAAACTATGAACCCACGACTGTTGTGCACGTAAAAATGCTTTTGCCTTTCCTGTTGATCCCGATGTAAATCCCATATAAAAAGGAGCGTTTTGTACATTTTCTACAGAATAGTATGTAGGAAGATAGTTCTCAATCATTTCTTTCCATTCTTCAATCTCAATAATCCTCCCTTCTTCGCACGATATATCACTAAGCCTATACTGCTCCGCCACAATAACATCTGGTTTACTAATCACTAGTCTGTCTTTAAGCTCATCTCGTTTCCACTTTATATCTAGCGGCACACAAACCCATCCAGCCATTGCGGAACCCGCAAATATTTGTAAAAACTCAGTACAATTTTCTAATACAATTGCTATCGTTTTATTCTTCGATTCTTTTTCATTCAACCAGTTTGCTACTTTACACACTGACTCAAACCATTCTTTATATGTTAAAACTCGATCATTTTCCTTGATTGCTATTTTATTTAGTTGTAAAGAGGCATGCTTTTTATATTCTTTTGTAATCCCCATTTGAGACGTCCTTTCTTTACAAAATAATAAAAAGAAACACGCACGTAACGTGTTTCTCCTTTTTCTTATCCTGCATTTGTAATTTTTTTATTCTTCAAAGCAGGCGTAATAATATGTTTCAATGAGCGATGTAATCTTGTCACAAGAATAGCTGCTATAATCGCCTTTATGCAATCACCTGGTAAAAACACAACACTTACTTTCATCGTTTCCCATACGGAAATATCCATTACGAAAGCTTGTACAATAATACCAAATACATAAACTACGAAAATACCACCAATTATATTAATACATAATACCTTTATAATAGAAACTTCACGTAAACGCTCAATGAAATAACCAATTACAAACGCTCCAACGATATAACCAAGTAAATATCCTGCACTTGGTCCAACAAATACGCCTGGACCCCCGCGTCCACCCGCAAGTAATGGCGCTCCAACTCCAACTATAAGTAAGAAAATAAGCTGACTTAATGCACCGAGACGTGAGCCTAACAGCCCACCAGCAAGCATAACACCAAGTGATTGTAATGTAATTGGAACTGGTGTGATAGAAAGAGCAATTGGAGGTATTAACCCTAACACTCCCATAATAGAACTAAATAAAGCGACGAAAACTAAGTTTTTTGTATTCATATTTGCTTCTCCTATTTGTAAACTTAAATTCTATTTCAGATAACATATTATAGGAGTTATATTATCTTTCTACCCACTCTTTGTCAACCTTATTTCCTCATAAGTTTACAAACATAAAATTCAATTATTTCTCTTTATGCAAATGCTCAAGTTCTTTGCGAAGCGCTTGCTTTAAAAACTTCCCAACAGATGTTTTCGGTATTTCCTCCATGAATACAATATCGTCCGGCAACCACCATTTTGCAAACTGCGGTTTTAAAAACTCATATAACTCTTCTTTTGTCACCGCACTATTTTTCTTTTGTACAACGCAGGCAACTGGACGCTCTTGCCACTGCGGGTGTGGAATTGCAACGACAGCCGCTTCAAATATTGCATCATGTGCCATTAAAGCATTTTCAAGGTCAACTGAGGAAATCCATTCTCCACCGCTTTTAATAACATCCTTCGTACGATCAACGATCTTTACGCACCCTTCCTCGTCAACCGTAACGACATCTCCTGTATATAACCAACCATCACGAAAACCTTCGACAGTGCGCTCATCGTTATAATAGCTTGCAGCGATCCAAGGTGCTCGTAAACATAACTCTCCCATCTCAGTACCATCCCACTTCACTTCACCGTTTGTACCGACTACTTTCATCTCTACACCAGGGACAAGATATCCTTGTTTTGAGCGGATTTCTAATTGCTCTTCATATGATAATTCTGTTTCATAACTTTTTAAACGTGCAAGTGTTACGAGCGGGCTTGTTTCAGTCATACCATATGCATGTACGAAAGGAACATTATATTTTTGCTCAAATGCTTTAATAACGCTTTTCGGTGCAGCAGCACCACCGCATAATATTCTCGTTATACTAGATAAATCGTAACTATTATTTTCTAACTCTTGTAATACACCGAGCCAAATTGTCGGCACACCTGCTGCTATCGTTACTTTTTCAGCTTGAATCATCTCTAATAAAATTTTCGGAGTAAACATTGGTCCTGGCAGAACTTGTTTAGTTCCAAACCAAGTAGCTGCAAAAGGAAGCCCCCAAGCATTCACATGGAACATTGGTACAATTGCCATAGCCGCATCACTTTCCGATAAAGCAGCTGTATCGGCTAAACCGAGTGCCATACAATGCAAAACCGTACTACGATGCGTATAAACAACGCCTTTTGGATTCCCTGTAGTTGCTGACGTATAACACATACCAGCAGGTGTATTTTCATCAATATCTTTTACAAATTGGAAATTGGGATCGCCTTCTTCTAATAGCTTTTCATAATGATATACAGGCTCCAGTGTAGTTTTTGGAAGTTCGTCTTTATCAGTCATAATAATGTAGGCTTGTACAGTTGATAATTGCGATTGAATATTTTCAACAAGTGGTACGAGATCTTCATCAATAAGTAGAATTCGATCTTCTGCATGCTGAATAATGTATGAAATATGTTGAGGAGATAAACGAATATTAATTGTGTGTAAAACGGAAGTAATACCTGGAATAGCAAAATATGCTTCTACATGTCGATGATGATTCCACGCTAACGTTCCTATGCGCTCGCCTTCTTTAATCCCAAGCTTTGTTAACGCACTGGAAAGTCTTCTTGTCCTTTCCCCTAGCTGCTTATAAGTTAAGGTCGTAACTGTATCATGCGTCCGTGAAATGATTTCTTTCTTCGGGAATAGTTTTTCTGCCCTTTCCATCATAGAACTAATTGTTAGAGGTACATTCATCATCATATTGTTTACATCCTCCCTTTAAAGCGTTTTCATTTCTGTATATTATAACAGACTTCTACAAAAAATCACGATATTTTTCTGTATTTTCTGAATTATTTCTTTGGAAATAATTCTAATAAATAAAAACCATGTTTTGAATACATACGATACAAAACATGGTTCTCTCCTATTTAAAAACTATCTACCTTTTTTCTTACTTTCTTTTTTAATTTAAAAATGACACGATTACTATATTCTTTATTTTCTACTAAAATCCGATACATCTCCCACACTCCTACAACACGAACAAAAAGATAGACTCCAATAGCAATAAGTACAACACAGTACGGATAATACTGCACTAATTCGCCTGAAGTGATATGCTTTTTCTCAAATAAAAATGGTATCGCTCCTGCTGCAATAAAACAAAATCCAACAATCATCACTGCAGCATACCTCTTCTTAATTACTTCATATCTTTTTGTCAATTCTTTTAAAAAGTTTTGATCAAATAGTAATTCTTCTTTTTTTAATACATTGTATCGACTCTCTTCTATCGTTGCAGGTACCATCATTGCTCCAATTCCAAGGACAGCAATAATAATGACAAGAAATGTCGACATTGTTACATCTTCTTTGAATAATAAATACGGTATTGTAGATAAAATAAGCAAACTAAACCCTAACGCGATATATTTTGAAATCTTTTGTCCGTACACTATATACCCTTCTGCCATTTCCGTACTTACATAATAACCATGTTCAGTTTCATTAATTTGTTCAGCAGTTTCTTTTAATAAGTAATCAAGAGATACTTCAAATACATTTCCAATCATTATTAACTTTTCAGTTTCAGGAAATCCTTGACCGTTTTCCCATTTACTAACTGCTTGCCTTGTTGTGTTTAATTTCTCAGCTAATGCTTCTTGAGAAAGGCCCTTTTCCTTTCTTAATTTAAAAAGCTTTTCACCAAATCCCATATGTGTGTCCCCCTTTGTTTTCTTAACTAAATTGTATGCAAACATTGCCCCTATCTCTATCTTCCTGCGGTTGCACTTTGTCAACTTACGGTTGCGATTGTGTTATATAGCGGTTTTCTATACGATTTAGCTAGTTTTCTTCTATGATTGTGGTATTAAGAAAAACAACACCTCTCAATAACCAATTATAACAATTAAAGGTAATTATTGTTATATATAAAACAAAAACCCCCTTATTCAATTAAAGGAGTTTTCAATATAAAATATTTCATTGATTCATATATCTTTTCCTAGATATACAATACCTTTTCGTATCACGATACTTACCTTTAATGAACAAATCCTTTTGAATTGTACAATCGTATTCCATATTCAAACGTTTCATTAATTTTTCAGATGCTTCATTTTCTGAATTACATCCTGCTTCAATACTATTAAGACGTAACTCATTAAAACCATAGCTAAAAAAAGCTGAAGCCGCCTCGGTAGCTAATCCTCTACCCCAATATTTTCGTGATAAGGCGTATGCAATTTCCGCTTTATGTTCAGTTACATCATATTTTATAAATCCACAAGTCCCTATGAGTTTTTGTTCCTCTCTTAATACAATTCCAAGGGGAGCTACTTTTTCTTTCTCATATTGACTCACAATTTCTTCTATATATTTTTGTGTGTCATGTAACGATTGATGAGCATCCCATACTGTATACGTTGACATTTCTTTATCTGAGGCATACTCATATATATGTAAAATATCACTCATATTAATTTCCCTTAATATAAGACGTTTCGTATACAACGCTGGATATGACCACTTCTCAACAATCATAGCGGCTTCTGCTTAAACTTTTCATAATTCCGTACCTTTAATGAAAGGATATTCCCGCAATCTGTACAAATATAAGCATCCACTGGTGAAGATGTGAACATCGTTTCCTTTTTCCGTATTTGTGCATAACCGATAAACTCACCTTCTCCTATGTTTTGAGAACCGCAATGAGAGCATGTCTGCACGTCTTTCTGTTTCATGAGAGCACCACCTTTAATCTGTTTCCACTCCCTTCGACAGTCAGCTTCCATTTCCCTTCCAAAAAACCTCTTATTCTCTTACATTTCAACAGGAATTTCAGAAGAAAAATCGTATATGTACTATGAACTATATTAATTGACGGAGGAATCGTATGAGTACAATTATGACAGTCAATACAGCACAAGAAATCGAGAACGCAGAAATACACATGCTTTCTTCTAGATTAGAGGCACTACAAGAAATAAGCGGAAATCCAATGCAAGTACAAATGAAAAAGTTCGGGAGTGCCACTGCCTTTTCATCAAAAATAATTGCTGGTCCTGCTTTTAATACGGTAAAAGGCATTACATTTACAAATACAGATGAGATAGATGAAATCATCGCTTATTATCAATCACTACAAATCCCTTGCCGTTTTGAAATTACACCGGCTCAAGGTACAACTGAACTATTTCAATACTTATCTCAACAAGGGTTTTACCAATCGAGCTTCCATACCGCTTTATATAGCATACCGGGACAAGATTTTCCGCTTCCCCCTTCTAACATTTCAGTACGCAAACTGAAAGAAAATGAGTTTCATACTTTTGCAGATATTTATATACGCGGATTTAATATGCCGTCCTTTACAAAAAATGGTGTTCGTCAAAATAATGAAATTCTTTACAATAAACCAGGATGGCATTTTTTCATAGCCGAAGTTCAAAACACTCCTGCTAGTATAGGGGTACTTTATATAAACAAAGGTGTTGCTTCATTAGCTGCTTCTGCTACTTTGCCAGAATTTCAACGTAAAGGTTGTCATACCGTATTAATTCAAAAACGAATTGAGACCGCTCTTGAATCCAATTGTAATTTAATAGTTGGACAAGCAAGATTCGGTAGCGGCAGTCAAAATAATATGGAACGTGCCCATATGAAAATTGCTTATACAAAATCAATATGGACTGCGAAAGACATATAATTAACTTTCTATCCTGTTACTCATTTGAATATTCAAACTAAATTTGTTACGCTATTACTAGATACATCATTCAACTTGCAATATGAAAAGAGAATTCTACTCAAACTACAAGGAGGAGAAATGTATGACTAAACATGATCATGGTTTAAAAGAAAAAGTAGAAGGTGCCATTGATAAGGTAAAGGGTGAAGTAAAGGAAGTTGTCGGGAAAGTAACTGACAATAAAAAATTACAAGCCGAGGGAAAATGGGATAAGGTGAAAGGCACTGCTAAAGATACTGTCGGTAATGTAAAAGAAAAAGTACATGAATATAAGGAACATAAATAATAAAAAACACGTTAGATGCATTTTCATCTGACGTGTTTTTTAGTTCAGCTTATATACATAATTAACCAAATATCATACGGTATATTTTTATTTCTCTATACTCTTTGTAAGTGGTTCTTTAAATGCATTTCTATTCCATACAGCGAAAACAATAAGAGAAATAATAAAGAATACAACAAGACATATACCCAAATAATCAAAATTAACTACCTGAATGAGATTCCAAAACGGTCCCTGTAAATTATAGCTTTCAATAAGTAAAGATAATAGTTGATAACCCCCTATTAAAAAAGCCGTTATAACAGATATTGAGGTAATTAATACGTTATATGAATTTCTAATTCGACTATTTTCCATTGCCCACTTATAATTCGTATTCATGAATGTACTATCTAATGTATCCATCAACGACATTCCTGCAGCAAACAAAATGGGAAAAGCAAATATACTTACAAGCGGGATAGATTGACTTGTTGCAGTTACTGTAGAAAGAGCAATTAATCCGATTTCACTTGCTGTATCAAAACCAAGCCCAAATAAAAAACCGATCATATACAATTGCTTTTGACTATCAATAAACCTAAATAAGCGCTGCGTGAAACGATATATAAATCCTAAGTTTTCTGGTTGCTTATCCTCTTGGCTTCGTAACACTTTAATAAGGTACAACAGATTGGTAAGCCCAATAATAATAAGAAATGTACTAGAAACAATTGTACCGATAATACCGCCTATAGTAGAAAAACTCTCCATTCCATGTTTTGCTGTTTTTCCAATTAAAGCAATTAATACGATCATCACAAATACTACAGTAGAGTGTCCTAATGAGAAGTAAAACCCCACCCCCTGTGAGTTTTTACCTTTTTCAATTAATTTCCGAACAGTATTATCAATTGCGACAATATGATCACTATCAAACGCATGACGCAATCCTAAAGAATATGCAATAATAGCCATTCCAATTATGCTATTGCCTTTATACAGTGCAGGTAATAATAAGAGAATTCCAAGCACATGAAGAAATATAATAATAACAAAAAAATTAGTTGCTTTTTTCAGTTCACTTTTCCACATAGTTACTAACCCTTTCTACTTTAGATTGAATACTCTTGAAAAAGAAAAGTGCCATAATAAAAACTACAATCGTTATAATAGTCACTAAAATAATTACAAAATCATTTAACATGCCTGTATGATTTGTAAGTGTTAACAGGGCTGGTATCGTTGCAGTAATCCAAGATTCAACGAAGCAAACAATCCCTACATAAATATGAATCTTCTTTTTCAACCCATCTTGCAGGAAAAATAAAAACCAAAGGAACGCCCAAAAGAACCAAATTATTGTACTTTGTAGACTTCCACTCTCATGTAATTGATTCGCTATTCCCATAACCGTTGCAATAATAGCAACCCAAAGAGAATAGTAACCTACACCTGAAGAATCAAGTTCTAATATATTCGTAAGGCCAACATATAAATAAGTAAAACCAAATAAAAAAATAGTTCCATTAGATAGGATAGTCCACTCATTAGATTGACTTCCTGTAAATAATAAATATAGTGGTGTCAAAGTTTGTAATGCCCCTACAAATAAATTGAAGTACCCTACACTTTTGCTATCAATGAGTTTAAAAGCTGCTAGTGCATTCATGAATAGAACTGCACCGACAAATAATAATCCCACATTAGTCATAGTATCCCCTTCTCCTACTTAATATTTTCGATAGGATGTTAATTCTTCATGCAGACAATTCTCTCTAACAAAACGATGACACTGAAAAAATATAGACTCCATATCCTCTGTATTATGACTAAGTATGCGTATGACAAAGCCTTTACATGGCATAGAAGATATTCCAATCTTCATATTGTTAGTGTTAGAAAGCGAAGTTTTCAATGCTGCAATTAAATCATTTGTAATGTTCTCATTAATAACCATGAAAGTACCATAATGGGAATATTGATTTAATATTCCCATTTGATCTAACGACTCTTTGAAAGGGTTTAACAATAGATGATCGTAAACTACAAGTTTGTTTTCCATATATACTTTTGTTAGCGAATCAAAATACTGGTATGTGAACTTCTCCATATTTGGAGACCAACCAGGCGTAACTGAATCGCATAAAATCAATGTAGAATTATTTTGCATATATATATTTACTTTTTGCTTATATGCTGCATCCTTGTACATAATCAACGGATCTGGTAAATACTCCATAACAGCATTTTCACCAATATAAACATTCAATTCTTGCAAAGCATAACTATTTGGAGTCTTGTAAACTTTCGTTGCTGATTGGCTTGTTATATATGTTTTCGCATCTTCATGAACATTTATATTTATAGAATAGAAGTCTCCTTTTAAATAACCTCCACCAGAATTCATGATATAGTAATATGCTCTACCATAATCGTCCAAATATATTGGCTGCGTTACTTTTAAGGCATCTTTATGATAAACCTTAATAGGTACCGTTTTATGTCTCTTTTCCATCACATCAATGTTTAAGACACCTGTAGGGGCTTTCATTTCTTCAATCCTTCTAACATGATGTTTTGTCGCATCCAATTTATTAATCCCTGTAAGCCTTCCTCATCCTTCAAATTTGTAAAAAAATATGGTTTATTATGTCGGTAATTTTTCGTATCCTGCTCCATAACTCCAAGATCAGCCCCTACATAAGGTGCCAAATCCGTTTTATTAATCACAAATACATCAGATTTGATCATTCCTTGTCCACCTTTACGAGGAATCTTTTCTCCTTGTGCTACATCAATAATATAAATTGAAAAATCCACTAGCTCTGGACTAAATGTGGCAGCTAAATTATCACCCCCACTTTCAATAAAAATAATATCTAAATTACTATGTCTAATCATGAGCTCTTCAATTGCTTCAAAATTCATAGAAGCATCCTCTCGAATTGCTGTATGTGGACACCCTCCTGTCTCTACACCAATAATTCTATCTTCTGGTAAAACACCCGTTTTCAATAAAATCTTTGCATCTTCTTTCGTATAAATATCGTTTGTAATTGCTGCAATTTCATAATCTGTATTTAAATATTTTGTTAACTTTTCAACTAACATTGTTTTCCCAGCACCTACGGGGCCACCAATACCAATTTTAATAGGTTTTATCATTTTATTTTTCCTCCCTATGACATGAAGACTCTTACATTTACATCTTCATGTTGCATTTGATTTATTTCGAATTCAGGATCATTCAATCCAAAATTCTCTAATGAAAGTATTTGAATTCTATCAATAGATTCACAGATCAATTCATGGCATTCTTGTAATAGTTTTTGACCATCTGTTTGTCCAAGAGGAATGGCCCTCACACCATTTTGAATTATGCTTCCAACACTTGAATATAAGAAAACTAAGAGCGTTTCTTCTATTGTCATTTTCAATTCCGCCCCTAATATTCCGTATACGATACTCGGATGACCTTGTAATTTATTACCCATAACATCTTCTTTGTATATATTTAAATTTGCAAATGAGAACAGTTCACACAATAGTTTAGAAGTACTTTTACTAATCATTCTATTTGCTCTTCTACATTCAAAAGGCAATGTTTGTGCTGTTATTAAATCATCTAAAAATGTAATTTGTTTTCCATCATTATTCTTAGTGGCTTCGTAAGTATATTTGCAAATTAAGCCGTCCGTGTGTGTTAATTGCACTTTTACATATCGATTAATCCATTTGAAAAATTCTCCTTTATTTGTAACTTGTCCCTCTTGAATAAATGTTTCTAATCCAAAAGAGTGACTAAAACTTCCTGTTGGGAAGTTCGAATCACTAATTTGGAGTAGGTTAAGTAGGTTAAATATGTTTGTGTGAAGCATGCTTGAACGGTTTGGGTAATACTCTATTTTCTTTTTGATAAGGAACACCTTCCTTTTTGAGTAAATCTTCTACTAAGTAGTCGTTCGCCAAAATCATACACCCTTCATCGAATTGTGCTGGCAAATGTCTATTTCCTAAGTTATGCGCAATAATTCCCATTTCTTTTATTGACGTTGGAGTAATTACAATTACCTCTTCTGGTAACACTTCAATATATACAATACGATGCTCATCTTCATATAAAATATCACCGTTCTTTAATGTTTCTCCATTATCTAAAGACACCCCAATTTCAAAACCAGATTCTGAATATAATTTCTGAACCCTCTTTAGTAAAAGCTCACTAGAAATCAATATTCTATCAAGATGCTTTTTTGTATTTGCAAAATCATTCATATTGCATACGTTGTTATTAATTTTTTCAATAATCATTTTATCTCCTCCGTTATATCAAAATAAAAAATATCTTTGAGCCATAGGTAATACATCTACTGCTTCACACGTAATAACTTGTCCATCAACTTTAACTTCATATGTCTGCGGATCTACTTCAATTTCTGGTGTTGCATTATTCAGCTTCATATCTTGCTTAGAAATCTCTCTCGTATTTCTAACAGGTAATACAACTTTATTTAAACCTAATTTTTCTTTAATATTATTCTCATAAGCTACTTTAGATACAAATGTAATCGAACTTGACTGTACCGCTTTTCCATATGCACCAAACATCTTTTTTTCATAATATGGTTGTGGTGTGGGGATCGAAGCATTCTCGTCTCCCATTAATGCCATCACTACCATCCCGTTTTTCAAAACCATATCTGGCTTAACACCGAAAAATTGTGGATCCCATATTACAAGGTCTGCATATTTCCCAGCTTCAATAGAGCCGACATATTCTGAAATCCCATGTGTAATAGCTGGATTAATTGTATACTTAGCTATATAGCGTTGAATTCTATTATTATCGTTATACTCTTTATCTCCCTCTAAACTACCAATCTGCTTTTTCATTTTATCGGCGGTTTGCCAATTGCGAATAATAACCTCTCCAACCCTTCCCATCGCCTGCGAGTCAGAGCTAATCATGCTGAAAACCCCTAAATCTTGCAAAATATCCTCTGCCGCAATTGTTTCTTTTCGAATCCTTGAATCCGCAAACATTACATCTTCTGGAATATTTGCTTTTAAATGATGACATACCATGAGCATATCTAAATGTTCATCCAACGTATTCACTGTATATGGCAAGGTCGGGTTCGTTGAAGAAGGTAAAATATTATTCAGTGCAGCAATCTTTATAATATCTGGTGCATGCCCACCACCAGCCCCTTCAGTGTGGTACGTATGAATAACACGATTATCAATAGCCTTTATCGTTTCTTCCACAAAACCACATTCATTTAACGTATCAGTATGAATAGCAACTTGAATATCATATTTATCAGCAATCTGTAACGAGTGATTAATTGCTGAAGAAGTCGCTCCCCAATCTTCATGAATTTTTAATCCAATAGCTCCTGCAAATATTTGTTCTTCCAGGGCAGGTAAACTTGAACTATTTCCTTTCCCTAAAAACCCAATATTTATAGGAAAAGCTTCTGCTGCCTCTAGCATTTTTCTTAAATTCCAAGATCCAGGCGTTATTGTAGTTGCCTTAGTACCCTCTGCCGGTCCTGTTCCTCCCCCAATTAAAGTTGTTATACCTGAAGCTAATGCTGTATCAATTTGTTGTGGGGATATGAAATGCACGTGTGTATCAATACCTCCAGCTGTAACGATTTTTCGTTCACCAGAAATTACTTCCGTTGATGTTCCAATGATGATATCAATATTATCCATAACTGAAGGATTACCACTCTTACCAATTGCTGAAATCTTTCCATCTTTTATACCAATATCCGCTTTATATACTCCTGTATAATCAATAATAATTGCATTCGTAATAACAACATCCACAACACCCTGTTCCCTTGTAAGTTGCGAATTTTGTCCCATACCATCCCTAATTGATTTTCCTCCACCAAAGACAGCTTCATCACCATATACCGTGTAATTTCGATCAATATGTGCGAATAATTGTGTATCCGCTAAACGAATAGAATCTCCTGTAGTTGGACCATATAAATCAGCATATTGTTTACGTGACATCTTAAAACTCATGCTATCTCCCTCTTTTTTTGTAAGATTGAATATCGCCATCCACTTTATTTTTAAATCCATATACTTCTTGCTTCCCTGAGTATGGAACTAATTCAATCGTTTTTTCATCCCCAGGCTCGAATCTTACCGCTGTACCCGCTGGAATATTTAAATGTTGTCCAATTGCTACACTACGATTGAACCTTAACGCCTCATTCACTTCATAAAAGTGGTAATGAGATCCAATTTGAATCGGCCTATCTCCCTGATTTAACACCTTAACTTTCGTTGCTTTTTTATTTCCATTACATACTATGTCTTCTTTCGCAAGGATATATTGCCCTGGAATCATAACATTCACTTCCTTTAATGAATTGGTTGATGAATAGTTACTAATTTTGTTCCATCAGGAAAAGTTGCCTCAACTTGAATATCTGATATCATGTCTGCAATACCATCCATAACATCTTCAGCACTTAAAATATTTTTTCCAAGCTCCATTAATTCCGCTACATTTTTACCATCTCTTGCTCCTTCCAAAATTTCATACGTAATAATAGCGATACTTTCTGGATAGTTTAACTTAAGCCCTCTCTCCTTTCGTCGATACGCTAAATCAGCCGCAACAACTACCAGCAGTTTATCAATTTCTCTTGGAGTTAATCTCATTACAATCTTCCTTTCTAAAGTATTTTAAAACTAAGAATATTCTAAAAATAAAAGATGTACTTCCAATGTCCTTTCCGTGTTTTCTCCATGTTTTTTTCTGCTAATCAAATAAAAAAAGACTAGAATTGATATTATCCCCTTTAGGTAGACAGTGTAAAAAAGACCATATACACACATGGATGTTACACTATTACTTGGAGGG
>NZ_JAWRYM010000147.1:0-396 GCF_046534555.1 Bacillus sp. SIMBA_074 | reverse complement strand
TCGCGGATGCGCGACGCCAGGTCGGCTTCATGGGGGGCGTCGGTCCACCGTTCGAAGCCTCTGCGGAAGATCGCAACGCCGACATCCGCGAAAAGCGTGGATGTCGACGGGTCGGCGCCACGCTCCACCAACGCCGCGCCGACGGCGTCGGAAACGGCAGCGTACTTTGCCTGCGCGCGCTCCTGCAGCTCCGGACTCCCGGAGATCACCTCGCGACGCTGCGCAGCATGGTCGGCGACCCGTTCACCGAGCAGCGCGCCGACATCGGCCAGAGCCTGCAGCATGGCCGGGAACGGGCCGAGCCTGGGGTCCACCTGCCTCAACTCGTCTGCCACCGCCACGGGCGACTGCTCCGACCCAGCCTAGAGCACGTCGCGTTTGTCGGCGAAGCAGCGC
>NZ_JAWRYM010001006.1:0-248 GCF_046534555.1 Bacillus sp. SIMBA_074 | reverse complement strand
AGTCGGCCCAGAAGCACAGCAGCCCGTCGGTCAGCGCGACCCCGCCGACGACGAACTCCTTCGACTGCGCGGTCCATCCCATATCCGTGAACACGGAAACCGTTCCCGCCGAGATCATGGATTCACACGTGAGCTCGCCGGGAGTCTCCGGGACGCTGGAGCTCACCGGCTCGGGGCTCGGAGCCGGGCTCGGGCGGACCGCATCCGATGTGGGTGAGGCCTGCGGCCCCGCAGGTGCTCCGCACGCC
>NZ_JAWRYM010001005.1:0-248 GCF_046534555.1 Bacillus sp. SIMBA_074 | reverse complement strand
CTCGCGCTCGAGAAACGCTTGATCGACCGAGTACCCGAAATTCGGATTGACCATCGCCAAATTCTCGACCAGCAGGTGTTCCTTCCGGGCGCGCATGTCGTCGGGATGCTCGTAGATGACCGGCACAAAACACGGGTCATCAATCTTTCCGTCGCGAACGTCCCGCGCATATCGAAGCTTCTGCGCGAACACGCCGGCCGGCGGCTCGTTCGATTGCGTCGTGAGGTAGATAACGAAGCCCTCCGGCC
>NZ_JAWRYM010001004.1:0-248 GCF_046534555.1 Bacillus sp. SIMBA_074 | reverse complement strand
AGGCGCATAGCTCTTTCCAACACTAGCTCTGCCACCTTTATATGGTTTTCAGGCACTTCATCGAACGTTGAACTCACCACGTCTCCAGCAACGGAGCGTTCAATGTCCGTCACTTCTTCCGGGCGTTCATCGATCAATAGTACAATCAATTCCGATTCAGGATGGTTCGTGGTTATCGCATTGGCAATTTCTTTGATAAGCATCGTTTTACCAGCTTTTGGAGGTGCGACAATCAGACCACGCTGTCC
>NZ_JAWRYM010001003.1:0-248 GCF_046534555.1 Bacillus sp. SIMBA_074 | reverse complement strand
CTGTATAGTCAGAGATCATAAGCTGGTAAACCGTCAATAACATCCCACCCACAAGAACTGCGCTTGTGACCAGCACAAGCAATACTACCCGCATACTTAGTGGCATGTTAATCATGGATATTTCCTTGGCAGCACGATAAAGAAGTTGGCCCCTCCGCCTTTTGCATCCCGGTAACCAATTTCCCCTCCCATTTGGTGGCAGATTTCTTGACTGATGGCTAAACCTAAGCCTGTACCGCCTAGCTTAC
>NZ_JAWRYM010001002.1:0-248 GCF_046534555.1 Bacillus sp. SIMBA_074 | reverse complement strand
GCATGACCTGCGCCTGTTCGCGCGGGTCCGCCGGTCCCTTTCCGCCTGAAGGCGGCGCGTCGCGCCGGTTCGTGCAGTTCCGCGCGCACCTGGTCGCGCCGGAGTGGGCAGAATCGGGCCGTCCCCCCGCCCGGGGCCATCCTTCCAGCCAGAGGAGTCGCACCCGCATGGAGTCCCTGATCGACGGCATCAACGGCATCATCTGGAGCAAGGCGCTGATCGTCGCCTGCCTGGGCGCCGGCTTGTAC
>NZ_JAWRYM010001001.1:0-248 GCF_046534555.1 Bacillus sp. SIMBA_074 | reverse complement strand
CCCGCATGTCATCACCGCCAGCGGCACGGCCGAGTACAACCGGCAGATGGCCGAGGAGATCGTGCACGTGCGCGACTTCGTGATCCTGCACTACGCCCTGACTGATCGCCGCGACACCGACTACTGGCGCGCCTGCGGCGAGATGGTGCTGCCGGCGACGCTGCAGCACCGCATCGACCTGTTCCGCGAGACCGGCACGGTGTTCCACCAGCCCAACGAACTGTTCGCGGAGAATTCCTGGATCCAGG
>NZ_JAWRYM010001000.1:0-248 GCF_046534555.1 Bacillus sp. SIMBA_074 | reverse complement strand
CGAGGAGCTTGGTCGTCGCGGCCGTCGAGACGTCGAGGTGGTGAGCTATACCCCCGGGTGTCGCCACCAGGCTCCGATTCGCACACACGATCAGATAGTGCAGCGCACGCATGTCGGTCTCATTGAGGCGCATGTACCGGCGTGAAGCCTGAGAGAGGGTCTGCTCGGCTTCCCGCAGACCCGCGAGCGACTCCATGAGCCGGGCGATCTGCCGCAACTCCTCAGGCGGAACGCCCGTCCGATCGACC
>NZ_JAWRYM010000999.1:0-248 GCF_046534555.1 Bacillus sp. SIMBA_074 | reverse complement strand
GCTGAAAGCAAAAGCGAAATGGCTAGGAAGTAACCCATACGAACTCCTCTTTGTTGCATCTGTTACCACATCCTTTCTTTCCGCTTTCATTTACCTCCATTATATCCTTTTTTTTCATGAAGACAGTAGTCTAGAGATCTTCCTCTTGATTCTTTATATAGGCATAGCCCTTCGGCGTTAGTTGACAGCCCGCTCGCCCTATTTTTACGTTAACCAGTCCTTTTTGGCGGAGAGAATCGACCTGCCTA
>NZ_JAWRYM010000998.1:0-248 GCF_046534555.1 Bacillus sp. SIMBA_074 | reverse complement strand
CTACCTGCAACGCCGGCGCCAGCCGGCCGAACCGGTGCCCACGCCATGAGTCCGGCGCTGCTGCAGCCTCCGCGCTTCATCAGCCTGGAAGGTGTCGAGGGCGCGGGCAAGAGCACCGCGATCAGCGCGATCCGCGACTGCCTGCAGGCGCATGGGCACGAGGTCGTGCTGACCCGCGAGCCGGATGTGTAGAAGATCGTTGCTGCGTCATCCGTGGAGGGATTGCCCGCTTCGGATGCGCCGTCGGC
>NZ_JAWRYM010000997.1:0-248 GCF_046534555.1 Bacillus sp. SIMBA_074 | reverse complement strand
GCGCAGGCACGCGCGCACGGGTACCGCACGGAGTTGGGGGAGGCCGGGCTCGAGGCCCCGTCGGTGCGGGAGGGCGACTGGACGGCCGAATCCGGGTACCGCCTGGGCCTCCACGTGCTCGATGACGCCGCTGTGACCGCCGTGTTCGCCTCCAACGACCAGATGGCACTCGGCGTCTATCACGCAGCGAACGAGCGGGGCCGCCGCATCCCCGACGACCTGAGCGTGGTCGGCTTCGACGACATCCC
>NZ_JAWRYM010000996.1:0-248 GCF_046534555.1 Bacillus sp. SIMBA_074 | reverse complement strand
ATCAACCGTTATGGTATTTATACATCCAGAGAATGCCTGATTTCATTAATCGTGCCACTCTTCCCGTAATAGGGCGGTTTGCAACAAGACCAAAACCTTGTTTCTTCCCAAGAGAGCCTAATGTCCCTTTTAATTTCATGGTAGGGAAGCTTTCTGGAAGTGGTTCATTTGCCCATTTTTTCACAAGGACCTGGACGATTTGCTCAGCTTGGGACTCTGCTAATTGAGCACTAGGTGCATGAGGCAGG
>NZ_JAWRYM010000995.1:0-248 GCF_046534555.1 Bacillus sp. SIMBA_074 | reverse complement strand
ATATTGTTCATACTGGGTCATTTTTGCCCGCAAATCAGCTGAAACAAGATCCTGTACGATCCTATAACCATCGAGCGGCGGCAGCGGTATCAGATTAAATACAAACAAAAGGATATTTAAGTTGATGAGCATCTCGAAGAATGGCTGAATGAAAAACGGTAAATCAGGTCCAACGCCTGCCGCCAGTAACCCGTAAAAAATTAAATACCCTAAAATTGCAACAAGCAAATTACTGAACGGGCCGGCAA
>NZ_JAWRYM010000994.1:0-248 GCF_046534555.1 Bacillus sp. SIMBA_074 | reverse complement strand
CTAAAGATGGCGGTAACAGCCCAATCCGGAGTATCGGGCAAAAAAACCTCTACCATAAAATCTTGCATTTCCCGCAGGACGAAAGCCGCTGAATACAAAAAAGAAAAGATCATCGTAAGAACGAGCGGATAATGTAACCATTTCCCGATAATCTCTTTTCCATAATGACCAAAGAATCGTGTTGGACGCCTAATCGCTAAGCGATAGGAGCAATAAGTAAGGATCAAACCGCCAAATGAGCCTACAAG
>NZ_JAWRYM010000993.1:0-248 GCF_046534555.1 Bacillus sp. SIMBA_074 | reverse complement strand
CTCCCTTCCAGCTCGGTGAAAGCTTCCTTCAGTAAAACGTAGGAACGCTTTCTCTGTTCAAAGTTTTGCACATTGGTCGAAACGACGATCAGCTCGTCGACTGCAAATTTTTCCTGCAACTCTCGCAGCTTGGCTCTTACCGACTCTTTTGTGCCTCGCGTTATTTGGGCTTGCTGCGTTTCGATTGTATATTCCTCATTCGATTGCCGAGCAAATTCCTCGGCTTGCTCTTTTGTTCCCACTGTCAG
>NZ_JAWRYM010000992.1:0-248 GCF_046534555.1 Bacillus sp. SIMBA_074 | reverse complement strand
AATTTTGCGCGTACTTCTTCAATCAAAGGCCAATTGAGTGCACGCTTGTTAAGCTCATCCTCGTTGGCACCTGCCAGAACTACTGCTTTGAGGGCTGCTTCTTTTGTCGTTTTGGCAAAATGTCCGCCTGCGGCTACGACTGCGGTTTCTTCTCCGCCGATGAAGTAGACAACGACTGGCTTTTTGCAATTTTTGATCTGTGCCAATACTTTTTCTTCAACACTTGGTGCTGGTGGCTTGGAAATGAG
>NZ_JAWRYM010000991.1:0-248 GCF_046534555.1 Bacillus sp. SIMBA_074 | reverse complement strand
AGGGCATGAGCGGCGCGTGGCTGCGCTATATCGGCCATGACGGAAAGCGCGACGGCGATCGCATCGGGCTGTACGGCGAGAAGGGCCCCGCTTTCGACTATCGCTTCGATGCGCTGCAGATAGGCCTGGACCTTTATCGCAACATCGATGCCGAGGACGACAGCAGGGAGCACGCCGGCGCCTTCCTTGCCTATGGCAAGGGCAAGGGCAACGTCCGCCATACCAACCTGGAGATCGACTTCCACGCG
>NZ_JAWRYM010000990.1:0-248 GCF_046534555.1 Bacillus sp. SIMBA_074 | reverse complement strand
AACAGGAGAAGCAGAGCTTGGAATTGTAATTGGAAAGGAGTGTAAAGATGTTTCTGAAGAAGATGCCCCAAATGTAATTGCTGGTTTTACTACCATTATTGATATGACAGCAGAAGATATTTTACAGAGAAATCCAAGATATTTGACTCGATCGAAAAGTTTCGATACATTTTTTAGTTTTGGTCCTCACCTGGTTACACCTGAAGAAGTTGAAGAAGTAGTAAATTTAAATGTTTCTACCGTTATTA
>NZ_JAWRYM010000989.1:0-248 GCF_046534555.1 Bacillus sp. SIMBA_074 | reverse complement strand
GGTGAGCCATGAAGGATTCGAACCTTCGACCCTCTGATTAAAAGTCAGATGCTCTACCAACTGAGCTAATGGCTCATTTTGAAAGTGGTGCCGGCTAGAGGACTTGAACCCCCAACCTACTGATTACAAGTCAGTTGCTCTACCAATTGAGCTAAGCCGGCTTGCGATTTCAAAATGGTGGCTCGGGACGGAATCGAACCGCCGACACGAGGATTTTCAGTCCTCTGCTCTACCGACTGAGCTACCGA
>NZ_JAWRYM010000146.1:0-398 GCF_046534555.1 Bacillus sp. SIMBA_074 | reverse complement strand
TGTATGGATTTCCATGTGCCTGATGACGATAATAACACATCAGTGTTCCTTGCTTACGGCTTTGATGATACAAATCCTCCTGCAGATCACCGTAATCGATAGTAACCACAAACCCTTTTTTCAGCAGTCGTGAAACATCCTCCGCAGCCTTTTCCAGCTCCAGATTGACCTCGATTCGCATTCCTGCGGGTAGCTTCATCTCCAATGCTTCCAAATACCGCCCCAGCTCAGGAGTGACCTCTCTACATTCCTCAATAAATTGGTCCTGGTGCTCCGTCACCCACACTTCCTGCCAGCCTGTCTTTTTCTTCTCGGCAATATGAACCGGAAAAGCATCCAGCCATTCATTGGACAAAACAACACCTTCTATTTGTTCCGTTCGTGCTGCATCTGCCAAA
>NZ_JAWRYM010000988.1:0-248 GCF_046534555.1 Bacillus sp. SIMBA_074 | reverse complement strand
GGGCCTAAATGGACTCGAACCATCGACCTCACGCTTATCAGGCGTGCGCTCTAACCAGCTGAGCTATAGGCCCATACAAATTGCGGAATTTATTTATATCATATTCCTATTTAAGAGTCAATACTTATATTGAACTCTCAAAACTAAACGAAAACGAAACACGGAAACTTATATTGATGAACTGCGTTCATCAATTCTCCATAGAAAGGAGGTGATCCAGCCGCACCTTCCGATACGGCTACCTTGTT
>NZ_JAWRYM010000987.1:0-249 GCF_046534555.1 Bacillus sp. SIMBA_074 | reverse complement strand
TGCCGATCCCGATCCCAATCAACATCGGTGTGATCGAAGGGGGAAAATGGCCTTCTTCAGTAGCTGACCTCGTAAAGCTGGAGGGACGTATGGGTGCGGCGCCAGGAGATCAGATGGAGGACGCAAAGGCAGAAATGGCAGCAGCATTGAAGCAGCTGGCACAAATTGATCCTTGGTTTGCTGAGCAGCCTGTAGAGCTGGAATGGTATGGTGCACGTTGGGTTCCTGGAGCGGTCGATGAGGATCACC
>NZ_JAWRYM010000986.1:0-249 GCF_046534555.1 Bacillus sp. SIMBA_074 | reverse complement strand
AATGTACATAAATCGACATAAAAGTCCTCGAGAATCGGGAAGTCCTTTGACATTAAACTTGTAAAATTGCTCTCTTCATTAATGGAAAAACGATTGTAAGGGTTGAACAGTGTCTTATCTAAAATACTAGATTCAACCTGGGATAAGTCAGCTTTTAAAACTTTGAAAAAGGCCTTAAGACGTTGAACCTTTTGTTTAACAAGGTCCCTTATGAATTCCGAATCATCATTAAAATCTTCGGTGTCCGTA
>NZ_JAWRYM010000985.1:0-249 GCF_046534555.1 Bacillus sp. SIMBA_074 | reverse complement strand
CTGCTCGCCGACGCCGCGCGCCAGGTCGAGCGCGAGCTCAGCGACGAATCCCAGGATCCGGCTGACTGGACCTGGGGCGCGCGCAACACCACCGCCATCTGCCATCCCATCTCGCGCGCCTTGCCGGCCTTAGCCCGCCCCGCGCTGTGCATGCCTGCCGAGCAACTGCCCGGCGACCGCGACATGCCACGCGTGCAGGGCCCGAACTTCGGTGCCTCCGAGCGCATGGTGGTCTCACCCGGCCACGAG
>NZ_JAWRYM010000984.1:0-249 GCF_046534555.1 Bacillus sp. SIMBA_074 | reverse complement strand
GCAGGACCTTACTGGAGAGATCATTGGGCAAAGCGTCCGAGAAGAAGAATTCGACATCGACGGGAAACCGGCCGTGCTCGCCATCATTCGCCCGGTAGCGGTAAGTGTGCAACAGGGTAGCGGGCGGCACACTATGGCCGAGGTCGTTTCCTTCCTCCCTCCGCCCGTCCGCGTCTACCCGGTAGTTGGCCAAATCGAGACGCTGTTCAAGCAGGCGGCGATTGATGCCTGCAGGAGGGTGTTGGAACC
>NZ_JAWRYM010000983.1:0-249 GCF_046534555.1 Bacillus sp. SIMBA_074 | reverse complement strand
AAAGTTACTGAAATGATTTCACCAGTTTTTACATTTAAAAATGTCCGAGACTCATCAAACTGCATTTCCAATTCTTCAATAATGGCCTGAATCTTTACTGGATTTTTCAATTAATGATCACCCTTCAATTTTTTACTAATGCACCTGTTAGCATTCCTGTAGCTCGTTAAATATCCGGTTTAATAGAGCCCCTCAGTAAGATACGAGTATAGAGACCAATCTAACTCAAAGCCTTAATGAGGAAGCCCT
>NZ_JAWRYM010000982.1:0-249 GCF_046534555.1 Bacillus sp. SIMBA_074 | reverse complement strand
AAATTGAATTGACGGATGAACGTAACGACCAGCAAGAAACTTTTCACTATGAAAATGGAATAGAAGCTTTTGTGGATTACTTGAATGAAGAAAAAGAAACCCTTCATAGTGTTGTCAGTCTGGAAGGGGAACAGAATGGGATTGAAGTCGATCTGGCCTTTCAATTCAACGATGGTTATTCAGAAAATATTTTAAGCTTTGTAAATAATGTTCGAACAAAAGACGGCGGCACCCATGAGATTGGCGCAA
>NZ_JAWRYM010000145.1:0-398 GCF_046534555.1 Bacillus sp. SIMBA_074 | reverse complement strand
ACAACAAAGATCTTCTAAACAGGATTGTGAATAAATGTATTTATGCAAACGGGGGCGTTAGGATGATCGCTGTGGCGATCATTTTTCTTTTTGGGCTAACTGGCAGTTTAGTTGAAGAAGAAATGATATTTTTAATGCTAATAATTTTATATAATGGTATAAGATTACTAATTAGAGTAAGGAGTGAATTTATTTGTTTACAACTGAAAATTACATTAGCACACTAAAAATAAATCTTGAGAAAAACTCTGTTAATTTAATCAAAAATATAAAGGAAATACTTGATTTAAATTATTATAATGAGATAGAAATATTAGATTTCACAGTTTTTATTCAACCGTTCGAACTTTCAATTATGATGTTTTCTATGGATAAAGAAGCTAATGAAGTTTTTTATG
>NZ_JAWRYM010000981.1:0-249 GCF_046534555.1 Bacillus sp. SIMBA_074 | reverse complement strand
CGGTACACCCTGCCCGGCGCGTGGGATCGCCTGAGCCTGGGCGCAACGGTGATGTGGCAGAGCGCGGTGGAGGGCTACAACGTCGAGAACCCGGTCTACGGGCCGGTGACGGTCAAGCAGGATGCCTATGCGCTGGTCGGGTTCAACGCCAACTACCGCATCAGCGAACAGTTGACCGCGACGCTGGCGGTGCGCTACGCTCTCGACGAGAATTACTGGGCCAACCTGGACTACAACAACTACTGCGAG
>NZ_JAWRYM010000980.1:0-249 GCF_046534555.1 Bacillus sp. SIMBA_074 | reverse complement strand
AAGGATCCCGATCTCCGGCCGCCCTCGTCCGCATGGTCTTCTGGCTGAACGTGGGCTGGCGCCAGCTGATCACCGACACCCTTCTCGCCCGCGTCGGAGCGGCGAGCGGAGCCGCCGCCGAACTGGTGCCCTATTTCTCGTCTCGTCGGCGATTCCGCGCGTTGAGCAGACTTCTCCGGGATGCCGTCTCAGACGGGGAGGTGGTCGGACGCTTCCGTGTCGAGTACCTCGCCAGCTGGTTCGCCGGAG
>NZ_JAWRYM010000979.1:0-249 GCF_046534555.1 Bacillus sp. SIMBA_074 | reverse complement strand
CCGACATTAAACGATCAAATTTTGAGTTTTTCCCTGATGCTAACCAAACAAATTTTCCTTCCAATGAGGTTAGCTCCGTTGGAATATCAAGTACTCGACATTTGATGTAATGAAAGCCATTATATAAAACGGTTTTTTCCTCTTTGGCCTGAAGATACTCCACAATAGTCCCTTCAGGTAATGAAACCGAGTGAAATTTAGCTGATTTTTTTGGCTCAGAATCATGTTCAAACTGGTAAACATTCAGAC
>NZ_JAWRYM010000978.1:0-249 GCF_046534555.1 Bacillus sp. SIMBA_074 | reverse complement strand
CCATTTTTATAGAACAGGAGTATGCAAAGTTAACTGCAGAACAAACGGGAACTGAATATGAGGGATGGCTGAGTTTTCAGCCTCTTTGGGATAGAATTAGAGAAGAGCAACCGGATTGCTTGAAGTGATCATAAAGCACGGGGATAGACACGAAACATGAAACGGATTGCTTTCATCAAAGAGGGAAAAAGGGATTGCAGGTTCTTGAGGAGGTTTAATAATGTCCGATTCTAAGAAAACAGCACCTTC
>NZ_JAWRYM010000144.1:0-399 GCF_046534555.1 Bacillus sp. SIMBA_074 | reverse complement strand
CTGATTTACTAGTACCTTCAGATGAAAAACTGTGGTTTATTATGGAGGGAGATAATGCTAAAGGCATAGTTATAGCAACGGATACTGAGCCAATTCAAGCAGGTCTCGAAAAAACAGGGCCGGAATTGTATGAAATGTACAAGGATATCATTCAAGAGAATGGTAAAGATGTTCAAGGGAAATATTCGGACTACGCAGGTGGTTTTATTTTTGTAGCGGTTGATTCAAATGGAAATGAAGGTATATGGCTCGAAGAACGAGCAGCGAAGCTACTTGATCTTAATCCCGGAACTAAGTACAGTTCTGAACAAGTTCTTGAAAGTATCAACGATGGGCTAATCTCTAGCGACGAGGATGGCTCTGACGATGACTTGCTAGGGGGAGGTAATTAAGAAAGAA
>NZ_JAWRYM010000977.1:0-249 GCF_046534555.1 Bacillus sp. SIMBA_074 | reverse complement strand
CCTGCCCCGCCGAGGAGAGACGCCCCGACGAATGCCCAGCGCACCGCGGTGACGGGCCAGCCCAGGTGGTCGGCCAGCCCGGCGCTCACCCCGCTCACCACGCACGAGCGCGGGCGCGCGAGCGGAGGTCGACCGGCGACCGTGCGCGGGCCGGCGGGAGCCGTGGAGGACATGCCACGATCCAAGCAGACCCCGAGCGCCCCCGCACCCGTGGAGGGCCGCAATCAGGGTCGGCTCAGGGGTTCACCG
>NZ_JAWRYM010000976.1:0-249 GCF_046534555.1 Bacillus sp. SIMBA_074 | reverse complement strand
ATGAAAACCAGGTCGTCACAACCGTATAAGATAAAAAATGATAAAAGGTAGGTAGTGAGAAAATGTCAAAAGTGAAAGTTGGGCTTATTCAAATTCATTGCGGGGAATTCATTGCTGAAAATATTCAAAAAACGATAGGGAAAATAAAAGAAACAGTAAATAAAGGTGCACAAATCGTTTGCTTGCAGGAATTATTTTCTTCGCAATATTTTCCGCAAACGGTTAGCGTGAAAAATTATGATTTAGCAG
>NZ_JAWRYM010000975.1:0-249 GCF_046534555.1 Bacillus sp. SIMBA_074 | reverse complement strand
CGATCCGACTGTCTGCCAGATTATCCTGGCTAATACTCCATTCCTTCACAGGAAGCTGCTTCGTGACTTCCTCCAGCTTCTTTTCCAAGCGCTCCTTGTAGTCAGAGCCAATGCTTTCTGTCGTCTCTACGGTAACGGTTCCTGAGCCAGCACGAGAGGAAGTCTCGATTGTGAGTGCACTGCCTAATGCACGCACAGCCTCCTCTACGGGGCGTGTGACCGTCTCGTCCACCTTGTCTGAAGACAGCC
>NZ_JAWRYM010000143.1:0-399 GCF_046534555.1 Bacillus sp. SIMBA_074 | reverse complement strand
CAGGCATCGCATGTAATCGTTCCGGTCACGTCATTTGCAGATGAAGAAATACGAACATTAGCGGAGCGGGCGGAAGCGATCGGGGAGCAAACATTGGCTAGGCATCTGTATTATTTAGCGGGGGAAACAGTATGTCCATCCTGCCACGAGAAAATTTCTGTTTGGCCGTCTTTGCTTAGCACATTTACAATGTAGAGCGCAAGTTAAGGGGGAACGGCGAAAAGGATCGGATCAAGAATGATATTGCAACTTGGAGTTGAATCATTTATTATGGACACTACAGGTCTGTAATAATGATAATG
Organism: Bacillus sp. SIMBA_074; assembly: GCF_046534555.1. Taxonomy (NCBI): domain Bacteria; kingdom Bacillati; phylum Bacillota; class Bacilli; order Caryophanales; family Bacillaceae; genus Bacillus; species Bacillus sp. SIMBA_074. The sequence goes on along the minus strand of NZ_JAWRYM010000143.1, from coordinate 97 downwards.
TTGAGAAGGGAGGAGGGGAGCTTGCAGTTCTCCAAAAGTACAGATTATGCCCTACACGCCTTACTTCATCTCGGAAACTCGGAGCGTTGCAACAATG
>NZ_JAWRYM010000974.1:0-249 GCF_046534555.1 Bacillus sp. SIMBA_074 | reverse complement strand
ATGCAAAAGCGAATATCGCTAATTACGATAATATTTTTGTGGACAATCTTACCCATTATCAAAAACTTTGGTTGATGAGTAAGGGAGAAAAAACGAAAAGTGGAATGCCAGAATTAAAAGATTACGCTTTATTCGACAACCACTTGCTGAAGGTTATTGAGACTTTCAATGGATTAGATGCCAATGTTATCTACACTGCTTGGGAAACTACACGCAGCATTATCCATGATGACGGGCAACAATATAACC
>NZ_JAWRYM010000973.1:0-249 GCF_046534555.1 Bacillus sp. SIMBA_074 | reverse complement strand
ATCGGCGAGAGCGGTCGCATCGAGGGACGCGCCGAGGTCGGCGCCGGTCAGGACCGCGTCATCTCCGTCGCCGGTGAGCGTGACCTCGGTCTCGGCGAGATGCGTGCTGATCGCTTCGGCCGCGGCGCCCGGTGTCATCCATCCGACCGGGATTCCGGCGACGGTGGTTCCCGGGGCGATGAGTACCAGCGAGGCTGCTCCCGCGCCCAGGGCGACGACGCCGAGTCCGAGCCCGATCCAGAGGCCGAG
>NZ_JAWRYM010000972.1:0-249 GCF_046534555.1 Bacillus sp. SIMBA_074 | reverse complement strand
GGATAAGCTTTCCTCATCGTTATCCATCAGGACTGTTTGCAGCTTTTTAGTGAGTTCGTCTACTTCTGTACCAGCTTCATTTGCAGAGTAACGAATAGGGTTACTGGCAATGTATGAGGTACCAAAGTCGATGATCTTTCGGGCGAAATTGAGTACGATCTTGTTATTTGGCTTCCCCTTATCTTCAGCTCTATGGAGAATGTCTTGATCACCGTCTACATACTGCCGCATCAAAGCGTAGTTTCGACC
>NZ_JAWRYM010000971.1:0-249 GCF_046534555.1 Bacillus sp. SIMBA_074 | reverse complement strand
GGTACAGGTATGCTGTCTGTCTTGCGGATGAGTGGTTTCGGTGCTGCCAAGTGAAAGCCCCAGTCACCAAAGGAAGGAACCAGACAGTGATAGGATTGTGTGTGAAGTCCCGCAGCCTTTAACGAGAGTTCTATACTCCAATAAACAGTGGGTGCGTCTTCGGGTGAAAACGACTGGCAAACCATTACACCATCATCGGAAAGCTGTGCAGCGAGGCGTTGAAAAAATTCCGTGGTGTACAGCGTGCTA
>NZ_JAWRYM010000142.1:0-399 GCF_046534555.1 Bacillus sp. SIMBA_074 | reverse complement strand
CCAAAAAAACCCATGTCGAGAGACCGTTCACAACTTTAATTCAACTGTCATAGGCATTCAAAATTACTACTGTCGTGCCACCAACATTACGAAAAATCTATCTGGGATTAGCTATAGTCTTCAGAAAGTCTTATACAATCGCTTGAATGAACACAGAACTCAAGCTATCGCAAGTGATATGTCCCCGGCAATGAAAGAGCGGTACAAAGGTTATCAGCCCAAATTATACAAAATACAGGACATGGTCTTCGTGCCAATACATGCCCAGAAACACAAGAAGTGCATGAACTTTACCCAAACAATCTGCAACTATACGGTAAAGGGAAGAGCCAAAATTCACGATAACCTTGCGGTCAACTCAGATTTGTTAGGACATATTATGAGAAGCTACATTCCATA
>NZ_JAWRYM010000970.1:0-249 GCF_046534555.1 Bacillus sp. SIMBA_074 | reverse complement strand
AACCAAGATGAAGCAGCTTGCGGAATTGAAACGTTTGAGTGTATGCAAAAACGAGCTGTAACTGCATTAACGGAGCTGGCGAAAGCTCATCCGAACGAGACAATTGTCGTTGTATCTCACGGCGGGCTTATCAACAGCTTTTTACATTTTGTAACATCAGGGGAGCAAGGAACTGGGATTACTCGTATAGACAATACCGGGATAACCAAATTTTGCTTTACAGATTTTTGGAATGTTTTGCAAGTGAAT
>NZ_JAWRYM010000969.1:0-249 GCF_046534555.1 Bacillus sp. SIMBA_074 | reverse complement strand
AATAAACCTGACCAGGCCGGTTGCTATCAGAAGCGGAGGCAATGCCAGCAAAGCATGCGCAAGCAATACGCTGACTATGGCAGACACCTGATAAACCCGGCTTGCCGCCAGCAGGCTGGCAATCACAAAAATAAAACACGCCGCAGCCCAGTGCCTGAAGGCTGGTTGCTTTGGCTGTAATCTTGCCAACAGAGCCATATAAACGGCGACCAGTAAATTGACAACCAGTGTCACGATGATAAGCGTGGC
>NZ_JAWRYM010000968.1:0-249 GCF_046534555.1 Bacillus sp. SIMBA_074 | reverse complement strand
CCCCGGCGACGCCGATCGTCGTGCGCTGCATCACCGCGATCAGGTAGGCGAATACGCCGATCCCGTAGACGACCCAGGAGCGACGCGAATTCACCGCACGATCCTACGCCCGACCCGGAGGCCGCCCCAGCCGCGGCAGGCCGCGCGCGCGGCCGCTGTGCGCTCAGCGCTCGCCGGTCAGCGCTCGCCGGTCAGCGGTCGCCGCGCCCGTTCTCCTCGTCGCCGTGACGGCGGAACGCGAGGAAGTTC
>NZ_JAWRYM010000967.1:0-249 GCF_046534555.1 Bacillus sp. SIMBA_074 | reverse complement strand
AGCTTGCCGCGGTTGGGGAACGAGAGCAGCGCATTGAAGCCCTGGCAGAAATAGATGTTGACTTCGCCGTCCTTGAGCTTGTCGAACATCTTCATCGCGTCGTACTGCGGGATGTCGAGCTTGGGCAGCCAGTCGTAGCCCCACTGGTTGTCGGCGGTGGCCTTGTCGCCCCACATCGCCTTGAGGAAGCTGACGAAGAACTTCTCGTAGTTCTGCCAGTAGCTCATCTGGTTGGGCAGCGCCGGCTTG
>NZ_JAWRYM010000966.1:0-249 GCF_046534555.1 Bacillus sp. SIMBA_074 | reverse complement strand
CGCCACGATGAGCGTACGGTCGTGGCAGATCCGGAATCGCGGTACTTCGGCGCCCTGCTCACCGATCGTGAACTGGTGCCGGGCCCGGACGCCGAGATCTTCGCCACGACCTTCGATCAGTGGCTGGCTCAGCAGGCGGCGGCTCCGGTTCGCTGAGCCGAACGGTCCGGCCGAGCCGTGAGGTAAGAGCGGGAGCACCGGGTTTCAGGCGGTCTCAACGCAGAGGTATGCGCCAAGCAGATCGCGGCT
>NZ_JAWRYM010000965.1:0-249 GCF_046534555.1 Bacillus sp. SIMBA_074 | reverse complement strand
ATCTTAACCAAAAGAGAGGTGTGCACTTTGAATATTGTCATTATAGGGGCCGGAGCACTCGGTTCTTACTTTGGAGGCAGATTGCAGCAGGCTGGTCAGCATGTTCAATACCTTGTCCGAAAAAAACGTGCCGAACAATTGAAAGAAAACGGCATAAGCATATCAAGCCCACATGGAAACTATCAATTTAACGACCTGCATATCACAGAAAATGTAATTGATATAGACAAGGTTGACCTTGTGGTTCTC
>NZ_JAWRYM010000964.1:0-249 GCF_046534555.1 Bacillus sp. SIMBA_074 | reverse complement strand
CCCATGTCGTGCTCGACAGTGCCCCGCTGATCGCCCTTGCGGCGCAGGCGCGGCCGGTCTGGAGCGACGCATAGCGTCGCGTGTGCCAGCCCGAGCGCGGTCGCGGGCCTACTCACGGGTGACCTCCCGGCGATACCCTCCTCCTGGAAGGGACACCATGACGTTCCGCGAACTGCATTACGCCGACGAGCCGTTTCTGCTGCCCAACGCCTGGGACGTCGGGTCGGCGCTGGCGTTCGCGGCGGCCGG
>NZ_JAWRYM010000963.1:0-249 GCF_046534555.1 Bacillus sp. SIMBA_074 | reverse complement strand
CGTTGAAATACCGAGGCGTTCAGCAAAGCCCGACTGGGTTGCCTTATGTTGCTCGCGTATTTCGCGTATCTTTCTGCCGATATAAAGTTTTCTCGGTGCCATTTTCGCAAATTCGCATTTCGCTATTTGCAAATTTATATCTTACACAATCGCACCTTTTCAAGCTTTTCCAGAACGCCTTCGGATTTTAAGCAGGAAGGAGAAAAAGACTATGTTTTCAGTTTCATAACTCGCCTTCCAAAGGCCACC
>NZ_JAWRYM010000962.1:0-249 GCF_046534555.1 Bacillus sp. SIMBA_074 | reverse complement strand
AACAAGGTAGCCGTATCGGAAGGTGCGGCTGGATCACCTCCTTTCTATGGAGAATTGATGAACGCAGTTCATCAATAAACGTTGACTTGTTTTGTTTCGTTCAGTTTTGAGAGAACTATCTCTCAAGTTTAAATGTATGTTCTTTGAAAACTAGATAACAGTGTAGCTCATATTTTTTTAATTTTAGTTTGGTTAAGTTAGAAAGGGCGCACGGTGGATGCCTTGACACTAGGAGTCGATGAAGGACGG
>NZ_JAWRYM010000961.1:0-250 GCF_046534555.1 Bacillus sp. SIMBA_074 | reverse complement strand
CACAGAATACACACAGAATGCGCATACAGAATGCGCAGAAAGAACGTACAAAATGCGCACAGAATACATACACAGAATACACAGAGAGAACATACAGAATACATATATAGAGTACGTACACAGAATGCGCAGAAAGAACATACAGAATGCACACAGAATACGCACACAGAATACACAGAAAGAACACACAGAAAGAACGCACAGAATCCGCACAGAATACATACAAAATACACACATAGAATACGCAGAA
>NZ_JAWRYM010000021.1:0-89184 GCF_046534555.1 Bacillus sp. SIMBA_074 | reverse complement strand
GGTTCAACGGGAGTAACGGGAGCGACAGGTTCAACGGGAGTAACGGGAGCGACAGGTTCAACGGGAGTAACGGGAGCGACAGGTTCAACGGGAGTAACGGGAGCAACAGGAGTAACAGGTCCAACAGGAGCAACGGGGGCAACAGGTGAAACAGGTGAAACGGGAGCAACGGGAGCAACAGGAGCAACAGGTCCAACAGGCCCAACAGGCCCAACAGGAGCAACAGGAGCAACAGGAGCAACGGGAGTAACGGGAGCAACGGGAGAAACAGGAGCAACAGGAGCAACAGGAGCAACAGGAGCAACAGGAGCAACAGGAGCAACAGGAGCAACAGGAGCAACAGGAGTAACGGGAGCAACAGGTCCAACAGGAGCGACAGGAGCAACAGGTGAAACAGGAGCGACGGGAGTAACAGGTACAAGTATCACGGCAACATATGCATTTGCAAATAATACTTCGGGTACAGCGATATCGGTACTGCTTGGTGGAACAAATGTCCCACTTCCGAATAATCAAAATATCGGTCCCGGAATTACAGTGTCGGGGGGGAACACTGTATTTACGGCCGCAAATGCGGGGAATTATTATATTTCATATACAATTAATATAACGGCTTCATTATTAGTTAGTTCGCGAATTACAATTAATGGTGCACCGCTTGCTGGAACTATCAATTCCCCTGCATTAGCAACGACTTCATTTAGTGCGACAATTATTACGACTCTTGCAGCGGGGAGTGCAATTAGTTTGCAGTTGTTTGGATTGTTAGCTGTTGCCACGTTATCAACGACTACACCTGGTGCAGTTTTAACGATTATAAGATTAAGCTAAGTAACGTGAACTCTCTTATTCTTTTAAAATTAGGAGAGTTTCTACATATAATAAGAAGTTAAGGAAGTAAAGCATAGTTATAAAAAGTCAGAATATTATGATTGTAACGATGTTACGACTATAATATAATGAAAACAACCATCATGAATGAACATTCATTTATTTTCACAAGTATTGGAAGGGGGAATGAGAGTGGAAAAACCTTGGTTGCAGAGTTATCCAGAGGAAATCCCAGGTACGATTTCATATGATATTCAGCCACTTCATGGATATTTAGAGAAAATGGCTGCTCGTTATCCAGAAAAGAAAGCGCTTCACTTTTTAGGTAAAGATGTTACATTTTCAGATTTCCATGACAAGGTAAAGAAATTTGCGAATTACCTTCAAAGGCTTGGTATTGAAAAAGGCGATAGGGTTGCGATTATGTTACCGAATTGTCCGCAATCTGTAATTGGTTATTATGGTACTTTGCTTGCGGGGGGGATTGTTGTACAAACGAATCCTCTTTATACAGAAAGAGAGCTTGAGTACCAACTTCATGACTCAGGGGCAAAAGCTATTCTTTGCCTGGATTTAGTGTTTCCGAGAGTTACTAATGTTCAAACTGCAACAAAGCTTGAGCATATTATCGTAACCCGTATTGCAGATTTTTTACCATTCCCTAAAAATTTACTTTATCCATTTGTACAAAAAAAGCAGGCAAATCTTGTTGTGAATGTGTCGGAAAGCGAAACGATTCATCTTTGGAAATCGGTAGAAAGAGAAAGCAATGCTGATGTTGAAGTTCCATGTGATCCTGAAAATGATCTAGCCCTTTTGCAGTATACAGGGGGAACGACAGGGTTTCCAAAAGGGGTTATGTTAACGCATAAAAACCTCGTTTCGAACACTTTAATGGGAGCGCATTGGTTATATAATTGTAAAGAAGGAGAAGAGGTAATTCTTGGTGTTCTTCCGTTTTTTCATGTGTACGGGATGACAGCTGTAATGAATTTAAGTATTATGCAAGGATATAAAATGGTGCTTATTCCGAAGTTTGATATGAAAATGGTTTTTGAAGCAATTAAGAAACATAAAGTTACACTATTTCCAGGAGCACCAACCATTTATATTGCTCTATTAAATAGTCCTCTTTTAAAAGAATATGATATTTCTTCAATTCAGGCTTGTATTAGTGGTTCTGCACCGCTTCCTGTAGAAGTGCAGGAGGAGTTTGAGAGAGTTACAGGTGGTAAATTAGTAGAAGGTTATGGATTAACGGAGTCATCACCAGTTACACATGGGAATTTTTTGTGGGAAAAGCGTGTGCCGGGAAGTATTGGGGTACCGTGGCCGGATACAGAGGCAATCATCATGTCACTTGAAACAGGAGAGTCATTACCTCCAGGTGAAATTGGTGAAATTGTTGTAAAGGGCCCACAAATTATGAAAGGGTATTGGAATAAGCCAGAAGAAACGGCAGCTGTACTGCAAGATGGCTGGCTCCATACAGGTGATGTAGGATACATGGATGAGGATGGCTTTTTCTATGTGAAAGATCGTAAGAAAGATATGATCGTTGCTAGTGGCTTTAACGTATATCCTCGTGAAGTAGAAGAAGTGTTATATGAACACGAAAAGGTGCAAGAAGTGGTAACAATCGGTGTTCCTGATCCTTACCGAGGGGAAACTGTAAAAGCGTTTGTTGTTTTGAAAGAAGGCGCTGAGTGTTCTGAAGAAGAATTAGATCAGTTTGCACGTAAATATTTAGCAGCTTACAAAGTTCCGAAGGTATATGAGTTTAGAAGTGAGTTGCCGAAGACGACAGTCGGAAAAATTTTACGTCGTGTCCTAATAGATGAAGAGAAGAGAAAGAATGAGGATGAGCAAACGGGCTAAGGCCCTTTCTTTTTGAAAAAATAGGATTGACACTTTTCTAAATAGTCAGTATTATAAGAATATGAATGACTATTCATTCAGTCATCTTCTTGAAGGGGACAGTAAAGTGAAGAAAAATAGACCGAAATACAATCAGATTATTGATGCTGCAGTCATTGTGATTGCGGAGAATGGATACCATCAAGCGCAAGTTTCTAAAATTGCAAAGCAAGCTGGGGTAGCTGATGGCACGATTTATTTATATTTTAAAAATAAAGAAGATATATTAATATCCTTATTCCAAGAGAAGATGGGAGAATTTGTTGAAACAATTCGTCAAAAAATAGCAGGAATTGAAAGCGCTGTAGCGAAGTTATTCATGTTGGTAGAAACGCACTTCTTGCTGTTGTCACAAAATGATCCTCTTGCTATCGTTACGCAATTAGAGCTAAGGCAGTCCAATCAAGACTTGCGCCTTAAAATAAATGAAGTATTAAAAGGCTACTTACAAGTTATGGATGAGATTTTAGAGACAGGTATAAAGCAAGGTGAATTTCAGGCGGATTTAAACGTTCGCGTGGCAAGACAAATGATCTTTGGAACAGTAGATGAAGTTGTGACCAATTGGGTAATGAGCGATCATAAGTATGATCTGGTCGCACTTTCAAAAACGGTACATGGGCTACTTATTGCAGCTTGTGGTTATCGTCAATAATGGGAGGGATCATGTTGAAATTCCTATCTGTAAAAGTTGAAGATCATATCGCGGTGGCGACGTTAAATCATGCGCCAGCTAATGCGATGTCTTCACAAGTTATGCATGACGTTACTGAATTAATCGATCAAGTGGAAAAGGATGATAACATTCGTGTTGTTGTTTTACATGGTGAAGGACGCTTCTTCTCAGCAGGGGCAGATATTAAAGAATTTACATCTGTTACTGAAGCGAAGCAAGCAACAGAGTTAGCACAGCTTGGACAAGTTACGTTTGAGCGTGTTGAAAAATGCTCAAAACCAGTTATTGCGGCAATTCATGGAGCGGCACTTGGCGGCGGCCTTGAGTTTGCTATGTCTTGCCACATGCGCTTTGTAACTGAAAGTACAAAGCTTGGTTTACCTGAATTAACACTTGGATTAATTCCTGGTTTTGCAGGTACACAGCGCTTACCACGTTATGTTGGTAAAGCGAAAGCTTGTGAAATGATGTTAACAAGTACACCAATTACTGGTACAGAAGCATTACAATGGGGACTTGTTAACGGAGTGTTTTCTGAAGAATCCATTTTAGAAGATACGCTTAAAATTGCAAAACAGATTGCTGGAAAAAGCCCAGCAACAACTCGTGCTGTGCTAGAGTTATTACAAACGACAAAGTCGTCTCATTATTATGAAGGTGTACAGCGTGAATCACAGATTTTTGGTGAAGTATTTACGAGTGAAGATGGAAGAGAAGGCGTAGCAGCGTTTTTAGAAAAACGTAAGCCTTCATTTAGTGGTAGGTAGTCTAATTATTTTTTTAATAAAAATTAACAGAATTTTAAAATTGATAGAATCTTTCTGAAAAATAAGGGGGTAAATGGAATGAACATCTACGTACTCATGAAACGAACATTTGATACAGAAGAAAAAATCGTAATTAAAAACGGTGCAATTTACGATGGCGAAGCGGAATTCATCATCAACCCTTACGATGAATATGCGATTGAAGAAGCGATTCAAGTAAGAGATGCACAAGGTGGAGAAGTTACTGTTATAACAGTTGGTGGCGAGGATAGTGAAAAAGAACTTCGCACAGCATTAGCGATGGGCTGCGATAAAGCGGTACTAATTAACATTGAAGATGATGTTGAGAATGGTGACCAATTTACAACAGCAAAAGTGCTCGCTGAATATTTAAAAGATAAAGAAATCGATTTAATTTTAGGCGGGAACGTTGCGATTGACGGTGCATCTGGACAAGTTGGTCCACGAGTAGCTGAAGCGTTAAATATCCCATACGTAACGACGATTACGAAGCTTGAAATTGATGGTACAAATGTGAAGATTGAGCGTGATGTTGAAGGGGATACAGAAGTAATTGAATCATCATTACCTCTTCTAGTAACAGCGCAACAAGGTTTAAATGAACCGCGTTATCCATCACTTCCAGGTATTATGAAAGCGAAGAAGAAGCCACTAGAAGAAGTAGAATTAGATGATTTAGATTTAGAAGAAGATGATGTGGAAGCAAAAACAAAAACAATTGAAATCTATTTGCCTCCTAAGAAAGATGCAGGAAAAGTGTTACAAGGCGAGCTGCAAGATCAAGTAAAAGAACTTGTATCGTTGCTCCATACAGAAGCGAAAGTAATCTAATAAAATACGAAATTATATATGCAGGAGGGAAAATCTATGGCTCGTAAAGTATTAGTAATGGGTGAAGTTCGTGATGGATCGCTACGTAACGTTTCGTTTGAAGCGGTAGCAGCAGCAAAAACAATTGCAGAAGGCGGTGAAGTGGTAGGTCTTCTAGTTGGAGACAGCGTTGCCTCTTTTGCAAATGAATTGATTCATTACGGTGCAGATCGCGTTGTGACAGTTGAAAATGATAAATTAAAATCATATACATCTGATGGATATGCACAAGCGTTTTTAGCTGTATATGCTGAAGAAAAGCCAGAAGGCATTGTATTTGGACATACGGCACTTGGTAAAGATTTATCACCAAAATTAGCAGCGAAATTAGAAGCTGGTTTAATTTCTGACGTAACGGCTTTAGAAGTTGAAGGTGGAAATGTTATCTTCACTCGCCCGATTTACTCTGGCAAAGCATTTGAGAAGAAGATTGTAACAGATGGTATATTATTTGCGACAGTGCGTCCAAATAATATTGCAACTCTTGAAAAAGACGAGTCTCGCACAGCTGACGTGTCTTCTATTACAGTAGATGTGAAAGATTTACGTACAATCATTCAAGATGTTGTCCGTAAAACTGCAGAAGGTGTTGATCTTTCTGAAGCGAAAGTTATTATCGCTGGTGGACGCGGTGTGAAGAGTGAAGAAGGATTTAAACCGTTAAAAGAATTAGCTGACGTACTCGGCGGCGCAGTTGGAGCATCACGTGGTGCTTGTGATGCAGAGTACTGTGATTATTCATTACAAATTGGTCAAACAGGTAAAGTTGTTACACCAGACCTATACATTGCATGCGGGATTTCTGGTGCGATTCAGCATTTAGCTGGTATGTCTAATTCAAAAATAATTGTTGCGATTAATAAAGATCCAGAAGCTAGTATCTTCAAAGTAGCTGACTATGGTATTGTCGGTGATCTGTTTGAAGTATTACCTCTTTTAACAGAAGAGTTTAAAAAGTTAAAAGTACATTCATGATTTGAGTACCCTTGAGTTCCAAGTGAAGTACCCCTATATATAGAAAAAGGTGAGAGATCCCCTGTCTCTCATCTTTTTAGTATTTCATCCATATTTTTATATAGTATAAAGGAACATTTTTTTGTTACAATACATAACGATACATAATATTCGCCACGTATAAAAGTTAATGATATACTCTTGGTAGAATATACTTGAAGGAGGAAATAAAATGGCAATTATAAATGCAAATGACCAAAGCTTCGCAGCTGAAACTAGCGAAGGTGTTGTACTATTAGATTTCTGGGCGCCTTGGTGCGGACCTTGTAAAATGATCGCTCCTGTATTAGAGGAAATCGATTCAGAGTTAGGTGAGAAAGTAAAAGTAGTAAAAGTGGACGTTGATGAAAATCAAGAAACTGCTCGTCAATTCGAAGTAATGAGCATTCCAGCTCTTTTCGTATTAAAAGACGGTAAAGTGGTTGATCAAGCGTTAGGATATAAACCGAAAGAAGCGTTAGTAGAATTAGTTTCTAAACACTTCTAAAATAAAAGAAGCTACCATTTGGTAGCTTTTTTTATTTTCTTTTTTACAACCTTTCCGTTACAATAAAAGAACGTATGTTGGGTGTTTTGGCATAGTATGTTTTTATGTGAAAATAAAAATGATAAGCATAAGCATGTAGAAATGGAGGGAGACGAGTGCACGAGCATTTAAAAGAGAAGTTAGCAATTTTGCCCGATCAACCTGGTTGTTATTTAATGAAGGATAAGCAGGGAACGGTTATATATGTCGGAAAAGCAAAGGTACTCAAAAATCGTGTGCGCTCGTACTTTACTGGTTCGCATGATGGGAAAACACTTCGGCTTGTTGGAGAAATTGTTGATTTTGAATATATTGTGACTTCCTCAAATTTGGAGGCTCTTATTTTAGAGTTAAATTTAATAAAAAAATATGATCCAAAATATAATATTCAATTAAAAGATGATAAAACATACCCTTTCATTAAAATTACAGCTGAAAAACAGCCGCGCTTACTCATTACGCGAAATGTAAAAAAGGATAAAGGAAAGTACTTTGGGCCTTATCCAAATGCGCAATCGGCACATGAAACAAAGAAATTATTAGATCGTATGTATCCACTTCGTAAATGTTCAAATATGCCAGATAAAGTTTGCTTGTATTATCATATGGGTCAATGTTTAGCACCTTGTGTGAAAGAAGTAACGGATGAGCAAAACAAAGAAATTGTTGATGAAATTATTAAATTCTTAAACGGTGGGCATAAAGAAATTCGTTCAGAATTAGAAACGAAGATGTATGAGGCTTCAGAAAAGCTAGAATTTGAACGGGCGAAAGAGTTGCGAGATCAAATTGCTCATATTGATGCAATTATGGAAAAGCAAAAGATGATTATGAGTGATTTAGTGGATCGTGATGTGTTTGGATATGCAGTTGATAAAGGGTGGATGTGTGTTCAAGTTTTCTTCGTTCGAAAAGGAAAGCTAATTGAACGTGATGTTTCTATGTTCCCGATTTATGATGAACCAGAAGAGGGATTTTTAACTTTTATCGGTCAATTTTATGAAAACAGTAGTCATTTCAAGCCGAAGGAAATTGTTGTTCCAGGAAGTATAGATTCAGAATTAGTAGAGCGTTTTTTAGAAGTTGAAGCGACACAGCCGAAGCGTGGGAAGAAAAAAGACCTTGTAGAATTAGCAAATAAAAACGCAAAAATTGCACTAGAAGAGAAATTTCACTTAATTGAACGTGATGAAGAGCGGACGGTTAAAGCCATTGATAATTTAGGGAAGCAGCTGGGCATTGAAACCCCATATCGTATTGAAGCGTTTGATAACTCGAATATTCAAGGGACAAATCCCGTTTCCGCAATGATTGCTTTTATCGATGGGAAACCAGCAAAGAAAGAATATCGGAAATATAAAATTAAAACGGTTCAAGGTCCTGATGATTACGAATCTATGAGGGAAGTTGTAAGACGCCGTTATACGAGGGCGCTTAAAGAGAATTTACCTTTACCAGATTTAATCATTATTGATGGTGGAAAAGGCCATCTGGCCGCTACAAGTGATGTTTTGGAGAACGAACTCGGTTTATATATTCCGATGGCAGGGCTTGTAAAAGATGACAAACATAAAACCTCCCATTTAATTATTGGAGATCCACCTGAACCTGTGATGCTTGAGAGGAATAGCCAAGAATTTTATTTATTGCAACGCATTCAAGATGAAGTGCATAGATTTGCAATTACATTCCATCGCCAGTTGCACGGGAAATCGGTCATTCAATCAGCATTGGATGATATTCCAGGAATCGGCGATAAACGAAAAAAGGTATTGCTAAAACATTTTGGTTCATTAAAAAAGATGAAAGAAGCTTCCATATCGGAATTTGTCGAAGCAGGTATGCCGAAAAATGTAGCGGAGACAATTTATACTTATTTAACAGATAAGAAGACGTTGTAGTTTACAACGTCTTCTGTTTTTTGGTATAATTTCTGAAGATTTAAAATAAACGCACCTAAATGAATATACAAAAAAGTCAACTAAACTTATATGTCTAGTTGACTGTAAGTAGATGCTACACTTCAATGAGATCTTTTATATCCCATTTAACAAGAAATGTAATAGAGTCTGAACGCTTTTTCTGTTCCTCATAGGACTCTGCAACGACGTTTCTTTGTCTTTGAATTTGCTCGGCGATAAATCCAGCTTCTAATTGATAAGATGAATGTCTTTTTTGTTTTTGACGCTCAGTAATAAGTGTACCTTTAAGTTGAAACTGCATTTCACGACGTTTATGTTCAATGATACTTAAAGTGCCCCAACCAGCTTTTTCAAAAAACTGAATGACTTCTTCAATTGTTTCTAGCGGATATTTTCTCGCAAGGTTTCTACCGGCCCAGTATAAAATACCATCTAAATCGTTACCAATTAAATCAGGTAGTAATTCTTCACGTAGCAATTCATAAGCGAAGGCGTTCAATGAAACATCTTCTAAAGATGTTATATCGATTGTATTTTTGCTCACAATATTCCCCTCTTTCTATAGGGATTATTATATAACATTTTTCATTTATAAAAATAGATTTTTCTTTGGGGAAATCTGAATATATAAGAAAAAAAAAGAATTGGCAAATTATATGCAAATTATGTATACGTTTTCTTGACGCTTCGACAAAAATAGGGGTAAAATGAACTTGTTATCAAATTATGCTGAAATATTTTGAATAATTTTTTCAGTTTTTCTTATGCCAATAGTGAAAAAACATTATTGTTGTAAATTAATCTGAAAACAGCAGTCAAACATTCAAGGGGGTAATGGGGACATGAAAGGCCGCGAGTATACGTTTCGTAAGTGGCACTCATTAATGGGGGTCATTCCGGTTGGTGTCTTTTTGACGCAACATTTAATTGTAAACAACTTTGCAACAAGAGGAGCAGAGGCTTTTAACAAAGCTGCAGGCTTTATGGAGCTCCTTCCATTCCGGTATGCGCTAGAAATTTTCATCATCTTTTTACCTATACTGTACCATGCTATATATGGCTTATATATTGCATTTACAGCTAAGAACAATGCGGTATCTTACGGCTATTTCCGTAACTGGATGTTCGTCTTCCAACGAATTTCAGGTATCGTTACGCTGATTTTCATTTCTTGGCACGTCTGGGAAACTCGTATTCAAGCATTGTTAGGTAAAGAGGTAAACTATGATATGATGGCAGATATTTTAAACAACCCATTTATGTTTGGTTTCTATTTAGTTGGTGTTGTTTCAACAATTTTCCACTTTGCAAATGGACTATGGACATTCTGTATAAGCTGGGGAATTACAGTATCTCCACGTTCACAAAGAATCTCTACTTATGTAACATTAGCTATTTTCTTAGGTCTATCTTATGTAGGTGTGAGTGCATTATTAGCGTTCATCGATCCACAGCTAGCAAACCAGTAAGGAGTGGGAGAGCATGAAAGGGAAACTTATAGTAGTCGGCGGTGGCTTGGCCGGCTTAATGGCAACGATTAAAGCGGCAGAAGCAGGAGTAAATGTTGAACTATTTTCTTTAGTACCAGTAAAACGTTCACATTCTGTATGTGCCCAAGGTGGAATTAACGGTGCCGTAAATACAAAAGGTGAAGGGGATTCTCCATGGATCCACTTTGACGATACAATTTATGGTGGGGACTTCTTAGCGAACCAACCACCAGTTAAAGCGATGTGTGATGCAGCACCTGGTATTATTCATTTAATGGATCGCATGGGTGTTATGTTCAACCGTACGGAAGAAGGACTTCTGGATTTCCGTCGTTTCGGTGGAACACAACATCACCGTACAGCATTTGCTGGCGCAACAACTGGTCAACAATTACTATATGCATTAGATGAGCAAGTACGTCGTCATGAAGTAGCAGGACTTGTAACGAAATATGAAGGTTGGGATTTCTTACGAGCTGTTGTAGATGGTGAAGGTGTGTGCCGAGGAATCGTCGCGCAAGACTTACAAACTATGGAGATAAAAAGTTTCCAAGCTGATGCCGTGATTATGGCAACAGGGGGCCCTGGTATCATCTTTGGAAAATCAACAAACTCTATTATTAATACAGGTACAGCAGCGTCTGCTGTATATCAACAAGGTGCATATTATGCGAACGGTGAGTTCATTCAAATTCATCCAACGGCAATTCCTGGAGACGATAAGTTACGTCTTATGAGTGAATCTGCACGTGGTGAAGGTGGACGTGTTTGGACGTATAAAGATGGTAAGCCATGGTACTTCTTAGAAGAAAAATATCCAGCTTACGGAAACCTTGTACCTCGTGATATTGCAACGCGTGAAATCTTTGATGTTTGCGTAGAGCAAAAACTAGGTATTAACGGTGAAAACATGGTGTACTTAGATCTTTCTCATAAAGATCCGAAAGAACTAGATATTAAACTTGGTGGAATTATTGAAATCTATGAGAAATTTACAGGTGATGATCCTCGTAAACTACCAATGAAAATCTTCCCAGCAGTTCACTATTCAATGGGCGGATTATGGGTTGATTATAAGCAAATGACAAGTATTCCAGGTTTATTTGCAGCAGGTGAGTGTGATTATTCTATGCACGGTGGTAACCGCCTTGGTGCGAACTCATTATTATCAGCAATTTACGGTGGTATGGTAGCAGGACCGAACGCAATTGAGTATATGAAAGGTCTTTCTAAATCATCTGATGCTGTTTCATCTACTGTATATGAGCAAAATGAATTAATTGAAACAGAGAAATTTAACAATATTTTAATGCTTGATGGTAACGAAAATGCATATGTTCTTCATAAAGAGCTTGGAGAATGGATGACAGATAACGTTACAGTAGTTCGTGAAAATAAAAAGTTACTAGAAACTGATGCGAAAATTGAAGAGTTAATGACGCGTTACAAACGCATTAACATTAACGATACAGCAAGATGGAGTAACCAGGGTGCTTCATTTACACGCCAACTTGCAAATATGTTCGAGTTAGCACGTGTTATTACAATTGGCGCATATAACCGTAATGAAAGCCGCGGAGCGCATTACAAACCAGAATTCCCAAATCGTGATGATGCAAACTTCTTAAAAACTACGATGGCGAAATTTGAGGGAGAAGGAAAGGCACCAGCATTCCATTACGAAGAAGTGGATGTTTCATTAATTAAACCACGTAAACGTGACTATTCCTCAAAACATGATGTAGCTGCTAAGGGTGAAGAGAAGGGGGATAAACAACATGTCTGAGAAAACAATCCGCCTCATCATTACGAGACAAGATGGCCCAGATGCACAAGAGTTTGACCAAGAGTTTGAAATTCCATATCGTCCTAATATGAATATTATTTCGGCGCTTATGGAAATTCGCCGTAATCCTGTCGACTCAAAAGGGAACCAAACAACTCCGATTGCATGGGATATGAACTGCTTAGAGGAAGTATGTGGAGCATGTTCGATGGTGATTAACGGAAAACCACGTCAATCATGTACAGCCCTTATTGACCAGTTAGAGCAACCAATTCGCTTAAAGCCGATGAAGACATTCCCGATTGTACGTGATTTACAAGTTGACCGTAGCCGTATGTTTAACGCGTTAAAACGTGTTAAGGCTTGGATTCCAATCGACGGTACGTATGACCTAGGACCAGGTCCAAGAATGCCAGAGAAAAAGCGTCAATGGGCATATGAACTTTCGAAATGTATGACATGTGGTGTTTGCTTAGAGTCATGTCCGAACGTAAACAGTAAGTCTGACTTTATTGGACCAGCACCGCTTTCACAAGCGCGTTTATTTAACTCGCATCCAACTGGTGAAATGCATAAAGCAGATCGCTTACGTGCAATTATGGGTGATGGAGGACTTGCAAACTGTGGTAACTCTCAAAACTGTGTGCAATCATGTCCGAAAGGTATTCCATTAACAACTTCAATTGCAGCATTAAACCGTGATACAACAATTCAATCGTTCAAAGATTTCTTTGGTAGCGACAATAACTATTAATAAATATTGCCTCTTCATGTTGAAGAGGCAATATTTATAACTTTATATTTCTGTTTATTCTGTTTATCCCGCATTAACGGGCAGTAAAACTCCCACCTCAAAATTCAGGTGGAGCAAAGAAGCTAGGTGGGAGATCAACTGCCCGTAAACGCCCGATTGGTTCAACTAATAATCAGTGGGGGATGAACAAAACCCCCACTGATTAAAGTTTCACTTTATTTTAAGGGCGAAAAGGAGAGGGAACGATGAAGAGAATTTCTTATATTGAAGACTTTGAGCAATGGGAAAGTGGTTTTTCATTTTATAATTCTGTCAAAGTTCGTTTTGGTGAAGTAGATATGTTTGGACATGTAAATAATGTCGTTGCTTTTACATATTTTGAAGAAGCGCGTATCGCATTGTTTAAAGAACTCGGATTTATGCAAGAATGGACACATGAATCATCAGAAACGATGATAGTCGTCGCAGATCTACAGTGCAATTTTATTAAACAAATTTATTTTGATGAGCAGTTGAAAGTATATGTAAAGGCGGGAGCGGTTGGGAATTCCTCTTTAGATTTACACTATATGGTCAAAAATGCAGAAGGAGAAGTTTGTTTAGTTGGACGCGGTATGATGGTCCAAGCATCGAAAAAAACTGGAAGAGGCGAACCGTGGCCGGAGGAATGGAAAAAATTGCTGATATAATAGAATAAAAGAAAAATAAGAGAGCGATTCGCTCTCTTATTTTTTGTCCTCCATCGCCTCTTCTAATGTTAGATGGTGTTTATATATGTATGCGGCATATGGATTGCCGACGTAGCGTAAGTGCCACGGTTCGTATGAATATTCTGTTGTCTTTGTTTTATCCTCTAAATAACGAATGACAAATCCGAACTCATGGGCATGTTCTGCAACCCATTTTCCTTCTGCTGTCTCTCCGAAGATTGGTTCTAATTGGAATTTAGCAGATTTTGAGCTAATATCCATTGCTAGACCAGTTTGATGCTCACTTGTTCCAGGAATTGCACTTACCGAATCAGCTTCAGCTTTTCCTTGGCGTTTAATATATGTGTTATGTAATGACTGTTGGCGTTTGTAAGAACGGTAACCTGAAACTGCTGTAAGTTCTAAACCTTCTTCTTTTGCTGCTTGGAACATCTGCTCAAGAGCGTCTGCAGCATCTTTACGAAGTAATGTTTTCTCTTTATCTTTTGGACTAGTAAATGGTACGTTCGGTTTCGTCAAATCTTCTGGAATGTACCCATCTGGTAATTTACGATGTTTATTGACTAATACAAGAGCAGAATCTGGATTTGTTACAACGGAAAAATTATTATCTAGTTTCTTTGCGTTATGATTAGCTTTTGGAAAAGCAGGAATCTCTTCTTTTGGATGGTTACTATGTTTTTGACTTTCGACAGCTTTCGCCTCATTTTGCAGTGGTGATTTAGAAGCAAAGTAAGCGAAAGATGTGATACCGATTACAATAGTAATGGCAGAAATAATTATTATCTTTTTCATGATACCTTGTAATCACTGTCCTTTCTTAATAAAATATGTATCGCTTTTATTATAAGTCTAGTTTATTGAAAAAGAAATATAAGAGTCATAACGTAATAAAAATGCAAAGAAAATGTCAGAAAATGTGTGAAATTGTAGTATTTTTTCATATAATTCATTTCTTATCTTTCATGAAGTTCATTTTTTATGTAATATATGTATATAAGAAGATGTAGCGATTATCGAGAATAAAAGACCTCTGGTATAGACTAGGAGTGAATGGGAATGGATTTTGCAACAATTATTGGAATCATTTTAGGAGTATTAGCGGTAGTCGTAGGGATGGTCGTCAAGGGCGCTGACATAACAGCCTTACTAAATCCTGCCGCAGCACTAATTATTTTCGTCGGTACATTTGCTGCAGTGTGTATTGCCTTTCCGATGAATCAACTAAAAAGAGTTCCAAAATTATTTAAAGTTCTTTTTGGTTCAAATAAAAAAGATTTAAGTTATGAACAATTGCTAGAATTATTTGTTCATTGGACATCTGAGAGTAGAAAATACGGTATTTTGTCTTTAGAGCAACAATTAGATGAAATTAAAGATGAATTTCTTTTGCGTGGGATGAAATTTGTTATTGATGGTGTATCTGCAGAGGATTTAGAACAAATTTTAGAAGCCGAATTAGAAGCGATTGAAGAGAGACATGCAAAAGGGGCTGCTATTTTTTCGCAAGCTGGTACATATGCACCTACACTAGGGGTTTTAGGTGCTGTTATTGGTCTTGTAGCTGCACTTGGAAATTTAACTGATATTGAAAAGCTAGGGCATGCTATTTCAGGTGCGTTTATTGCAACGATTTTCGGTATTTTTTCAGGTTACGTATTATGGCATCCATTTGCAAATAAATTAAAGCAAAAGTCTGCTGCTGAATTAGAGAAGAAACGTTTAATTATTGATTGTTTATTAATGTTACAAGAAGGTACATATCCGTTTATTATGAAGAACCGCATTTTAGGTGCACTTTCTGCAACTGAGCGTAAAAAGCTAGAAAAAGGAGCAGAAAAAAATGCGGAGTAAGAAAAATAGAAGAGGTAAAAAGAAAAAACATGATGAGCATATCGATGAAACTTGGTTAATTCCATATTCTGATATGTTAACGTTGTTATTTGCATTGTTCATCGTATTATTCGCAATGAGTAGTATAGATGCTGCGAAGTTTAAACAGATGGCAGTTGCTTTTCGAAGTGAGTTAGCCGGTGGAACAGGAAATAAAGAATTTTTAAGCGATCAAAAACCAAATGAGGAAAAAGAATTATCAGCAAATAGCCTTGAGGCAGAACAAGCAAAAAAACAAGCGGAAGATAGAGCTAAAGAAAAAAAAGAAATGGATGAGTTGAAAGCATTACAAAAAAAGATTGATCAATATATTAATGAGAAACAACTATCCTCTTCTTTTCAAACTAAGTTAACTGAAAAAGGATTAATGTTAACGATATTAGAAAATGTACTATTTGATTCAGGGAAAGCAGATGTGAAGTTGGAATCGTTAGGGATTGCAAAAGAGATGTCTAACCTACTTGTTTCAGCATCACCTCGTGAAATTACAGTGTCGGGTCATACAGATACGGTTCCTATCGCAAATGCTCAGTTTGCATCAAACTGGGAGTTAAGTACACAGCGTGCAGTTAATTTTATGCAGGTGTTACTCCAAAATAAAGAATTGCAACCAGAAAAATTTAGTGCAGTTGGTTATGGAGAATACCGTTCAATTGCACCAAATGATACGCCAGAAGGAAAAGCGAAAAATAGACGTGTAGAAGTATTTATTTTACCTTTAACAAGAAATATGCAATAAAAGAGGATGGCGAAGGCCATCCTCTTTGTTATTTTGCATCAAATGATTTTAAATTGTCACGACGGATTTTGTCTTTTTCTGCATCTGATTTTTTGAAATTATAGTCATATAGAGCACCTTCCCAATCACCGTACATTGGATTAGGGAAAATGATGAATTTCTCACCAAATTGTGCTTTTGATTCTGCTACTGTTTCATTGCGATCTTTCACAGATTTTCCATCAAAACCAGTGAAATCAGATAAGTTGTCACCGAAGAATAGGACGATGTCATGTGTCTGAGAAACAAGTTCACGACGCTTTTCTTTCCCTTTTTCTTTCGGGTCCTGTAGTAATATATGTTCTTTCGTCGCTTGAGGAGCACCTACGCGCTCAAGGTTTTTAATTGTTGCATCTAGTTGATTTGTTTTACGATTTGAGATGTAGTAAATATCTACACCTTTAGACTCTGTATATTTTAAGAAATCAATAGCGCCTGGAAGAGCGTCAGCTTCAGCCTTATTAATCCAATCGTCCCATTTATAAGGATAGCCTTTTCCTGTTTTTACGCTCATTGCTTGATGAGGACTGTTATCTAAAACAGTTTCATCTAGATCAAGTACGATAGCAGGTTTTTTTTCTGTCCCTTTTGCAAGAGCTGCATCAAGCTTTAATTGACCAATATTGTAGCCTTGGTAGTAAAGTGCTTTCGTTTCGCCAGCTGTTTGATACCATAAATCGGCCATCAATTGCTGGTCTGTTAATTGTACTTTCTCTTCTTTTGCCACTGTTTTCTCAGCTGTTCCTGAACATGCTACAAGCGATGTGGAAAGAACGGCTATAGATAATAAACTGGTAATACCCCTCTTCATCTTCATATGTATCCTCCTCGATGTTAGAAAATCATCTTATATTATATATTAAAATATAAAAATTTTTTTATGAACATTTGCATATTGTCTTTTGTATATATAGTAGTATGTCCTATATTAGAAAGATGGGAAAAATAACAAAAAGTGATTTGACGTGTTTTATTGTCGAAATGACAATTATAATTGACAAATATATCTTTGTTATTTACAATTTTAACTAAATAAAACAAATGGTGGATGGAGGATCATGATACGTATAAAAGATTGAAATATAGTACTATATTTTATTTCGAACAATCATAGTCTTTAATAGAGAGTACGAATGATACTAAAGGGGAGGCTTTATACATTGAGTTTACAAATTCAAAACTTAACAAAAATATTCGGAGAATCTAAAGCGGTTAATGGTTTGCAAATCTCGTTACCGAAAGGTGAAGTGTTAGGGTTACTTGGCCGAAATGGTGCAGGGAAAACAACGACAATTAAAATGTTACTAGGTTTATTAACGCCAAATGAAGGTTCTATTACGTGGGATGGAAAATCATTTGGTGATAGCGGGGTAACAATTGGATATTTACCAGAAGAAAGAGGCTTATATACAAAAAGTAGAGTAATAGACCAGTTGCGATATTTTGGTAGATTAGAAGGAATGACGAAAAAAGAAGTAGATCTTGCAATTGATTACTGGTTAGAGCGCTTAGCAATCCCAGAATATAAATTCAAAACAGCAGGAGAACTTTCAAAAGGGAATCAGCAAAAAATTCAATTGATTGCTGCTCTTCTTCATGATCCAGAACTTCTTATTTTGGATGAACCATTTAGCGGACTTGATCCAGTTAATGCTGGAATGTTGGCTAGTATTATTGGAGAACAAGTACAGAGCGGAAAGACAATTATTTTATCTAGTCACCGTATGGAGCAAGTAGAGGCTTTTTGCCAACATGTATGTATTTTGAAAAAAGGTGAAGCAGCCGTAGAAGGACAATTAAGTGATATTAAGAAAGAATACGGTTTTCGTAATTTAACAATCGAAGATATAGCAGAGAATGAAAAGGGATTAGAAGCTATACATGTCCCGTATGAAAAACAACAAGGCCTTCTTTATGTGAAAGTACAAGATGATGCAGAAGCTCTAAAGATTTTGCAACAATTGCAAGAACAAGGTGTTGGTTTACGACAATTTAAAATGTTAGAGCCGACGTTAAACGAAATCTTTGTAGAGAGGGCGAAATAAAGATGCGTAAATTTTCTCATGTATTTTCATTTTATTTTAAGGAAGCGTTTTTATCTAAAAAATCATTAATTACGAGTGCGATTTTATTTTTAGTTGTGTTTGGTATTTTTGCATTTAATCATTTTACTTCAGGCGATGATAAAAATAAGGATAAAGATAAAATTGCAGTTGTAGTAGAGAGCTCCACATACAAAGTACAAAAAGAAGAGCTAAATAAGCTATTGCCATCAGCAAAAATAACGGTCGGTTCAAAGGATGATTTTGATAAACTGCATAAGCAAGTAGAAGAAGGCGATTTAGATGGTCTATTCCATGTGACGGAAAAGGATGGGACTCCAGCAGTTACATATATGTTTAATAAGTTACCTAGTGAAACAACTTCTACAATTATAGCTAGTTATTTAAAAGCGCAATATACGGCGGTAACAATTGCTAAACATAATGTTTCACCGGAAATCGCACAGCAATTGCAAACCGAAATTTCTGTGAAACAAGAAGCGATAAAAGATCGTTCTGCTTCCGCAGGAATCGCATATTTCTTTACATTTGCTTTGTATATGTTTATTATCATGTTCGGAAGTACAATTGCGATGAATATTGCTTCTGAAAAAGCTTCTCGCGTTATGGAAGTTATGATTCCGAAAGTAAAACCACTTACGATGATGTATGCGAAAATTTTAGCGGTTGTTTCAACGGCGTTATTACAACTTGCCATATTGGCATGTGGTTACTTGGTTCCTTGGTTACTAGGATGGGTAGATTTAGAAAATGGTTCATTATTTGGAGCGCCAATTGATTTTACAAAGATAGATGCACAAGTTATCGGTATGTTCCTTATTTATTTTGTTACAGGATATTTCCTTTATGCGATGATGTATGCGGCTGCTGGAGCGGTTGTCTCTAGGACTGAGGATTTACAAGGTGTTATATTGCCAGTATCGATTTTAATAATGGCCGCGTTCTTTATAAGTATTAAATCGCTAGGTGATCCAAATAGTACTGTTGTTGTTGTAAGTTCTTACGTTCCATTCTTCAGCCCGATGATCACATTCTCACGCTTTGTAGCTGGTGAAGCTGGTATGTTAGAAATTACGATAACAATGGCGGTTCTTTTAACAACAATCGGTATATTAAGTGCTGTTACAAGCCGCATTTACGTAAATGGTGTAATGAATTACTCAGAAAAAGTGAAATTTAAAGATTTAGCGAAATTTATAAAGCGTCAATAAGGAGAGGAAAGCATGGTTTTCTAATGGAATCATGCTTTTTCTTTATGTATAAATTGAAAATAGTATATAATGATAAGAGTCGTCTTTTAATAGAATGAATAAAAAGGAGGGTGTGCAGATGGGAATTAGTAGTCGTTTTACAGTAGGTGTTCATATGTTAACGTTACTTGCAATAGATCGAAACTCTCGCTGTACCTCTGAATGGATTGCTGGTAGTGTGAATACAAATCCGGTTGTGATTCGTCGCATTACAGGAATGTTGAAGAGAGCAGGACTTGTTGATGTACAAGCTGGTAAAGGTGGTACGACACTTGCTCGTGATTTAGATGAAATTACATTACTTGATGTATATAAAGCTGTGGAAGTTGTAGAAGAAGGACATCTATTTTCTTTCCATGAAAATCCCAACATTGAATGTCCAGTAGGAGCTAATATTCAATCGGTATTAGAGATTATTTTAATACAATCGCAAGAAGCGATGGAAAACGTGCTTGCAAATGTAACGGTGCAGCAATTAGTTACAAATTTAAAGTCGAAAATTAAAGAATAAAAAAAGCGAGCTTCCTCATGATGAGGGCTCGCTTTTTTTTATTCGGAAATATTGAAAGTTCTATTTTTCCGTATTTAAAATAAACTTTCCTACAACAGCTGCTACGATACCACCAAAAATTGGGGCAACGATGAACACCCATAGTTGAGAAATTGCTTCTCCGCCAGCGAATAGAGCTGGTGCGATACTACGAGCTGGGTTAACAGATGTTCCAGTTAACGGAATACCTAATAAGTGAATTAATACTAATGTGAAACCAATTACTAGTCCAGCTAAAGAAGAACTTCCCTTTTTACCTGTTACAGCAACGATAACTAAAACAAATACGAAAGTTAAAATGAATTCAACTAAAAATGCTCCAGATAAACCAAGAGTTCCAAAACTATTTTGTCCTAAATTATCTAAAGGTAATTTAGCAGATCGTAAAATTGTTACTAACGTTGCAGTTCCTAATAAACCACCTAAAATTTGAGCTAATAAATAATAGCTAAGTTCCATAGCGTTCATTCTTTTGTTGATGAACATAGCGATTGATACTGCTGGGTTAATATGACATCCAGAAATTGTTCCAATGCTATATGCCATAGCCACGATAGATAATCCGAAAGCCATAGCGATACCTAATGTTCCAATTCCTTCAATTCCGCCACCAATGACAGCTACTCCAGTTCCGAATAATACAAGTACAAATGTACCAATAAATTCAGCAATTGCTTTTTTTAACATAATTTACCTCCTATTAATGCACATGAAACGTATTATAACATAAGTTTTAGTATAAACAGCTAATAAAATACTATTCTGATAAGGCGAAATATGGAGATAATAAAAATAGATATGGTTCTATGAAGAAGAACCATATCTATTTTTATGCTGATTTTTTTTGTTTAATGACTGGAACAGAACGGTTTAAAACACTATTTACGATCATTCCTAGCATGATAATAATCATCCCAATCAGTGACAGCCCGCTAGGGAATGAACCATTTAAGAAAATAATCTCACCAAGCACAGTGAAGACCATCGTTCCAGCTTGTGTTGCTTCAACAGCTCCAAGTAAAGCAAGATTGTCTTTTGCTAAGTCAGTAGCAAAGAAAAATGTCATCGTCGCAATAACTCCGGAACATAATGCTAACAAAAATCCTTGCATCATTTGACTTGATGATGGAATACCGGTAGTGGAAAATCCGTATATACCAAGTAGGATTGTAATAGGGAGACTTCCGATTGCCATTCCTAATACACGTTGGAATGTATCAAGACGCCCGCCAACAAGTTCCATCATTTTTCGGTTACCGAAGGGA
Organism: Bacillus sp. SIMBA_074; assembly: GCF_046534555.1. Classification (NCBI taxonomy): domain Bacteria; kingdom Bacillati; phylum Bacillota; class Bacilli; order Caryophanales; family Bacillaceae; genus Bacillus; species Bacillus sp. SIMBA_074. Next base: position 68,101 of record NZ_JAWRYM010000021.1, on the reverse strand, counting down.
TATAAGAAAGCTGCTAAAACGACAGGTAAAAAACCAGAAATGAATTGAGTCATTGTAATATGACCCGCTTCAGTAGCTTGCATACAAAGTACACCAAGTAAAATAAATAAAGCGACGTATAAACTGCGTAGTGGAATTTTTCCACGCACAAGTTTTGTACCTGATTTTGTTTCTATTTTAATGAAGAATAATGGCGATAAAAGTAAACCTGCTAATATCGTAACTTGCCAAGTTCCAGCAACGAGCCAAGCTGGAGAAAAAACAGCTGCGAAACTTAATAAAGAATAGAAGCCGATGCCAGCGACCGAGCCCCACCCGATCCATACAAATGGATGTTTTTTTAATTCTGCCCATAAAGCTCCTAAGTTTTTGCGAAATAAAACGATAAGGAATAAAATAGGGAGAGCAAATAGAAAACGGAAGGAAGCAGTCCAAGCCCAGCTTGTTCCAGATACATTCATTGCTCTGTTAATAATAAAGGTTGCAGAAAAAAAGGCCGATGATAAAAGACCTAGTAATATTGCGCGCATGAAGTATGGCACTCCTTTCAGAATTGAGTATTTATGTATAGTATAATATACTTAAATATAATAAAAGTAAACTATTTTATATTTCAAGGTGGTTTTTATATATGAAAGAAAATGAAGATATGCAAACGAAAGAAGTAATTCAGCAAGTAGGTCAGCTATTAAGACAAATTCGAAATGAACAAAAATTAAGTTTAGAAGAATTAGCCCAAAAAACAGGGGTTAGTAAATTAACATTAGGGAAAATTGAGAGAGGCGAAACGAATCCAACGTTAGCTGTCATTTGGAAAATAACGAAAGGGTTATCGATTCCTTTATCGAGATTAATGGTTGTTGGAGAACCTGTAGCTGTTGCGCGCTGCGGAGAAGGATTTGCAGTAGATGTAGGACAAGCATGGCATTTAGAAACGATGTTCCGTTACACGAAAGAAACAGGGATGGAAATGCACCGTGCTTGTTTAAGAGCGAATAGTATATATGAACCGGAAGCTCATCATGAAGGAGCAATTGAGCTTGTAACAGTAATGAAAGGGAAAGTTTCTATTCAAGTTGAGAACGACGTATATGTGCTAAATGAGTTTGACTCCATTCAGTTTGAAGCTAATAAGAAACATAGTTATAAAAATGAAGAGGATGAAGTGGCGGTATTACATTTAACGATGAAATATTCTTCATGAAAAAATCCCCTATAGAAAAATCTATAGGGGATTTTTTATACGCTATGCTCAAATATATGAAAGAATGTTATTAGTAAGAGCGTGGCATAAGTAATAAACAAATAAAATAAACTAAAAACCCCGTCCCAAAACATAAAATAGCAATGACCCAAAGTATGCGAATGAGAGTAGAGCTAATATCAAAATATTCTCCTAAACCACCGCATATACCAAATAACATTTTATCAGTTTCGGATTTATATAACCTCTTCGACATATTATGATCCTCTCCTTTTTATATCACCGCTGTTATGTATGAGTGATACAGTGTACTTTTATTCTATATGGAAATTTATCCCGCATTAACGGGCAGTAAAACTCCCACCTCAAAATTCGGCTGAAGCAAAGAAGTTAGGTGGGAGATCAACTGCCCGTAAACGCCCGATTGGTTCAACTAATAATCAGTGGGGGATGAATCCCCCCACTGATTATAGTTTCACTTTATGAGAAGACCATTAGGTTATATTACATTTTTTTGTGAAAGGACAATACAGTGGATTAATTGTCTTAATTTTCAGTTGGTATTAAAATGAAAATGAGGGTGTGACGTATTTTCTAATATAAGGTGGGGAAATGGTAATGACATTATATTGGTTGACTAATGTAAAGCTTGAAACAGGTTATACATATGAAGAAGCGAAAATTTCACAAACGGAAACTGAGATATGCAGTCTTCTTATTGAAGATGGGCGAATTAAAAGAATTATATCGGGAATCGCCCAAGAGGAAGGAACGTTAACTTTTGATGCTAATCGTTTATTAGTTTTACCAGCTTTTGAAGAGATGCATATTCATATTGATAAAACATATTATAGTGGGCCTTGGAAAGCTTGTATGCCAGCAGAAAATATTTTTACACGTTTTAATGAAGAAAAAACGATTTTACCAAAGCAATTAGCAACTGCTCAAGACAGGGCGGAAAATATGCTAGAGTTATTGCTTCGAAATGGTGCAACAAATATTAGAACGCATTGTAATGTGGATCCGGTTATTGGACTTCGTAATTTAGAGGCAACGTTAGCGGCTTTAGGAACATATAAAGATCGGTTGTCTGGTAGAATAGTTGCATTTCCGCAACATGGATTATTGCGAAGTAATTCTATGCAACTTGTGAAAGATGCGATGCGTATGGGCGCACAATTAGTTGGCGGAGTGGACCCAGCTACAGTAGATAATGATATTGAAAAATCATTACATACGATTATGGACATTGCGGTAGAATTTAACGCGGATGTTGATATTCATTTGCATGATGCAAATAACCTTGGAACGTTTACAATGAAGAGATTGGCAAGTCTAACGGAAGAAGCAGGATGGCAAGGTCGTGTAACAATTAGTCATGCGCTTGGACTTGGTGGTGTTACTGATAAAGAAGCTGAAGAAGTGGCAGAAAGACTAGCAGCATTAAAGATTGATATCACTTCAACCGTTCCAATCGGTAAACAAGTAATCCCAATTCCGTTACTAGATCGAAAAGGAGTTAAAGTTTCATTAGGAAATGATAGTATTACAGATCATTGGTCTCCGTTTGGCACAGGTGATATGCTTCAAAAGGCAAATCGATTGGCAGAACGATTTGGTTGGAGTGATGAAAGGTCTTTAGGGAAAGCTCTTCGTTTTATTACTGGAGGGAAAGAAACGTTAAATAATGAAGGGAAACGAGTGTGGCCGAATGTAGGGGATGAGGCAAGTTTTGTTTTAACGAATGCAACATGCGCCGCGGAAGCAGTGGCTCGTCAAACAGAGAAGCGTGTAGTTATGTATAAAGGGAATGTTGTTATAGGGGATTTAAATCAAGTGAAATCTGATAATCTTGTATAGAGGAATCGTTTAGATGTTTTGAGAAGGGTTCTAATTGTGAAAATAGAACCCTTCTTTTTTATTTAGTAGAAACAGGGAAGTACTATACTTCCTTATAAGGAAGCAAGAAGGGATGAAAAGTTTGGACAATCAACATAATCAAAATCATATTATGGGAACTTTGCAATGGTTTATTTTTTTATTAGCAAACTCAATCGCGCTACCAATTGTCGTTGGCGGATTATTTCATCTTACGACGGAAGAAGTATTTTATTTAATGCAGCGTACGTTTTTCGTAGTTGGTATATCTTCTTTTTTACAAGGATGGCTTGGACATAAGCTTCCGATTGCGGATGGACCAGCTGGATCTTGGGTTGGTGTATTTACCGTGCTTGCTTATGCAACTGTAGGGCAGGATCAATTACATAGTACATTGCAAATTTTAGAATTAGGAATGATGGTTGCGGGAGTTGCTTTAATAGGGCTAGGAGTCACGGGGTTTATCGGGCGTATTTTATTTTTATTTACGCCGCTCGTGACAGGGACTTTCTTGCTTCTATTATGCTTGCAATTAAGCGGTGTGTTTTTAAAAGGGATGTTAGGAATTACGGCTACTATTTCTCAAATTGATGGATTTACAGCGTTGATCGCTTTTGGCATATTTTTGTTCGTGGTTATACTCTCCAATCTTGGAAAAGGTTTTGTTAAAAGTTATGCGGTTTTAATAGGATTGATTAGCGGTTGGATTATTTTTCTGATTGTAGGAAAAGTGACGATTCCATCTCAAGTAACTCATTTTGTACAACTTCCACATATATTTGCTTGGGGACTTCCAAAATGGAATACAGGTATGGCTGTATCAAGTTTCGTTATGGTATGTATTTTAGTTTCAAATACAGTAGCTGCTATTATAGCAATTAATCAAGCTACCATTCAAAAAGCAACAATTGAACAAAAACAGTTGAAGGATGGTACGTGGGTTGGAGGGATTTCACATATCATTTCCTCCTTATTTTCAACTGTAGGTGTCGTTCCGCTACCAGCAACGGCAGGTTTCATACGTTTAACAAATCAAAAGTACATGCGTTCATTCTTATTTGCATGTGTACTATTAGTCGGTATGTCGCTGTTTCCAAGTATTATCCGCTACTTAGCCTCTCTGCCATCCGCGGTCGCATCTGCGGTTTTAATGGCTTCGTTCGTGCAACTTATTGGGATTGGATTTCATAATATAAAACAAGTGCCACTTAGCGAACGAAATGTAACGATTTTAGGGGTTGCGGTATTATTTGGCTGCGGCGTTATGTTTTTACCGTCTGTAGCACTCCAATCATTGCCTTCTGTTATGCAATATATATTTGGTAATGGCTTGTTTGTAGGTACTGTTGTAAGTATATTGCTAGAACAAATATGGCGTACTGGTAAATAAGTGGATAAAACGAGTGTGCGCACTGTATAAAAGTCTAAAATAACATAAGAAATAAAGCCCATTTTCATTCACCACCTGCACATTTCGTTCATACAATATCTTGACTAAATAAACACCCAACTTACACATATACAGCTCTGGCTTAAGCAAGGAGGGTTATACCAGTTGAAGGAAAAAGCGTATCAATCTAAACCTTTACTCACAAAGAGAGAAAGAGAAGTGTTTGAATTACTCGTTCAAGATAAAACGACGAAGGAAATTGCAGGTGAACTTTTTATCAGTGAAAAGACAGTTCGCAACCACATCTCTAACGCAATGCAAAAGCTAGGGGTTAAAGGACGTTCACAAGCAGTTGTTGAGCTTCTTCGCATGGGAGAGCTCGAACTATAAGAAAGAAGCCGACTTTTATACAAAAGGTCGGCTATTTTTTTGTTTGTTTCATGCTCCATATGAATGATAAGGATGCTTCATACATAAATAGGTAGTAAGGGAGGGGATATGTTGAAAAGAGTATTATTAGTTTCAACAAGCGCTCATGATATGAATGGACACCCGACTGGTTTATGGCTTGAAGAGCTCGCAGCTCCGTATAATTTATTTAAAAAAGCTAAGTTCGATGTTGATATTGTGTCGATAAAAGGCGGGAGAGTACCAATTGATAGAGTGTCTATTCCGAATGGCATACCTCGTGAATTTAAGCATGTCGCTTCTTTATTGCAAAATACGAGGGCGATTTCAACTGTTCATTCTTCAGAGTATGATGCGGTATTATTTGGTGGTGGGCACGGGGCGATTGTAGATTTTCCAGGTAATCCATATGTAGCAAATTTAATTGAGAATATGTACAATAATAACCGGATCGTAGCGGCTGTTTGTCACGGGGTAAGTTCTTTAGTTGGTGTGAAAAATAAAGATGGCTCGTTTTTTGTTGCCCGTAAGCGTATAACAGGTTATACAAACGATGAAGAAAAAGCTGTACATTTAGAAAATCGAGTTCCGTTTTTGCTAGAAAGTAAGTTGAAAGAAGAAGGGGCTTTATTTTATGTAGCACCTAATTTCACGCCGCATGTTGTAGTAGATGGGGGTTTGATTACAGGGCAGAATCCGCAGTCTAGTGTGGGAATAGGTAAGGCTATAAAAAGAGCTGTAAATAAATTATAGAAAAGGTGCCCGCTACTAACAAAGGTAGCGGGTACTTTTTATGTATAGCGTAGATTGAAATTGTAATAAACTAAAAAGACGTAATGAGTATAATAACTTCATTTATAAACATTCATGAATTTGCTATACTATTTTGTATGAACAAAAGGGGAGGCTCTTTTAAATGAGAAAAGTAGCGTGTGCAAATACTTATATTAATAAAATAAAGCCCGTTATTCGAAAGACGAGTTTTAGCCAATTAAAAATAGATGAAATTGCGAAATATATGGATATTAGTAAAGCTACTTTATATAAACGTTTTTCTTCGAAAGATGAGATTATTGAGGCAGTAGTAGAGGATTTTATAAACTATCTTCTTGAAGGAGATGCGGATAATCAAGATGAAAGTATGTCGTTTACAGAACGTTTCCAAAAGACGTTTATCCATTCTTTAAAATGTGTGACGTATATTTCGGATGTCTTTTTACAAGATTTGAAAGAAGCGTATCCGCATTTGTCGGATCAATTAGTCGCTGCACAACAAAATCGCAATCGTAATTTGCAAATGTTTTTTGAGTCGGGTATGGAACAAGGTTACTTTAATAAAATGAATGCGCAACTATTTATGGTGCAAGATGATGTGATGTTAAGACGCATTATAGATCATACTTTTTGCATTCAGTACGATATTACGTTAAAGCAAGCGATACTTGATTTCTACAATTTGAAGAAATACCAACTGTTTAAACCGGAATTTTTAGATGTAGTTGATGATTCTGAAATTGAAAAAGAAATTATAGCTAATCTACAAATGATTTCGTAAAAAAAGCAGATTTCCCTTACTAGAGGGAAATCTGCTTTTTTAGTACATATTATTTTTGCAACTGTTTTAATACTAATTCAGCTACTGAACCACCTGAAGCAGGGTTTTGACCAGTAATTACACGATTATCTTCTACAGCGTAAGCTTCCCAAGGTTGCGCAGCTTTTTCGTAAAGTCCCCCATATTTAACGAGTTCATCTTCTGTTAAAAATGGAACGAATTGATCTAATTCAGCTAGTTTCTCTTCTTCATTTGAGAATCCTGTTACTTTTTTATCGTTAATTAAACGATCCCCGTTACTTAATGTGATATGGAATAAACCAGCAGCTCCGTGACAAACAGAGGAAACAATTCCGCCATTTTCATAAATGTTGCGGCTAATAGTTTGAAGTTCTTTGTTTTCTGGGAAGTCCCAAATAACTCCGTGACCACCCGCGTAATAAATAACAGCGTAGTCTTCTTGATTCACTTCACTCGGTTTCATTGTAGAACCGAGACGATTCATAAATTCTTTCTTTTGATACCATTCCCAATCAATGCTCTCCGCCATCGCTAAACTATGCGGATCAATCGGTGTATAGCCGCCTTGTGGACTGACATAATCTACTTCGTAACCAGCTTCTTCTACTTTTTTAACGAAATGGACAGCTTCACCAAGCCAAAGCCCGGTAGCTCTATTTAAATTTGGGTATTTTTCTACGCTCGTTAATACAACTAACATTTTTTTCTTCATCATAATCCTCCTGTAATGTTTCTTCTATATAAAAGTTCTTTATTTACTTAATTTTATTTACTTAATTATATTAAGTTAGAAATTGCAAATTTGAATAACCATGTCAGTCCCCCTTATACCGGATTCGAAATTAGTGTATAACAATTTTTGGACAAAGTAAACTAAAAACACTAAATTAGTTTACTTTGTATATTTTTCGTTGACAAACTGTAATGCTGAAACTATGATAGTTCCATCAATATCGAACAACATAATGTTACGTTTCGAATTCAATTTGTCGCGCGATAAATTTATACATTTGATGAAGTTGTTTAGTAGTGATAGAGGAGCTAAATAACTTTATTTTTCATTTACAGTTACTACAATCAGAAGAGGTGCTACGCATGGGGAAAGATATAAGTAACCATTCAAAATGGTTTGTTTTCACATTATGTTTTATCGTTTTATTAGGACCGATGAATGCGGTTTTATTTAATGTAGCGTTAGAGGATATTGCTAATGATTTATCTATTAGTCAATCGAAAGTAAGTTGGGTTGTAGTAGGTTATTCCTTAGTTGTCGGTATTGGTTCGATGATATATGGGAAGTTGGCTGATCGTTATAGCGTAAAAAAACTATTGATTATTTCAATTATCATATTTGTAGCGGGTTCTATTATTGGATTTATGAATCAATCTTATACGATTACCATTCTTGCAAGATTAGTGCAGGCGAGTGGGGGCGCGGCGTTTATTGCGCTTAGTATGATTGCAGTGGCAAAATTAGTTGCTCCTGCTAAGAAGCCTGGTGCATTAGCGATGATTAGTTCTTCTATTGCATTAGCAATAGGCATTGGTCCTTTAGTTGGCGGGGCTATTACAAATACATTAGGGTGGCCATATTTATTTTTATTTATGGTTATTTCAGTAGTTGGGATTTTCTTGCTTATAAAATTTATGCCAGAAGAAGCGCAGCATACGGATGAAGCGTTTCATTTTGATTACATTGGAGCGGCGTTATTATTTGCATTCATTACGACGGTTTTATTAGGTGTCAATATTAATAGTTGGCTATTTGTGTTATCGGTAGCTTTCTTATTTTTATTCACGGTTCGTATGAAGAACGCGGAGCATCCATTTATTGATATTGAGTTATTTTCGAACAAACCATTTCTTCGTTTAATAGCGGTCGGGTTTATAATTAATGTGGCGTTATGTGCTAGTCTATTATTATTGCCATCACTGTTAGGAAGAGTACACGGATTGTCGCCATTCGTTATCGGAATTGCATTGTTTGTTGCATCACTCTTTGGTATTGTATCTAGTTTTATTACGGGAAAGATTGTCCCTTCGTTTGGAAATGTGAATATGATTTATGTAGCGTCTGTCATTATGATCGTTGGCTTTTTAATTTTAGGGCTTATTCCGAACAGGAACTTAATCATTATTTTAGTGGCGGTTATTTTAACATTTATGAGTTATTCAGCTATTCAAGTATCATTAAACACATTTATACCGAAAACATTACATCCAGCTAAAGTTGGAGTCGGTCTTGGTTTATATAATTTAATTAACTTTTTCGGTATGGCATTTGGGCCAGCTGTAGCGAGCAAGGTTATGGAATCTACAAATAGTTATCGTTTGAATTTTATTTTAATCATCATTTTAATTTCTGCTCATTTCTTCTTATTAATAGGAATGTCTTCTTTCCAAAAAAAGATGGAGCAATAAAGTGAAACTTTAATTAGTGGGGGGCATCCCCCACTAATTATTAGCCCCCATATAACTTCTTTGCTTTCGCTGAATTTTGAGGTGGGGGTCTTACTGTCCGGCAAAGAGCGGGGTAAATGCGTATTTTATATAGAAGAAACCGACTTTCATATAGAAGATCGGTTATTTTTCTGTCTTGCAAATTATGAAAAAAAGGAGCAAAATAAAAAAGGTCCTGATCTATATAGGTACAAATGAAAATTTTTATACAGGGGCACTTTAAGTTAGCGAACTTAAAGTGTGTAAAATATACTGATAAACATAAAAGATGATGAATGAGAAAACGGGTGATTAAGTTGAATAGAGCGATCGGTGTTATTGATTCAGGAGTGGGCGGTTTAACAGTAGCGAAGGAATTAATTCGTCAGTTGCCGAAAGAGCGTATTATATATTTAGGGGATACAGCACGTTGCCCTTATGGTCCGCGTTCTCGTGAAGAAGTGCGTCAATTTACGTGGGAAATGACGGAGCATTTATTAGATTTAAATATCAAAATGTTAGTTATTGCGTGTAATACAGCAACTGCGGTTGTATTAGAAGAAATGCAGAAACAATTACCAATTCCAGTAGTTGGAGTTATTCATCCAGGATCACGTACAGCTTTAAAAGTGACAAATACGTATCATGTTGGGATTATTGGAACGATTGGAACAGTAAAAAGTGGCGCCTATGAAGAGGCGCTAAAGTCTATTAATAACCGTGTTATGGTAGAAAGTTTAGCTTGCCCACCTTTCGTTGAGCTTGTAGAGAGTGGGAATTTCGAAAGTGAAATGGCGTATGAAGTTGTAAGAGAAACATTGCAACCGTTGAAAAGTACTGACATTGATACGCTTATTCTAGGATGTACACATTATCCGATTTTAGGTCCTGTTATTAAAAAGGTAATGGGGGATCAAGTACAATTAATTAGTTCGGGTGATGAAACAGCGCGTGAGGTAAGCACGATTTTATACCATAGTAAGATGTTAAATGAGGGAGAAGAACAAAGTGATCATCTCTTCTTAACGACTGGTAAAATAGGCCTGTTTAAAGAAATTGCATCAAAGTGGTTCGGTCAGCCGATTGAAAATGTGAAGCATATCAATTTAGAAATAGAATAATAGTAGATTCATATAAGAGAACTCCTGAGAAATCAGGGGTTTTTTCTGTATAAGTAGCCATAGCTTGTTCTAAAACATGAAACAGCTCGTATACATAATAGTACAAACTTAGATTTTAGGGGGGAATGGCATGCCTAAATCCACTTTTAAATGGGTTGTTGGTGCTACTGTGAGTGCGATTTTATTATCAGGGTGTGGCTTGTTAAATCAAGAGAAAGCGACAGAACAAATTGATCCGCCAAAAAAAGTTACGTATACAGAAGGTGAAAAGAAAGAAACTGCTAAAAAAGATAAACAAGGGCAAACAGTAAATAGAGAGTTATACCTCGTTGATAAAAATGGATATGTCGTACCGCAAACTATTGCAATGCCTACTCCGAAAGCGAATGAAGTTGTCCAGCAAACGTTAGAGTATCTTGTGAAAGATGGACCAGTTACAAATTTATTGCCAAATGGATTTCGAGCAGTCCTTCCAGCGAATACGACGATGACCTTGAATTTGAAAAAAGGCGGGACAGCAGTAATTGATTTCTCTAAAGAAATGAAAAATTATTCAAAAGAAGAAGAACGTCAAATTGTTGAATCAGTAGCGTGGACTTTGACTCAATTTACAGAAATAAAACAAGTGCAGTTCCAAATAAATGGTGAAAAGTTAGCGAAGATGCCTGTTGCGGGTACACCGCTTGGTGAAGGTGTAAGTCGTGCGAATGGAATTAACTTTGATGATGAACAAGTAGCAGATGTGACACATACAAAACCGGTTACACTTTACTTTATGGCGCAAAATAATAATAAGCAGCAATATTACGTACCGGTAACAAGGCGCGTTGCAGAAGGAAAAGAAAATGATTACTCGGCAATTGTGGATGAGCTTGTAAAAGGTCCGATTCAAGGATCGCTACTAAATGATTTTAATCCAGGAGCTAAGCTTATTACGAATCCAAAAGTGGAGAACGGAAATATTACATTAAACTTTAATGAAAATATATTTGTGAACCCAGACAAAAACATGATTTCAAATTATGTGTTGAAATCGTTAGTCTTATCTTTAACGGAAAAACAAGGTGTGAAAAATGTTTCTATTGAAGTGAATGGGAAAGCAAATCTTATGGATGAGAAAGGTGAAAAGTTAATAAAACCTGTTGATCGTCCACAAAACGTGAATACAGGTAGTTTTTAATTGCGAATAATTTGATATACTTATGTAAGAAAGGGGAATTGCTTTTTGAGTTCCCCTTCTTTTATTGTTATACATATCGTACATTTAAATTTGGCTATACTAATGAGAGTATTTATGAGGGGGTTATTTTTATGCGAGTAGATGGTAGAGGAAAAGCAGAGCTACGCCATATACATATTCATACAAATTATTTAAAACATCCAGAGGGATCAGTACTAATTGAAGTTGGGGATACAAAGGTAATTTGTTCAGCGACAATTGAAGAGCGTGTACCGCCGTTTATGCGCGGAGAAGGAAAAGGCTGGGTAACAGCAGAATACTCAATGATTCCACGTGCGACAGAGCAACGTACAATCAGAGAGTCAAGTAAAGGGAAAGTAACAGGGCGCACAATGGAAATCCAGCGTTTAATTGGACGAGCATTACGTGCGGTTGTTGATTTAGAAGCGCTTGGCGAAAGAACGGTTTGGATTGACTGTGATGTAATTCAAGCGGATGGCGGAACGAGAACAGCTTCTATTACAGGTGCTTATGTAGCGATGGTATTAGCTTTTGAAAAATTATTGCAAGCAGAAAAAGTATCTAAAATTCCGGTGAAAGATTATTTAGCGGCAACGTCAGTAGGTGTTGTTGAAGAACAAGGTGTTGTTTTAGATTTAAATTATGCTGAAGATTCTAAAGCAGACGTTGATATGAACGTTATTATGACTGGAAAAGGTCAGTTTGTTGAAGTGCAAGGAACTGGGGAAGAAGCGACGTTTAGCAGAGCTGAATTAAATGAATTACTTGATGCTGCTGAACAAGGGATTTTCCAACTTGTTGAAAAGCAAAAAGAAGCGTTAGGTGACATCGTATCTCATATAGAGTAGAGGTGGAAAATATGAAGCAAGTTGTTGTAGCGACGAAAAATCTTGGGAAAGTACGTGAGTTTGCTGAGTTATTTGAGAGATTTGACTTAGAAGTGAAATCTTTACACGATTTTCCTCATATTGAAGAAGTCGAAGAAACTGGTGAAACATTTGAAGAAAACGCAATTTTAAAAGCGGACAGTCTTAGTAGACAGTTGAATTCCATCGTAATTGCGGATGACTCTGGTCTTATTGTAGATGCCTTAAACGGGAAACCAGGTGTATATTCAGCTCGTTTTGCTGGAGAGCCGAAAGATGATCAGGCGAATATAGATAAGGTGTTACAAGGGTTAACCGACGTCGATTTAGAAAAACGTACAGCTCGTTTTTACTGTGCGCTAGCAGTTGCTTTCCCTGAAGTGGATAAAGAGCCGGTTATTGTAAACGGAACGTGCGAAGGAAAAATCTTAGAACAGCGCCGCGGGGAAAATGGTTTCGGATACGATCCGATTTTTTATGTAGAAGAATATAAAAAAGCGATGGCGGAGCTAAGCTCAGATGAGAAAAATGCAATTAGTCACCGCGGGCGTGCTCTTCGTAAATTAGAAGAAAAAATCCCAGAATGGTTTTTAGAAGAATAAGGGAGAGAGATTGATGAAAGCTTTAATCGTAAGCGATAGTCATAGCTCTGTGAAGGAATTACAGCAGTTAAAAGAGAATTACGAAGGGAAAGTAGATGTCATGATTCATTGTGGTGATTCAGAGCTAACGCCTGCTCACGAAGAGCTGCAAGGTTTCCATGTTGTAAAAGGGAATTGTGATTATGCTAACTTTCAAGATGAAATTGTAACTGATGTAGATGGAATTCGTTTCTTAGTTGTACACGGTCATCGTCATAATGTGAAAATGACGTTACAAACGTTAGCGTATCATGCAGAAGAAGTAGGAGTGCAAGTAGCATGCTTTGGACATTCTCATGTATTAGGGGCAGAATTAATTGATGGGATTTTATTTATTAATCCAGGAAGTATTTTGCTCCCGCGCTCTCGTGTGGAAAAAACATTCGCTTTATTAGAAATGGATGAAAATCATATAGAGGTTCGTTTTGAAACATTAGATGGACAACTGGTGGAACAAGCAATTTTTAAAAGAGGATAAGAAAAATTATCCTCTTTTAAAAAAGTGTTGACTTTATAAGTAGTTATGAATATAATAAATATTGTCGATAGGGCAACGGCGCTAACGAAGAAAAATAAAATAACATATGCGGGTGTAGTTTAGTGGTAAAACAAGAGCCTTCCAAGCTCTGGTCGAGAGTTCGATTCTCTTCACCCGCTCCATGTCCCAGTAGCTCAGCCGGATAGAGCATACGCCTTCTAAGCGTACGGTCGGGAGTTCGAATCTCTCCTGGGACGCTAAAAAAACCTTGTTATCTTTTGATAACAAGGTTTTTTGTTTGTCTAAAAATTGATGTATGTGCAAGAGGTGTGAAAATACTACAATGGAATATATGATAATGAGTATATAAAGTAGATTAAAGTACATCAAAAACAGAGCACCGTTTATGCGCCCTGTTCCTCTTATTTAACTTAAAGAATCAATAGGTTTATGGTGAAACTCAAATCCATATCCAGATTCTCCTAATTGTTCACTTACAATGTTATAAAACTTTTTCCCATAAAAACTAGGTTCATTCTGCGAATACACTTGTATAATGAATTGTGTTCTTCCTATTGTACTTGGAACTTTTTCATGGATTTCATCACTTTCAATGAATCCTAAATATGTATTGATTTTGTCTTGTAGAAGTAAAATGTGCTCATCGTCAAGTTCTTCGCTTTTATTCCACTCTAAAGCATCAAAGATTGTTAAGTACACATTATCTTTATTATCCTCGTCTATTAAAACTAAATCGACTTGATCCGTATCATGTAATGCCATATAAAAGCCTCCTTATTCTTCTTTTCTTATTACATTTATTTTCGTTGGTGGAATCTCTTCTAAATGTTCAAATGGTGGTTTGTTCCTACTTTTAACAATTGCACCTGATTCCGCAATTTCGGGGAAGGCTTTTTTCTGATTTTTAGTAAAGGGTGCAGTAGGTGACGATTTTAACTCCACTAAGTCAATCTTACCATTTGCGTCCTTGCCTCCTATATCTATACGAGTGCGTACGCCCGATTTTGTTTGTACGGTTATTTGTTCATTCAATTCAGATTTAGGTTTTTGTTGTTTTATAACCTCGAACATTTTTGTTTCGTATTCTTTACCTGCTAAGCTATTAGCTTTTAAAGTTTTCCGTTGTTTTTCTAGTGTGGCTGCTGCATCTATTGCATTGGAAACTTTTTTGGCACCTTTGACTACTTTTATTCCCTTACCAACAGGAGTAAGACCCGCAAAAACCATGACACCAGCACCAGTGCGTTCCCACCACGAAAGTTTTTCGCCAGTGTCGGGGTCAACACCTTCTATAACGCGTCGTACATCATATTCACCCGATAGCTCGCCCGCTAGGTCTCTAGTAATTTTCTCTAAGGATATGATATCCCCTATAATGCTATCTACGAATGCAGCGCATACTTAGCAATCGTTTATAACGATACAAACAAAATGCAGCAGCAAGGGATCGCATCGTTTAGCGTAACTGGCGTCGGCTCATTCACATTCAAAGAAAATAACGTTTCTAGTGCGATTGGGCAGCCGTTATCGGAACTTATCCCCGACAGTGTGTTACAATTAAACGAAGCGGAAAGCGAGGATCTCCAATTGACTGGACGTGTGATTAGTTGGACAGTTTAAGAAGGTTGTATAAAAAGGGAGATGGCGCAAAGATGGCGAGAGCAAACGAGAATGATTTAACGGAGAAATTGGCAGAAGGTCACCGAAAATATGGTGACGGCAACTTTACAATACAGAATATCGGCGATGAAACTAATTCGAATTGGACTGTCGTAAAAAATGTGAGGAAGGGATCGGCAGGCATTCGCGAAGAAGATGTATTAAGGCTGCGATCAAAATATATAAAATAGTGCGGAAAGGTACGCCGAGATTCGCATTTTAAGACGATTATTTTTTATTCCGTGGATAAGGGGATTCATCTAAATGCGTCAGAATTTTCGATAGGGAATCGATAGAACAAAAAGGCATTCAACATTGACGTAGAACAGAACTACTATATAGCGTATAATAGTAATTAACAAAAACGGTCAGTTGACCGCACAAATGAACGTTCAACAAGCGATGAAAGAATCGTTTATATATCGTAGGTAATAGACGGGTCGGGAGTTCGAATCTCTCCTGGGACGCTAAGAAAACCTTGTTATCTTTTGATAACAAGGTTTTTTGTTTGTTTTAAATTAGTTATTAATAAATTTGTCAAAGACAAAACCGTAATCTTTCACGTTATATTGTTTCTTCGTATCAACGAGCCAGTTAAAGGCGATCTCGTTCATTTCTTTAAATTGTTCTGCTAAATTTACTTGTGCGTTTGAAATACGGCTGAAAGCGTTAGATGCCATATCTAAACTTTTATGTGCATACTGCAATGTAATATCGTTGTCGTATGAAATTTCTTCTATTTTAAGTAAAGCCTTATATAAATCTTTTAATTCTTCAATATGTTTTTTATGAACATCAATTGAATAATGCTCATCTCCCATTTGGAACTTAATTTCTACATCTAAATCAATCGTTCCTGCAGTTTCAAGTGCTACGTTTTTAATTTGATATTTACTATAGCTAAAGCGGCGTAATGTACGTTTTTTGCTTGTGGCACTTGTACCATCTAGGTGAATTAATCCTTTGTTTGTAAAGCAATATTCATCCGATTTTGATTTAATAAGAAAGTAAATTTTCTCCCCATCTTCATGCATTACGTAATCATCAGCATCGACCTTATCGTAATCTTTTGGTGTGATAACGGAACCTACATCGCTTAATCCTAAAACGTCAGCTGCCATTTTTTTGAACATATATAATCCCCCTTGTAAATTAAATTCTTAATTGTACAAAAATATATTAACATGATTTTAAACTTATTTTTGAAATCTTACAATTCTGTAAGGTAAGTGTAAGGAAGTTCGATGGTAACAAATTACTAATCTTATATAATGAAGATAACAACGATAAATGAGGAGGAAGAGATGATGAAAGGATTAATCGTAACGGGTTTAACAGTAGCTTTTGGGTTTGTGGCGTATGAAAAGTTAACATATGTAATTGATGTTGTAAAACATTTAGTAGCGTAGAAAAAACTGCCATGAGAGGGAAAGGGAATGAGTGAATGAATGGAATGGTTATTTGGAATTATAGGTACTTGTAGTGTAGTTTTATTGTTCTTTGTCCCGAGTGGTATACTTAGTTCGACAACGAGTTTGTTCTTTTTAAGTTTGTTTGCTTGTACGATGCTTATTATTATGTTTTTAATGAAGCGAAGTAAACCAATCTTCTATTTTAGCATGATTGTTATGGCAATTATTGTTCTCCAAATTATTACCCTTGTTATATACCCCACAATTATAAAAGCTTTCCATTAATGATGAACCCTCTGCCGTCTGTTGCTGAGGGTTTTTGTTTGTGAAAAATGAATTTCATTTAGAAGTTTGTTGCTTTTTCGTTATGAAAATAGAATATTCCTATATTTCAAATAAATAATTTTGGAATGTTGTGTTCTTATTACGCATTTGATATATTTACTTTGAAGATCATTAAAATCTAGAAAAAGAGGCGGACGTATGGATAAAAAAGAAAATACGGTCGTATTGTTTCCGCAACTATCAGAACGCTATATTGATAAAGGTTTTTTAGCGTTGAAAGAGCGGGAATTCGAAGATGCATTGCGCTGCTTTGAAATATTACGTCAGTATAATGCAGAAACGGAACAAACAGAATTAGCTTCCGTTATTTGTTTGCTAGAATTAAAACGTATGGAAGAAGCGAAAGAAAAATGTGAGCAGTTGCTTGAAACAGGAGCTGTATTATTTGGTGATATTCTTGAAACGTATGTAACTATTTTAGTTCAAACAAATGATTATGAAGGTGTCATTGAAACTGTTGAGGAAGTTTTGCAAACGAAAGATATAATTCCTGAGCAAAAGGAAAAATTGGCGCAGCTTGCTTTGTTTGCGCAAGGGATGCTGAATGAAGAAGATACACCGCTAGTGGATTCGAATTTTGAATTAGAAGAATTTACCGATGGGCTTTTTGGAGAAAACTTTGGTCAAAAGCTAAGAGTGATCCAGAAACTTTCGTTAAAAGACCTGGATCTCGCACTTCCTACTTTAAAGAAATTTTTAATAGACGAAGATCAGCACCCTTATTTAAAAACTTCTATTTTGTATAAAATGGTAGAAAATCAAATAGAAGAAGAAATAGAAGTAGAGAAGTTTGGAAATACGATAAAGGTGATTCCAGCATTTACAGGTCATAATGAGGAGCAATCCGATAAAATTATACATAAATTCTCAAACCGATTAGAGCAAAGTTATCCAGATATATTTAGTACGATGGTTACATACTGGAAAGAATTACAAATTAGCATTTTTCCGTTCCCTCTATTAATGGATAAAGTAGAAATTTGGGCTGCTGTCTTAGAGAGAATTGGAAGAAAGCGTTTCGGATTGGCTATTGATGAAGAAGAACTTATGACAGCATACAATATTGAGTTTGAGGAATTTCATATTGCCTATCAATGGTTACTGCGCATTGAAAGAGAAGGGTATTTGCCCGTATAATTATGAAAAAGAATCGTTCAGTTATTGAAACGAGCACATTCTATGTTATAATGTAAGGGTTGCAAAAGGCAGAAATCTGCCTGTTTGTAAGAGAAGAGGAGTATAATTCTCTTACTTAATATGTTTCATATTAGTCTCGAACAAAATATACCGTAGTTGTCTTTTAGACAATTAGTAGATTGGAACATTGTATCTGAAAGCTTTTTGCTAGAGGGTTATTTGTACATTTGTTATTTCAAGAAAGAGATAATAAAAATTTTGATCTATAGAGGTATGTGCATACATTATTATAGTTGGAGGGAAAGAATAAATGTCTACAAAATGGGAAAAATTAGAAGGTAACGTTGGCGTTTTAACAATCGAAGTTGATGCTAAAGAAGTAAATAACTCTATCGACGCTGCATTCAAAAAAGTAGTAAAAACAATTAATGTACCAGGTTTCCGTAAAGGAAAAATGCCTCGTCCATTATTCGAACAACGCTTTGGTATTGAATCTTTATACCAAGATGCTTTAGATATCATCTTACCAAAAGCATACGGTGAAGCAATCGATGAAGCTGGTATCTTCCCAGTTGCTCATCCTGAGATTGACATCGAGAAATTCGAAAAAGGCCAAAACTTAATTTTCACTGCAAAAGTTACTGTAAAACCTGAAGTTAAATTAGGTGATTACAAAGGTTTAGCAGTAGAAAAAGTTGAAACAACTGTAACTGACGAGGATGTAGAGAACGAAGTAAAAGCTTTACAAGAGCGTCAAGCTGAACTAGTTGTTAAAGAAGACGGAACTGCTGCAGATGGTGATACAGCTGTAATCGACTTCGAAGGTTTCGTTGATGGCGAAGCATTTGAAGGCGGCAAAGGCGAAAACTATTCTCTTGCAATCGGTTCTGGTACTTTCATCCCAGGTTTCGAAGAGCAAGTAATTGGTCTTAAATCTGGTGATTCTAAAGAAGTTGAAGTATCATTCCCAGAAGAGTACCATGCTGCTGAATTAGCTGGTAAACCAGCAACATTCAAAGTAACAATTCACGAAATTAAAACAAAAGAACTTCCTGAGTTAAACGACGAGTTCGCTAAAGATGCTGACGAAGAAGTTGCAACTCTTGATGAATTAAAAACAAAACTTCGTACAAACTTAGAAGAAGGCAAAAAGCACGAAGCTGAGCACAAAGTACGTGACGAAGTAGTAGAATTAGCTGCTGCTAACGCTGAAATCGACATTCCAGAAGCTATGATCGACACTGAGTTAGATCGTATGGTTCGTGAATTCGAGCAACGTTTAAGCCAACAAGGTATGAACCTTGAGCTTTACTACCAATTCACAGGTACTGACGCTGACAAATTAAAAGAGCAAATGAAAGAGGACGCACAAAAACGTGTAAGAATCAATCTTGTTCTTGAAGCTATCATTGAAGCTGAAAACATCGAAGTTACTGAAGAAGAAGTAACTGCAGAAGTTGAAAAAATGGCTGAAATGTACGGTATGCCAGTAGACGCTATCAAGCAAGCTCTTGGAAGCGTAGACGCTTTATCTGAAGACCTTAAAGTGCGTAAAGCTGTAGACTTTTTAGTAGACAACGCTGCATAATAAAATAACAAGGCGCGATTTTAATCGTGCCTTGTTTTATAAATATAGAAATATATTTATAAAACTTTTCGATGAAGAAGGAAAAGTGCCTTTGTAAGTCGAATATACATATTTCAAAAGTTTTAAAATTTTTTTATTTGTACATAACTAGTCATATTATTTGTATTTCTCGCTACGTAGTGACATAATATGTATTTACATACGATACATTTATCGTGTACATACGAAGGCAAGAGGTTAGCACTTTGTAAGGGGTGTGAAAATATGTTTAAATTTAATGATGAAAAAGGTCAATTAAAATGTTCTTTCTGTGGTAAAACACAAACGCAAGTTCGAAAGTTAGTTGCAGGTCCAGGTGTTTACATTTGTGACGAGTGTATCGAGCTTTGTACTGAAATTGTACAAGAGGAGCTTGCGAAGGACGAAGAAGTAGAATTCAAAGATGTACCGAAACCGGTAGAAATTCGTGAAATCTTAGATGAGTATGTCATCGGACAAGATAACGCGAAAAAAGCACTAGCGGTAGCGGTATATAACCATTACAAACGCATTAATTCTAACAGCAAAATTGATGATGTAGAATTAGCGAAGAGTAATATTTCACTTATTGGGCCAACTGGTAGTGGTAAAACATTATTGGCACAAACATTAGCGCGTATTTTAAATGTTCCATTTGCAATCGCGGACGCAACATCTTTAACAGAAGCTGGATACGTTGGGGAAGATGTAGAAAACATCTTACTAAAACTAATTCAAGCGGCTGATTACGATGTAGAAAAAGCGGAAAAAGGAATTATTTATATTGATGAGATTGATAAAGTGGCACGTAAGTCCGAAAATCCATCAATTACACGTGATGTATCTGGTGAAGGTGTACAGCAGGCACTTCTGAAAATTTTAGAAGGTACTGTAGCGAGCGTTCCACCTCAAGGTGGTCGTAAGCACCCGCATCAAGAGTTTATTCAAATTGATACAACGAACATCCTATTCATTTGTGGTGGAGCGTTTGATGGCATCGAGCCTATTATTAAACGTCGCCTTGGTGAGAAAGTAATTGGATTTGGTGCTGAGAAGAAAAATGCTGATGTAAATGAGAAGCATGTTTTATCTCACGTTTTACCAGAGGATCTTTTAAGATTCGGTTTAATTCCGGAGTTTATCGGTCGTCTTCCAGTTATTGCGAACCTAGAGCCGCTTGATGAAGATGCTCTTGTAGATATTTTAACTAAACCGAAAAATGCACTTGTTAAGCAATTCCAAAAATTATTGGAGCTTGACGATGTTGAGTTAGAGTTTGAAGAAGGTGCACTAGTTGAGATTGCGAAAAAAGCAATTGAACGTAAAACAGGTGCTCGTGGACTTCGTTCTATTATTGAAGGCTTGATGCTTGATGTAATGTTCGAACTTCCATCTCGCAAAGATATCGAGAAGTGTATTCTTACGAAAGAAACAGTAGCTGATAATGAACCGCCGAAATTGGTGTTACAAGACGGTACTGTACTTGATACAAAAACATCTGCATAATGCGAAGAAGAAACAGCAATTTTTATAATTGCTGTTTTTCTTTATGTTTAGCACTATTCCTCCCAGGAAATACTAAAAGGTAAAACATAGCGGGAGGAAATGAATTATGAGCTGGACAAATATATTTTTACTTGTTCAACTTGTTTTTGGCGTAATTGTCGGATTGTATTTTTGGCATTTACTTCGAAATCAGCGAACACAAAAAGTTTCAATTGATCGAGAATCGAAAAAAGAATTAGAGCAGCTTCGTAAAATGCGTGAGGTTTCTTTAACAGAGCCGCTTGCGGAAAAGGTACGTCCTACATCCTTTATAGACATTGTAGGGCAAGAAGACGGGATTAAGTCGTTAAAAGCGGCTCTTTGTGGTCCTAATCCGCAACATGTGATCATATACGGTCCGCCAGGTGTCGGAAAGACAGCGGCAGCACGCCTTGTATTAGAAGAAGCGAAACGAAATCCGAAATCTCCATTTCGTACAAATGCAACATTTATCGAACTTGATGCGACGACAGCTAGGTTTGATGAGCGTGGTATTGCGGATCCATTAATTGGTTCAGTGCATGATCCTATTTATCAAGGAGCAGGTGCAATGGGACAAGCGGGTATCCCGCAACCGAAAAAAGGGGCTGTAACAGATGCGCATGGTGGTATTTTGTTCATTGATGAGATTGGTGAATTACATCCAATTCAAATGAATAAAATGCTAAAAGTGTTAGAAGATCGGAAAGTGTTTTTGGAAAGTGCGTATTATAGTGAAGAAAATTCGATGATTCCAACGTATATACATGATATTTTTCAAAAAGGTTTACCTGCAGATTTCCGCTTAGTTGGTGCAACAACACGTTCACCAGAGGAAATTCCTCCAGCAATTAGGTCGCGTTGTTTAGAAGTGTTCTTCCGTGAGTTAGATACAGAAGAAATTCAAAAAGTAGCGAAAAATGCAGCTGACAAAGTGGAGATGCAAGTAGGTGAGAACGGTATCGAAATGATTGGAATGTATGCAAGAAATGGGCGAGAAGCAATTAATCTCGTGCAAATTTCTGCTGGTATGGCTATAAATGAAGAACGACCTTTCATTAAAGATGAAGATATTGAGTGGGTTGTTCATTCTAGTCAGCTTACACCAAAGTACGAAAAACGTATTTATCCAATTCCGAGAATCGGTCTTGTGAACGGGCTTGCTGTATATGGGCCGAATACAGGTGCGTTATTAGAAATTGAGGTAACAGCTATTCCTGCGAAAGATAAAGGATCAGTAAATGTCACTGGAATTGTAGAAGAGGAAAGTATTGGAAATCAAACGAAATCAATCCGCCGTAAAAGTATGGCGAAAGGTTCTGTTGATAATGTGTTAACAGTACTTCGTTCTCTAGATGTGTTGCCAGAAGGGTATGATATACATATTAATTTTCCTGGTGGTATCCCGATTGATGGTCCTTCAGCAGGTATTGCTATGGCAACAGGTGTCTATTCAGCAGTGCATCGTACGTATGTGAATAATGAAGTAGCGATGACAGGTGAGATAAGTATCCACGGAGAAGTGAAGCCTATTGGTGGTGTGTACGCAAAAATAAAAGCTGCGAAAAAAGCGGGAGCTAAGAAAGTCATCATTCCGGCTGAAAACATGCAACCATTTTTGTATACAATAAAGGGAATTGAGATCATTCCTGTTCGCAAATTAAAAGAAGTATTTGAATTAACATTTATGCAGGAAAATGTGCATCGTGAGCTTGATGCACATAATGATTTGGGCGAAACAGATGCACAATCAATGTGAGAATATACAATAATAAAAATTTGCCAGACTTCGTTTAAGTTTGTATGCTTAAGCGGAGTCTTTTTTCTTTTCGTGAGGCACAAAAAAACAGGGGATTAACAATTGCGAAGAATCTCTGCAATTGCATCTAGATGTATTGTAATATAAAATAGTTGAACAGGAGTTTAATTTATTATGGAGGTGCTATGTCTAGTATGAATACGAATGAAAGAATTGTGCCCCTCCTACCATTAAGAGGCATTCTCGTATATCCAACGATGGTTCTGCATCTTGATGTAGGACGTGATAAATCGATACAAGCACTAGAGCAGGCGGCAATGGATGAAAATATCATCTTTTTAGCAATGCAAAAAGAAATGAATATCGACGATCCGAAAGAAGATGACATATATAGTGTAGGTACAGTGGCGAAAGTGAAGCAAATGTTAAAATTGCCGAACGGTACGCTTCGTGTCCTTGTAGAAGGTTTACATAGAGCAGAAGTAGTTGAGTTTATCGAAGAAGAAAATATAGTGCAAGTTTCTATTAAAACGGTAACGGAAGAAGTAGAAGATGATTTAGAAGAGAAGGCTCTTATGCGTACGTTACTGGAGCATTTCGAACAATATATTAAAGTTTCGAAAAAAGTTTCAAATGAAACATTTGCAACGGTAGCTGATGTAGAAGAACCGGGAAGACTAGCTGATTTAATTGCTTCTCACTTACCGATTAAAACGAAGCAGAAACAAGAGATTTTAGAGATTGTATCTGTGAAAGAACGACTACATACACTTATTTCAATTATTCAAGATGAACAAGAGTTACTTAGCCTAGAAAAGAAAATTGGACAAAAAGTGAAACGTTCAATGGAGCGCACGCAAAAAGAATATTTCTTACGTGAGCAAATGAAGGCAATTCAAACTGAACTTGGTGATAAAGAAGGCAAGGGCGGGGAAGTTGAAGAACTTCGTGAGAAAATTGAACAGTCGGGAATGCCTGAAGAAACAATGAAGGCTGCACTGAAAGAATTAGATCGTTATGAAAAATTACCTGTAAGTTCTGCTGAGAGTGGTGTCATTCATAATTATATTGATTGGTTATTAGCTCTCCCATGGACAACAGCAACAGAGGATATGATTGACCTCACTCATTCGGAAGAAATTTTAAATAAAGATCATTACGGTCTTGAAAAAGTGAAAGAGCGAGTACTTGAATATTTAGCTGTACAGAAGTTAACGAATTCATTAAAAGGGCCAATTCTTTGTCTAGTAGGACCTCCTGGGGTTGGGAAAACTTCGTTAGCTCGTTCTATCGCAACATCGTTAAACCGTAATTTTGTACGTGTTTCTCTTGGTGGTGTGCGTGATGAATCTGAAATTCGTGGTCACCGTCGTACATATGTAGGAGCGATGCCAGGACGTATTATTCAAGGTATGAAAAAGGCGAAAACAGTTAATCCAGTCTTCTTATTAGATGAGATTGATAAAATGTCTAACGATTTCAGAGGAGACCCATCAGCGGCGTTACTTGAAGTGTTAGATCCAGAACAAAACCATAACTTCAGTGATCATTACATTGAAGAGCCATATGATTTATCGAAAGTTATGTTCGTTGCAACTGCTAATACACTTGCAAGTGTTCCGGGCCCATTGCTTGACCGTATGGAAATCATTTCGATTGCTGGTTATACAGAACTTGAAAAGGTGCACATTGCTCGTGAGCATTTATTGCCGAAACAATTAAAAGAGCACGGTTTGCGAAAAGGTAATTTGCAAGTACGTGATGAAGCGCTTCTTGAAATTATTCGTTATTATACACGCGAGGCTGGTGTTCGTACGTTAGAGCGTCAAATTGCAAAAGTTTGCCGTAAAGCAGCAAAAATTATCGTTACAGCAGAACGCAAGCGCATTGTTGTAACAGAGAAAAATATTGTTGATTTACTTGGTAAGCATATATTCCGTTATGGTCAAGCTGAAAAAACAGACCAAGTTGGTATGGCAACAGGTTTAGCTTACACAGCAGCGGGCGGCGATACACTCGCAATTGAAGTGTCTGTAGCGCCAGGAAAAGGGAAATTAATTTTAACAGGGAAACTTGGGGATGTTATGAAAGAATCCGCACAAGCCGCGTTTAGCTATATTCGTTCTCGTGCAGAAGAACTTCATATTGATCCGGATTTCCATGAGAAAAACGATATTCATATTCATGTTCCAGAAGGAGCAGTTCCAAAAGATGGACCATCAGCAGGTATTACGATGGCAACGGCACTTATTTCTGCACTAACGGGTATTCCTGTAAGTAAAGAAGTTGGTATGACAGGTGAAATTACACTTCGTGGTCGTGTATTACCGATTGGTGGTTTGAAAGAAAAAACATTAAGTGCTCACCGCGCGGGATTAACAAAAATTATTTTACCGGCGGAAAATGAGAAAGATTTAGATGATATTCCAGAGAGCGTAAAAGAAAACCTTACGTTTGTGCTTGCATCTCATTTAGACGAAGTATTGGAGCACGCATTAGTAGGAGTGAAACAATGAAAGTAACAAAAGCAGATATTGTAATTAGTGCCGTTAAACCGGAACAATATCCAGACAGTGATTTACCAGAAATTGCCTTAGCAGGTCGTTCTAATGTCGGGAAGTCTTCCTTTATTAATAAAATTTTAAATCGTAAAAAGTTAGTACGTATTTCTTCTAAACCAGGAAAAACGCAAACGCTGAACTTTTTCTTAATCAATGAAATGATGCATTTTGTTGACGTTCCAGGTTATGGATATGCGAAAGTATCTAAAACAGAGCGCGCGGCATGGGGCAGAATGATTGAAACTTACTTTACAACACGTACGCAATTAGACGCAGCTGTATTAGTAGTTGATTTACGTCACCAACCAACAAAAGATGACATTATGATGTATGATTTCTTAAAGCATTATGAAATCCCAACAATTATTATTGCAACGAAAGCCGATAAAATTCCGAAAGGGAAATGGCAAAAGCATTTAAAAGTTGTAAAAGAAACGCTTGCTGTTGAAATTGGCGATGAAATCGTTCTATTCTCTTCTGAAACAGGACTTGGAAAAGAAGAAGCATGGAAAGCAATTCATAAAATGACAAAAACAAAAAACGCGTGACGAATGTCGCGCGTTTTTTTTATTTACTAAACTTTTAGCGTACGTTTAATGTAACTTCAATATTTCCTCTTGTTGCTTTAGAGTAAGGACATACACCGTGAGCGGCTTCTACAAGTTCTTGTGCTTCGGCATGAGAAACACCAGCAACATGTACGTCAAGTACAGCAGATAGTCCGAAACCACCATCTGTATCTTTACCGATAGAAACGTGTGCAGTCACTTCTGTACTTTCCACCTTCATACGTTTTGTACGAATTACAAGTTGTAATGCACTATCAAAGCAAGCTGCATAACCAGCTGCAAATAATTGTTCTGGATTTGTTGCTTCTCCGCCTGCGCCACCTAGTGCTTTTGGCATTTTTACATCAAGATTTAATATGCCATCATCTGAAACTACCTTACCGTTTCTTCCACCTGTTGCTGTTACTGAAGCAGTATATAATTTATCCATGTTTATTCCCCTTTTCTGTCATTAATTTTTTTCATTGTTTCAATTAATGTGTTTAATTGGATTAATAAAGAATGATATTCTTGCTCTGTAATTCCTAAATTTGTAGCCATCGTTGTTGGTAATGAACAAGCTATTTCTTTTAAATCTTTACCTTGTTTTGTTAATTCAATACAAACTTTTCGCTCGTCTTCTTTTGAACGAACACGTTGTACAAGTTTTAATGATTCCATACGTTTTAACATAGGTGTTAAAGTACCAGAATCTAAAAATAGACGTTCTCCAATTTCTTTTACTGTTAGTCCGTCTTGTTCCCAGAGTACAAGTAAAGTAATGTACTGGGGATACGTAATGCCCATTTCTTCTAAATAGGGGCGGTAAAAACGGGTAACCTCTCTAGAACAAGCGTAAATAGAAAAACAAAGTTGGTTATCTAGATGCAAAGGATTTTCTTTCATAGGCAACTCCTTGTATTTTTAAATTGTGCGCAATTTAATTTTGTAAAACCAATATATCGAAAAAGAAATACAATGTCAAATGCATTGCATCGAGAAAGTGAGTACTATATTTTGGAACAATCATACATATTTTCCTTCATGATGAAAGAAGATAGAAAAGATGATGTTATAATTAATATGGAATAGTTTCCATCACTTGATTATGAGGACTTTTTTTGGTAACGTACAAATAGAGTTATTATTTTATAATTATTATAAAGTAGAAAGTTCTTTATTAATCTTACTGAAGCTCCTTTATTACATATGGAGAATAAATAAAAAATAATCAGTTGTTCACACGATTGTCAGATTCATAAGAGGAAAGTTGTATTATGATAGTAGATAAAGTGATAAAACGGGTGAAGGGGGACATGCTGCGTGCATATTCTTGTTGTTAGTGTAAATTATCGAACAGCCCCTGTAGAATTTCGTGAGAAACTCACATTTCAGGCAGCAGAGCTAGAGCAAGCAATGACTATATTACAAAACCAAAAGAGCGTGCTAGAAAATGTCATTGTATCAACTTGTAATCGCACTGAGATTTACGCTGTTGTCGATCAATTACACACGGGACGGTATTACATTAAGAAGTTTTTAGCTGATTGGTTTCAGCTTGAAATAGAAGAAGTCGCACCATACTTGTCTATTTTTGAACAAGATGGCGCAATAGATCATTTATTCCGCGTAACGTGCGGTTTGGATTCTATGGTTGTTGGAGAGACGCAAATTTTAGGTCAAATAAAAGATAGCTTTTTAGAAGCACAACAAGTAAAAGCGACAGGTACAATTTTTAATGAGTTGTTTAAGCAAGTGGTTACGTTAGCAAAACGTGCGCACTCAGAAACAACGATTGGTGAAAGTGCGATGTCTGTTAGTTATGCTGCTGTTGAGCTCGGAAAGAAAATATTTGGCGATTTAACAGATTGTCATGTACTTATTCTTGGTGCGGGTAAGATGGGTGAACTTGCACTGCAAAACTTATACGGAAGTGGAGCTCGTAAAGTAACGGTTATGAATAGGACGCTTACGAAAGCGGAAGTGATGGCTGAGAAATATATGGGACATGCAAAGCCTTTAAGTGAATTGCAATGTGCATTATTAGAAGCGGATATTTTAATTAGTTCAACAGGTGCATCAGAATATGTCATTACGAAAGAAATGATGACAAAAGTAGAGAGAATGCGCTCTGGTCGTCCGTTATTTATGGTTGATATTGCAGTACCACGTGATATTGATCCGGCGATTGATGAATTAGAAGGCTCTTTCTTATATGATATCGACGATCTGCAAGGTGTAGTTGAAGCAAACCGTGCTGAACGTTTAAAAGAAGCAGAGAAAATTCAATTTATGATTGAAGAAGAAATGGTTTTATTTAAAACGTGGTTAAGTACGCTAGGTGTTGTACCGTTAATATCAGCTCTTCGTGATAAAGCGCTAGCAATTCAAAGTGATACGATGGAAAGCCTTGAGCGAAAAATACCAAACCTTAGTGATCGTGAGAAAAAAGTAATTAGTAAACATACGAAAAGTATTATTAACCAATTGTTAAAAGACCCAATTTTAGTAGCTAAAGAATTAGCTGTTGAAGAGGGAGCTGGCGAAAAATTAGCTTTATTTGCGAAGATTTTTGATTTAGAAGTGGAAGAAGCGGGAAATACGGAAGAAGTAGAACATAAAAGAGCGTGGACACCATCCGTTCCATCTTTATAACTTGGAAGGATGATCGGATGAGTTTTTTAAATAACAGTATTATTTATCATATTGCAATTATTTTATATGCTTGTAGCATTAGTTTATATTTTATAGATTATTTCCAAAGTAACCGAAAGGCGAACCGCTTTGCTTTTTGGTTACTTTCGATTGTATGGGTTCTGCAGTCTATCTTTATGTTGCTTAGGGCTACAGATTCAGAAACGAATCCTATTTTAACTTTATTATCAGGGATTTATTTTTATGTTTGGTTATTGATTACGATGTCATTAGTCATTAATCGATTTATGCGTATTGACTTTTTAGTCTTTTTTACAAATGTTGTAGCATTTGGCGTAAGCGCTTTTTCTATTTTCACACCGCTCGGGAAGATGTCGCCAGTACTTGCAGAGCAATTAGTTTCAGAACTTGTATACGTGCATGTCGGTATGGCGATTATTTCTTATGCAACGTTTACTGTATCGTTTATTTTTTCTATTATGTATTTATTGCAATACCGACTATTAAAAAAGAAAAAGTGGAATGCGAGATTAAGAAGATTAGGAAATTTGCCGAAGCTTGAATCTATGTCTTACGGATTAAATTTATTTTCTGTTCCGTTTTTCTTATTAGCAATTATATTAGGATGCATATGGGGATATACAAAATTGGATAATTTCCATTGGTATGATACGAAAGTAATTGGGTCTTTTGTCGTTCTATTTGTATATTGCGTGGGCTTATATTTACGAGCAGCAGATGTGTTGCAAGGTAAGAAAATTGTGCAGTGGAATATCGTGGCATTTCTCGTAATGCTAGTTAACATTTTTCTATTAAGCAGTTTATCTAATTTCCACTTTTGGTATTTATAATGAGGAGAGAGAATTATGCGCAAAATTATTGTAGGTTCACGAAAGAGTAAACTAGCATTAACACAAACTAATTGGTTTATTGATCAATTAAAAGCGCTTGGTTTACCATATGAATTTGAAGTGAAAGAAATCGTCACAAAAGGTGATGTTATTTTAGATGTTACTCTTTCAAAAGTAGGCGGAAAAGGTTTATTTGTAAAGGAAATTGAACATGCGTTACTTACGAAAGAAATTGATATGGCTGTACATAGTATGAAAGATATGCCAGCTGTACTTCCAGATGGATTAACGATTGGTTGTACGCCAAAGCGCGTTGACCCTCGTGATGCTTTTATTTCTAAAAACGGAGAATCGTTTAAAGACTTAGCAGAAGGCGCGATCTTAGGAACGAGTAGTTTGAGACGTAGTGCACAACTACTAGCTGCGAGACCAGATTTACAAGTGAAATGGATTCGCGGGAATATCGATACACGCTTACGTAAGTTAAAAGATGAAGATTACGATGCAATTATTTTAGCGACAGCTGGATTACAGAGAATGGGCTGGGACGGAGAAGTTATTACAGAACATTTAGATGAAACGTTATGTGTACCAGCCGTAGGACAAGGTGCATTAGCGATTGAATGTCGTGAGGATGATACGGATTTACTTCAGTTGTTAGCGCATATTAATGATGCAGTAACAGAAAGAACAGTGGCTGCTGAACGAGTATTTCTTCATAAACTTGAAGGTGGATGCCAAGTTCCAATCGCTGGATATGCAACTCTTAAAGAAAATGATGCAATCGAATTAACAGCGCTTGTCGGTTCTATGGACGGTTCTGTTTTATTGAAAGAGATAGTAGTAGGTAATGATCCGAAGCAAGTTGGATTAGAGGCTGCGGACCGTTTAATTAAACAAGGAGCAAAAGAGCTCATCCTTGCTGCAAATAAGGAGCAACAATAAATATGAACGCTCTCGCTGGCAAAACAGTATTGATTACACGTGCCCAGCACCAAGCGAAACAAATGAGTGTAGCAGTGAAAGAAAGGAGCGGAATTCCATTGGAAATTCCGCTTTTGCGTATGGAAGGTACGTCTCATAGGCAAATTCAACATATAGCAGGGCAGCTACATTCGTATGACTGGGTTATTTTCACGAGTAAAAATGGTGTAGCTTTTTTTCTAGATAGTTTGAGAAAGAAGCTCCCCGGACCGATTAAAATTGCTGCAGTAGGCGTGAAAACAAAGTTAGAGTTAGAAAAGCGAGGTTATCAAGTAGATTTTGTTCCCACTGCATTTGTTGCAGAAACATTTGCCGAAGAGTTTCTAAAAGAATTAAGTGGAAACGAGCGTATTTTATTTCCGAAAGGGAATTTAGCAAGAGATGTAATCCCGGTTAAACTTAGGGAGTTTGGTGTGTCTCTAGATGAGTTCATTGTATATGGTACGAAGGTGAATGTAGAGAAAAAACAAGAACTTATAACAGCATTGAAATTAGGGAAAGTAGACATTATTACATTTACGAGCCCTTCAACTGTTGATAGTTTTGTTCGTTTACTTGAGGGTACAAACTGGAGAGAATGGACGAAAAAATGTACAATTGCTTGTATAGGGCCTATTACGGAAAAAGAGGCGAACCTCTATTTTCCACATGTTATTGTGCCAAAAGAGTACACTGTAGAAGCATTACTGCAATGCATTTGTGAATCTATAAAATAAAAGAATGGGGATAGAAATCTATGAATTCTTTACAATTTAATCGTCATCGTCGTTTAAGACAAAGCGGGGGCATGCGTGCGCTTGTACGTGAAACATTTTTACATACAGAAGATTTTATTTACCCTATTTTTGTATTAGAAGGAGAAAATACTCGTAATGAAGTTCCTTCTATGCCGGGCGTATATCAAATGTCTTTAGATTTATTGCAAGCTGAAATGCAAGAGGTCGTTGATTTAGGTATTCGTTCTGTTATTGTATTTGGTTTACCTGCTGAAAAGGACGAAGTTGGATCATCGGCATATTGTGAGCATGGAATTGTACAGCGTGCAATTAAGCAAATTAAAGATGAGTTCCCAGAGCTAGTAGTAGTTGCAGATACATGTTTATGTCAATTTACAAGCCATGGTCATTGCGGTGTTATTGAAGATGGCGTTATTTTAAATGATGAGTCTCTTGCAGCTCTTGCAAAAACAGCTGTAAGTCAAGCGAAAGCAGGGGCAGACATTATTGCACCATCTAACATGATGGACGGATTCGTAACAGCAATTCGCCATGCATTAGATGAAAATGGTTTCGCGCACGTACCAGTTATGTCGTACGCTGTGAAATATTCATCAGCATTTTACGGACCGTTCCGTGATGCAGCACATGGTGCACCGCAGTTTGGTGACCGTAAAACATATCAAATGGACCCAGCGAACCGTATGGAAGCATTCCGTGAAGCAGAATCAGATGTAATGGAAGGGGCAGACTTCTTAATTGTAAAGCCAGCTCTTTCTTATCTAGATATCGTTCGTGATGTGAAAAATAACTTTAACTTACCAGTCGTTGCTTATAACGTAAGTGGTGAATATTCGATGATTAAAGCAGCAGCACAAAATGGTTGGATTAATGAGAAAGAAGTTGTACTTGAGAAATTAATTAGCATGAAACGCGCAGGAGCAGACTTGATTATTACGTATCATGCAAAAGATGCAGCAAGATGGTTACAAGAAGGAGGCGCTAAATAATGAAAAAATTTGATAAGTCGATTGCGGCGTTTGAAGAGGCTCAAAATTTAATGCCTGGAGGCGTAAACAGCCCTGTTCGTGCTTTTAAGTCTGTTGGTATGAATCCGCTGTTTATGGAGCGCGGAAAAGGCTCTAAAGTATATGATATCGATGGGAATGAATACATCGATTACGTATTATCGTGGGGACCTTTAATTCATGGTCATGCGAATGATCGTGTTGTTGAGGCTTTAAAAGCTGTTGCTGAAAAAGGAACAAGCTTTGGTGCACCAACAGAAATTGAAAATAAATTAGCGCAGCTTGTTATCGAGCGTGTACCATCAATTGAGATTGTGCGTATGGTTAACTCTGGAACAGAGGCGACAATGAGTGCACTACGTTTAGCTCGTGGTTACACTGGACGTAACAAAATTTTGAAATTCATTGGTTGTTATCACGGTCATGGTGATTCTTTATTGATTAAAGCAGGTTCGGGTGTAGCAACGCTAGGTTTACCAGATAGCCCTGGTGTACCAGAAGGTGTAGCGAAAAATACGATTACCGTAGCGTATAACGATTTAGAAAGTGTAAAATATGCTTTCGAACAATTCGGTGATGACATCGCTTGTATAATTGTAGAACCAGTGGCAGGGAATATGGGTGTTGTTCCCCCGCAACCAGGGTTTTTAGAAGGACTTCGTGAAGTGACAGAGCAAAACGGTGCACTACTTATTTTTGATGAAGTAATGACAGGATTCCGTGTTGCTTATAATTGTGGACAAGGTTACTACGGTGTAACTCCTGACTTAACTTGTTTAGGTAAAGTAATCGGTGGTGGCTTGCCGGTAGGAGCATACGGTGGTAAGGCAGAGATTATGCGTCAAGTTGCACCAAGCGGACCGATTTACCAAGCTGGAACATTATCGGGTAATCCACTTGCAATGACAGCAGGTTATGAAACGTTAGTGCAGTTAACGCCAGAATCATATGTGGAATTTGAGCGTAAAGCAGAAATGTTAGAGGCTGGACTACGTAAGGCAGCTGAAAAGCATAATATCCCGCATCACATTAATCGTGCAGGTTCTATGATTGGTATTTTCTTTACAGATGAGCAAGTTATTAATTATGATGCAGCAAAATCTTCAAACTTAGAATTCTTTGCAGCTTACTATCGTGAAATGGTAGAACAAGGTGTATTTTTACCACCTTCTCAATTTGAAGGTTTATTCTTATCGACAGCACATAGTGATGCAGATATTGAGGCGACAATTGCGGCGGCCGAAATTGCAATGTCAAAATTAAAAGCATAATTTCTTAGAGAAAATCGCTTTCCATTAGGGGAGCGATTTTTTTTATTCATAAAGTAGCCTTAGGGAACATAAATCTGTAATGACATATAGTTTGGGAGGGGGAAAAGAAGTGGCAACAGATCATTCATTACGATTTTCATTAAAAGAATCTGTTTGGTTCCAGAAGGGACAGGAAGTCGAAGAACTTTTGTCAATTTCGTTAGATCCAGACGTTGAGATAGAGGAGCTCGATCATGAAGTTATCGTGAGGGGGCAATTAGATTTAACGGGAGAGTACGTTGCAAGGCAAGATGATTCAGCTTATTCATTAAGAGAGCTATCACCAGCAAAGGCAATTGATTATGTAGAAACAAGGGCAGACGGGGTTAATGAGCTTGTCCATTCCTTTCCGCTCGAAATATCAATTCCAAGAAATCGAGTGAAAGTAATTGAAGAATTATATGTATCAATCGAGGAATTTGATTATGAATTAAAGGAAAATGGTTGCTTACAACTATTAGCGGATATATCTATTACAGGTTTATGTGACGAAGAAAGAACCGAGGATGAAGAGGAAGAGACGGTGTATGCCGAGTTGGAAGCTGATTCAGCTGAAGAAGATGAAAGTAGACCTGCGCCGCACGAAGAGGTACCAGCCTATAAAGAATCAGATGGATGGGAAGATTATGCATTTGAGCCGTTTCAGTTAGAAGAAAGAAAAGAGCAAGAAATAGAAGAAGAGGAATTAGAAGAACATGAACTTGTGGAGCGTGAAGAGGAGCAAGAAAAGACGCCACAATTTGAATTGTTCGGGCGGAAAAATTTCAAGAAAGAAAAAGCGAAAAAGCAGGAAGAGCCAGAGGAAGAAGCATATTCACAGCGAGATGAAAATGCACTTTATTTAACGAAATTATTTACGAAAGAACCAGAAGAAGAATTTACGAAGTTAAGAATGTACTTCGTACAAGAAGGAGATACAATTGAATCGGTTGCAGAACGTTATGAAACGACTATACAAAGCTTATATCGTGTAAATCAATCAGAAGATATATATTTAACTACAGGGCAAATTATATATATTCCTGTTTCAAAAGCAACAGTGAAATAAGTGAGTGAGTTTTTTCACTCACCTCTTTTCTTTTCCTAGAAGCTATGTTTTGAATAAGAAAGGGTTATTCGTATGGATATTGAATTACGAAATCGCTATGAACCCATTGTGAGGCAATATAGATTGGACACTCAGCATATGGAAGAACACGGAAGTGTAATGAAAATTTATACGAATCAAGGTCCGTATGCGTTAAAGAAAATACAAGATAGAAAATTAGAGCGGAATAATTTTTTACACCATATTCAATATTTGAAGGAGAAAGGTTTTTCGAATTATGTACCTATCTATCACACGACGGACGGGAATTATGTTTTAAGTGATGGGGCATATAGCTATTATTTAATGCCTTGGTTAGAACGTGCGGAAGGAAATGGCGAAGATAATGATCAATACCATAAGATGTTTCAAACGCTCGGGACGTTGCATCAAAAAACGGTGAAAGAGGAGACTTATACAGAAGAAGATTTAGAAAAACATTATACAAATATATCCGGCCGTTGGGAAAATGATGGTGAGATATTAGAAGAGTTTCTTGTAGAATCAGAAGCGAAGTGGTATATGTCTCCATTTGAATTACAATATTGTACGTATTATCACCACGTTATGAGAGCACGTGAGTTCGCAACGAAACAATTAAGTGAATGGCATGATGCAATGAAAGAAAAGGAAAAAACACGTACTACTTTCGTTCATGGAAATGTATCGCTTAATCACTTTTTATTTGATTATGAACGAAACGGTTATTTTATTAGTTTAGAAAAGTCTCAGTTTGCTACACCGGTACAGGATATCGTCAGCTTTTATTCAAGGTCCTTGAACACATATCCAATTGCGCGGAGCGACCGCTTTGAATGGTATCAAATGTATCAAAAAAATTTTCCATTTACGAAAGAGGAGCAGCTTCTTATGTTTGCGTATATGACGTACCCGTCGCATTTTATTCGGCAAATTCAGTCGTATACGAAAAGAAGAAAGAGTCGTAATGAAGAAAATGAGCTTCGCGGGGTAAAAATTCTGCAGCAATCGCATTGGCTCATTAGTAATACAGAATATTTCCTTTCGCAATTACAAGCTGCCCAGCAAGGGAACGGATAAAGAAGATAAGTAGGGAGAACCCTGCTTATCTTTTTTTATTAGTTTCATAAAGAGATAAAAGCCGTAGTTTCAAATTTATCTTGACGAATAAGGTTTCGTTTTTTACACTATTGTATATAATAATTAACAATCACATAAATGCATTGAAGGGGAAGAGTATAACATGAAACGTCTTCAGAGAGGGGAACCATTGGCTGGGAGGTTCTCTAGATAGTTATGTTAGAAGGTAGCCCTGGAGCATCTTTTCTGAACGGAATGATTCTTATTAGGAAAAGACGGATTTGTCCGTTATCAAATTAAGAGTATAAGCAAATCATGAATTTGTTTGTAAATAAAGGTGGTACCGCGATGTCCCTCGTCCTTTTTTGGATGAGGGGCATTTTTTATTTTAAGGAGGGAAAATAATGTCAAATACGGAAAATAATTTACCAACTAAATATGATCATATGTCCGTTGAAGAAGGCCTTTACAAGTGGTGGCTTGAAGGCAAATATTTCGAAGCAACAGGAGATGAGAAGAAACAACCATATACAATTGTAATTCCACCTCCGAACGTAACTGGTAAGTTACACTTAGGTCACGCTTGGGATACGACGCTTCAAGATATTTTAACTCGTACAAAGCGTATGCAAGGTTACGATGTATTATGGCTTCCAGGAATGGACCATGCTGGTATCGCAACGCAAGCGAAAGTAGAAGGAAAACTTCGTGAAGAAGGTATTTCACGTTACGATCTTGGTCGTGAGAAATTCCTTGAAAAAGCTTGGGAATGGAAAGAAGAATACGCTTCTCACATTCGTCAACAATGGGGGAAAGTTGGTTTAGGACTAGACTATTCTCGTGAACGCTTCACATTAGACGAAGGTTTATCTAACGCTGTTAATAAAGTATTCGTTCAATTATATGAAAAAGACTTAATTTACCGCGGTGAGTATATCATCAACTGGGATCCAGCAACACGCACAGCTCTTTCTGATATTGAAGTAATTCATAAAGAAGTTCAAGGTGCATTCTACCATATGAACTATCCGTTAACAGACGGTTCTGGTCACATTCGCCTTGCAACTACTCGTCCAGAAACAATGCTTGGTGATACAGCGGTAGCAGTTCATCCAGAAGATGATCGCTACAAACATTTAATCGGAAAAACAGTTACACTTCCAATCGTAGGCCGAGAGATTCCGATTATTGCTGATGAATACGTAGAAAAAGACTTCGGAACAGGCGTTGTAAAAATTACACCAGCTCATGATCCGAATGACTTTGAAGTAGGTAACCGTCATGACTTACCACGTATTTTAGTAATGAACGAAGATGGAACGATGAACGAAAAAGCTGGTAAGTATAACGGTATGGATCGTTTCGAATGCCGTAAAGAGTTAGTGAAAGACTTACAAGAAGCTGGCGTATTAGTAGAAATCGAGCCTCATATGCACTCAGTAGGTCATAGTGAGCGTAGCGGTGCAGTTGTTGAGCCTTATTTATCAACACAATGGTTCGTAAAAATGGCTCCACTTGCAGAAAAAGCGGTAGAACTTCAACAAAAAGAAGAAGAAAAAGTAACGTTCGTACCAGAGCGTTTTGAAAACACATACTTACGCTGGATGGAAAACATTCATGACTGGTGTATTTCTCGTCAATTATGGTGGGGACACCGCATTCCAGCTTGGTATCATAAAGAAACTGGTGAAGTATACGTAGGTACAGAAGCGCCAGCAGATCTTGAAAACTGGAATCAAGATAATGACGTGCTTGATACATGGTTCAGTTCAGCATTATGGCCATTCTCAACACTTGGCTGGCCGAATGAAGATGCAGCAGACTTTAAAAAGTTCTATTCAACAGATGCTTTAGTAACTGGTTATGATATCATCTTCTTCTGGGTATCTCGTATGATTTTCCAAGGTTTAGAGTTTACAGGAGAGCGTCCATTTAAAGATGTATTAATTCACGGTTTAGTTCGTGATGAGCAAGGACGTAAAATGAGTAAATCTCTTGGTAACGGTATTGATCCGATGGATGTTATCGAGAAGTACGGTGCAGATGCGATGCGTTACTTCTTATCAACAGGAAGTGCACCAGGTCAAGATTTACGTTTCAGCATGGAAAAAGTAGAATCTACTTGGAACTTCATTAATAAAATTTGGAACGCATCACGTTTCGTATTAATGAACATGGATGACATGAAGTATGAAGAAATCGATTTAACTGGTGAAAAATCAGTTGCAGATAAGTGGATTTTAACTCGCTTAAACGAAACAATCGAAAGTGTAACACGTAACATGGATAAATATGAGTTTGGTGAAGCTGGTCGTTCATTATACAACTTCATTTGGGATGATTTCTGTGACTGGTACATTGAGATGGC
Organism: Bacillus sp. SIMBA_074; assembly: GCF_046534555.1. NCBI lineage: Bacteria > Bacillati > Bacillota > Bacilli > Caryophanales > Bacillaceae > Bacillus > Bacillus sp. SIMBA_074. The sequence continues at coordinate 30,269 of NZ_JAWRYM010000021.1, read as the reverse complement.
GAAACTTCCACTATACGGTGAAGATGAAGCAGCTAAGAAAACAACTCGTTCTATTTTAGCTTACGTATTAGACCAAACGATGCGTCTATTACATCCATTCATGCCATTTGTAACAGAGAAAATTTGGCAGCATTTACCGCATGAAGGCGAGTCTATTACAGTAGCAGCATGGCCAACAGTTTGCGAAGATTTACAAGATAAAGAAGCGGCAGCAGAAATGCACCTTCTAGTTGATATCATTCGCTCTGTTCGTAACATCCGTGCGGAAGTAAATACACCAATGAGCAAAAAAGTTCAAATGCAAATTAAAGCAAAAGATGAGGTAGTACTAGCTCAGCTTACGAAAAACAGTTCTTACATTGAGCGTTTCTGTAACCCAAGTGAACTAACAATTAAGATTGATTTACAAGCGCCAGAAAAAGCGATGACTGCAATCGTATCAGGTGCAGAGTTATTCTTACCGTTAGCTGATCTTATCAATCTTGATGAAGAGAAAGCGCGTCTTGAAAAAGAACTTGAGAAGTTCGATAAAGAAGTAGAACGTGTACAGAAGAAACTTTCAAACCAAGGATTCGTAGCGAAAGCTCCTGCAGAAGTTATTGACGGAGAGCGTGCGAAAGAACAAGATTATCTAGAGAAACGCGAAGCGGTTCGTCAACGTCTAGCTGATCTTGAGAAATAAAAATGTTTTTCAGAGACTCACTATATTGGTGAGTCTCTTTTCTTTGCGTATAATAGAATTACGAAGTTTGTCTTTTGAAAGGGGAATAGCAAACGTGATACATACATACGAAGAAGCGATAGGCTGGATTCATAGCCGATTGAAATTTGGGATAAAACCAGGACTAGAAAGAATGCAATGGATGTTAGAAGAACTCGGAAATCCAGAGCGTCATATAAAATGTGTTCATCTTGCCGGCACAAATGGAAAAGGTTCAACTTTAACATATATGCGCTACATGTTAGAAGGCGCGAAATATAAAGTAGGATCGTTTACATCGCCTTACATAGAAACATTCAATGAACGTATTAGTGTAAATGGAATACCGATTGCAGATGAAGAGATTGCGGAACTTGTAAATATGGTAAAGCCAGTCGTTGAAAAATTAGATGAGACGGACTTAGGAGAAGCGACTGAGTTTGAAATCATTACAGTAATGGCAATTTGTTATTTCGGTAAAGTTAATTTCTGTGATGTTGTTTTATTTGAAACGGGGCTTGGGGGAAGATTTGATTCTACAAATGTTATTCATCCGGTTCTCACGATTATTACGAATATCGGCCACGATCATATGCATATTTTAGGCAATACACTAGGAGAAATTGCATATGAAAAGGCAGGGATTATTAAGTCTGGTGTTCCAGTTATTACTGGTGTGAAAAATGAAGAAGCATTGCAAGTAATTCAAAAGGTTGCTAAGGAAAACCATGCAAGCTTATATGAACTTGGAAAACAGTTTACAATACTACATAAACATTCTAATAAAGATGGGGAACATTTTGATTTTGATTGTCCATTTGCCTCGTTTGAAAATGTTCGAATTTCAATGAAAGGTATTCATCAAGTAGGCAATGCAGCGCTAGCGCTTATGGCAGTAATGTATTTAAAAACATATTTATCATTTTTAATTAATGAAGAGGAGATGAAAGCTGGCTTACAAGAAGCCTACTGGATTGGTCGATTTGAAAAGTTACAAAGTAATCCAGATATTATAATAGATGGTGCTCATAATCCAGAAGGTATTGAAAGTCTTGTAAAAACAGTAGAGGCACATTATAAAAAGAAGAATGTAATAGTTTTATTTACTGCTCTTGGTGACAAACAGTTACATAACATGGTAGGGCAATTAGAAAAAGTTGCTGATGAAATAATATTTACGACGTTTGCCTTTGATCGTGCCATTTCTGCTGACAAGCTTGCATCGTATTCGCAACAAGAGTCAAAATTAGTTTTTGAAGATTGGAAAGAGGCAATTGATACAAAGGTTGACATGATAGGAGAACATGATGTTTTTATCATAACAGGTTCTTTGTATTTCATTTCCGAAGTTAGAAAATATATTCGCGAGAAAAACTAGATAGTCTTTGCTATCTAGTTTTTTGTTCTACAAATGAAGTCAAATGCATACATATAAGATAATAATATAGGGTTATTTGACGAATTCCTCTGACAAATATCTCGTTTTTTTGTGGAATGAATATGATATGATGCGGACAATGACAAGAGGTGAGGTGTGAGTGTATGGACAAGCAATCACGAACGATCTCGGTGAAAGTAAATGGAACAGAAGCGAAGTATGAGGAAAAAAAGAAGGATGAGTTTGACTGGATGATAGCAGAAAGTGAGAGACCGAAAAATGTCGTTCCGTTTCAAAAAGCGAAATCAGTATCTATGGAAAAATATCGAAAGAAGTGGAGCAATACAATAATCGCAATCGTTGCAACTGCAATAATTATCGGTACTGCATTTGGGATGGGTATGATTCATTTATTAACTGGACAAGGGACGACAGGAGAAGGTAAGGTAACGGCTTCGAAGCAGACAGGTAATGAGGAACAAAAGGTGGGTGGAACGGCAGAGCAAACACCAACACCGAAAGAGGAAAAACCAAAAGCACAGGTAGGAACGTCATTAGAACCAATGAAACTATTTTTCGTTCAAGGAGGGCTTTATTCCTCTGAAGAAAAAGGACAGGCTGCTATTGAAGAGTGGAAAAGTAATGGGGGCGTGGCTACTTTGAAACCGAGTGGTGATAAGTATGCGTTAGTTGTTGCTATTACGAGCGATGAACAGGCTGTTAATCAATTAATAGATCAGTATAAGCAAGATGGTGTTTCAGTTTTGAAAAAAAATTGGGATATTACAGATAAAGCATTGCTCAAAAATGATAAAGAAGTAGGAATGTTTTTAGCGAAAGTGCAGCCATTATATACTCATTTAGCAAAATATATGTCCAGCGTACAAACTAGTGGAAAAAGTAATCCAAAAGATATAGAAGCGATTCAAAAAGAGTGGAAAGCTATGGAAAAGGAAGGGAAGAGTATGAAGCGTGAAGATGCAAAGAAGCTTTATACGTATACGTCAATAGCGGTGCAAACGATTAAGGAAGGGAAGAGCGATAAGGAATCTATAGCTAAATTAAATCAAGTTATTATTGATGGATTACTTTCGTACGAAAAAATGGTTTCACAAAAAGTAAAATAATAAGATAATGATGAAGGGGAAAGAAGTACATATACTTCTTTCTTTTCTTTTGAATTTAGAGCAAAGTGCTTTCTGTATGGGCAGAATATAATCGTATTTAAAAAGAACTATTATTTTGTTTAGAGAAAATGATATTTCTAGAATTTGTGGGGAAACTATTCCTTTGATACGATTGATTTGAATTATTCTGCTTCATGCGAGAAGGGAAGGAGAAAATATGAGGAAAATTATTTTAGCTTCAGGATCACCTAGGAGGAAGGAACTGCTTGAATTAGCTGATGTGCCATTTGAAATCGTTGTTAGTGAAGTAGAAGAGACGATTGGTGCATATTCATCACCTTCTGATATTGTTATGTCGCTTGCTTTGCAAAAAGCATCTGCTGTGGCAGAAAATCATAGTGATCACGTTGTATTAGGTGCAGATACAATTGTTACATATGATTCACGTATTCTTGGAAAGCCGTCTAATGAGGCTGAGGCGAAAGAAATGCTACAATTATTATCAGGGAAAACACACGAAGTATACACAGGTGTTGCAATTATATCGAAAGAAAAAACGGTAACTTTTTATGAACGTACAGAAGTAACATTTTGGGGATTAACAGAAGAAGAAATAGACCTATACGTTGCATCGAAGGAACCACTTGATAAGGCAGGAAGCTATGGAATTCAAGGTAAAGGGTCTATTTTTGTTCAACATATTCAAGGGGACTACTACAGTGTAGTTGGCTTGCCAATTGCGCGTCTTGTCCGTGAATTAAAACAGTTTGATAGCGATGTAACCCATGTGTAAAATTGCATGGGGTTTTCTTTAGGAGAAATCGTAAAAAAAGGGGTGGAGAGATGAACGGTATTCGTGATGTTGTGAGAGAAGAGCAGCCACGGGAGCGTTTATTGTTAGAAGGAGCAGGAAGTTTATCGAATCGAGAACTTCTTGCAGTTTTACTCAGAACAGGTTCTAAAGAAGAAACGGTGTTAACGTTATCAGATAATATTCTACATCATTTTGACGGCTTACGAATGTTAAAGGATGCAACGTTAGAAGAGATGATGAGCATTCATGGTGTTGGGATTGCAAAGGCGTCGCAGCTTATGGCTGCTTTTGAATTAGGTAGAAGAATGGTACGTTTAGAATATCAAAATAGATATAGTATTCGAAGTCCAGAAGATTGTGCGAGTTATATGATGGAAGAGATGCGTTTTTTGCAACAGGAGCATTTTGTTTGTTTATATTTGAATACGAAAAATCAAGTTATACATAGGCAAACTATTTTTATTGGAAGTTTAAATACGTCGATTGTGCACCCAAGGGAAGTTTTTAAAGAAGCATTCCGTCGTCGGGCAGCAGCCTCTATTATATGTCTTCATAACCATCCCTCAGGAGATCCGGCGCCGAGCCGTGAAGATATTGAAGTTACAAAACGATTAGTAGAATGTGGTCGAATTATCGGAATTGAAGTACTTGATCATATCATAATAGGTGACCATAAATTCGTGAGTTTAAAGGAAAAAGGTCATATTTAAGACTATTCTTTTTACTTATTTTGTTTTATAATGTGATTTATGAGTTTTTTGTAGAAAATTATCTACAAAAAGGATGCAGATATAAAAAAACGTACTGTTTTTATAAATATAAAGTAAGAAAAATGAGTCCGTGAAAATAAGAAGGGAAGATAAATGATATGTTTGGATTTGGTGGATTTACTCGCGATCTTGGAATAGACTTAGGAACAGCGAATACGCTTGTATATGTGAAAGGGAAAGGTGTAGTTTTACGTGAACCTTCAGTAGTAGCATTACAAACTGATACGAAACAAATCGTTGCGGTAGGTAGCGATGCAAAACAAATGATTGGTCGTACACCAGGAAACGTAGTGGCACTTCGTCCTATGAAAGATGGTGTAATTGCTGATTACGAAACAACAGCAATTATGATGAAATACTACATTCAACAAGCTCAAAAATCAAATGGATTCTTCTCACGTAAACCATATGTAATGGTATGTGTACCATCTGGTATTACAGCTGTAGAAAGACGTGCAGTAATCGATGCGACTCGTCAAGCTGGCGCTCGTGATGCTTATCCAATCGAAGAGCCATTTGCAGCAGCAATTGGTGCAAACTTACCTGTTTGGGAGCCGACTGGTAGTATGGTTGTTGATATCGGTGGTGGTACAACAGAAGTTGCAATTATTTCTTTAGGTGGTATTGTAACAAGTCAATCAGTTCGTGTTGCTGGTGATGATATGGACGATTCAATCATTCAGTACATTAAGAAAAGCTACAACTTAATGATCGGTGAAAGAACAGCAGAAGCATTAAAATTAGAAATCGGTTCTGCAGGCGAGCCAGAAGGTATTGAGCCTATGGAAATTCGCGGTCGTGATTTAGTAAGTGGTTTACCAAAAACAGTACTAATTCAACCAGAAGAAATTGCAGATGCATTAAAAGATACAGTAGATGCAATTGTAGAATCAGTTAAAAATACGTTAGAAAAAACTCCACCTGAATTAGCAGCGGATATTATGGACCGTGGTATCGTATTAACGGGTGGCGGGGCATTACTACGTAACTTAGATAAAGTTATTAGTGAAGAAACAAATATGCCAGTTCTTGTTGCAGAGGATCCATTAGATTGCGTAGCAATTGGAACGGGTAAAGCATTAGACAATATCGACCTTTTCAAAACTGCTGCTCGATAATATTGCAAAATAAAAATCAATGAAATTAAGAGGGTGTGAACGTGCCACAGTTTTTCTTAAACAAAAGATTAATTGTTTTGTTAGTTAGTATTATTCTTCTCGTGGCATTGATTGGAATCTCATTGAAAGAACGGAACAGTTTATCATGGCCAGAGCAGTTTATAAAAGATACTGTCGGTGTTGTAGAACGTGTATTCCAAAAGCCAGCGAATTATGTTGCCGGATTCTTCGAGAACGTAGAAGATGTAAAGCGCACGTATGAAGAGAATAAAGAATTAAAAGCAAAATTAGATAACTATGCAAAGTTATCAGGTGACGTAAAGCAATTAGAAGATGATAAAAAGAAACTACAAGAGTTAACGGGTAAAAAAGAGTTAAATAGCGGTTATACTGAAATTCCAGCTACTGTTGTTTCTCGTAATCCCGACAAATGGTACGATCTAGTTGGAATTGATAAAGGGGCACAGCAAGGAATTAAAAAAGATATGGCTGTAATAACTTCACAAGGTTTAGTTGGACGAGTGAAAAGTGTATCTCAGTTTACATCATCAGTAGAGTTGTTAAGTTCTATGAGCCGAACAAACCGTGTTTCTGCTATTGTACAAGGGGACGAAAAAATCTTTGGATTGATTGAAGGTTACGATAAAGAAAAACAACTACTTCTTTTCACAAAGATTAGCTCTGATGCAGAGGTGAAAAAAGATCAACTAGTTGTAACATCTGGACTTGGTGATATTTTCCCTAAAGGTCTTGCGATTGGGAAAATTGTTGATGTTCAGCCAGATCCATACGGTTTAACAAAAACGGCTTATGTAAAACCATCCGCTGATTTGAATGATGTAGAGCATATTATAGTTGCAAAACGTGATATGCCTACAGCGTCGTTAGAATAGGAGGGAGAGAAGAGATGATGACGATTTTAAAAAGAGCAGCTCTTCCTCTTTTGCTCCTTTTTGTTTTTTTATTTGAAAATATGTTCTCTACTGTTGTTCCAACAGACGTCTTTTGGAAAGGCAGTATAGCAGCACCGCATTTCTTTATAATTGTGTTATGTTTTATTACAGTGTACTATAGTCCGGTTCAAGGGATTTACTACGGACTATTATTTGGTTTCTTATTTGATACCGTATACACGGAACTTGTCGGTATATATATATTTGCTTATCCGATTTTAGCTTATTTAGTTTATAGTGTGATGAAAGTATTACAATTGAATTTATTTATTGTCGCTTCTATCGTACTGGCTGGCATTGCAGCATTAGAGTATTATGTGTATGGGTTTTTAACTTTGTTAGGACGTACTCACATGTCAGCATCTGTCTTTTTCACAGATCGTCTCCTTGCTACTTTATTGCTAAATGGAATTTTCTTATTAATAGTTTGTTTCCCACTGAGACGATATTTAGTGCGTCTTTCAAAAGCGATAGAAGAAAAAGAAAAAAGGATTTTCTAATTTTATGTCGAATTGAATCGGTGGGGTGAACTTTAGTGGAAGAAAAAAAGCAACAAAATGTAACGATAAAAGGGACAAAAGATGGAATAACACTTCATTTAGATGATTGCTGTTCATTCTCTGAGCTACTAAAAGAATTGGATGAAAAGCTTTCTACACATTACTATGAGAGTGACGGACGTTCTTTAATTGAAGTGCGTGTTAAAGTAGGAAATCGCTATTTAACAGAAGTACAACAAGAAGAGATTCGTACGTTAATTCGCAATAAGAAGAACCTTGTTGTAGAATCAATCGAAAGTGATGTTATAACAAAAGCAGAAGCAATAGCTTGGAAAGAAGAAACAGAAATTGTCCCTATTTCCAAAATTGTTCGCTCTGGACAAGTGTTACATGTAAAAGGCAATTTATTATTAATTGGAGATGTTAATCCAGGCGGAACGGTTATCGCTGGGGGGAATATTTTTGTCTTGGGATCATTAAGAGGAATTGCACATGCGGGGTATGATGGAGATTCAGAAGCTGTTATTGCTGCATCTATTATGAACCCTATGCAACTCCGAATTAGTGATGTGACAATGCGGGCTCCGGAAGAGAAAGAAGACGGAGCAGAGGCGGCAGAATGTGCGTACATTAATGAGAACCATCACATTGTTGTCGATCGCCTGCAACTTCTCACTCATCTTAGACCTAATTTAACAAAGTTAGAAAGGGGAATTGTATAGCTGTGGGAGAGGCAATAGTAATTACATCTGGAAAAGGCGGAGTAGGTAAAACTACAACGTCTGCGAACATTGGTACAGCCCTTGCGTTATCTGGAAAAAAAGTGTGTTTAATTGATACAGATATCGGTTTACGCAATTTAGACGTAGTAATGGGGCTAGAAAATCGTATTGTATTTGATCTTGTTGATGTCGTTGAAGGGCGTTGTCGTTTACCTCAGGCTCTTATTAAAGATAAGCGTTTTGATGATCTTTATTTATTACCTGCAGCACAAACGAGCGATAAATCGGCGGTAACACCTGAACAAATGGATGAATTAATACAAGTATTACGTCAAGATTATGATTACATATTAATTGATTGTCCTGCGGGGATTGAGCAGGGGTTTAAAAATGCAGTAGCAGGTGCGGATAAAGCAATCGTTGTAACAACACCAGAAGTATCCTCAATGCGTGATGCGGATCGTATTATCGGGCTTTTAGAGAAAGAGGATATTGAACCACCGAAACTTGTCATTAACCGTGTGCGTAGTCATATGCTTCATGAACAGGATATGTTAGACGTTGATGAAATTGTACGTACACTGTCAATCGAGCTTCTTGGAGTTGTCGAGGATGATGATGAAGTTATTCGTGCTACGAATACAGGTGAACCTGTAGCACTGCAACCTAGTGGGAAAGCAGCAATAGCTTATCGTAATATTGCAAGACGCTTGTTAGGTGAGAATGTACCATTACAAGCATTTGAACAAGAAAAAGTATCGGTATTTACAAAGATGAAAAATTTCTTTGGAATCCGTTAAAAGCACTTCGCATAAATGCGGAGTGCTTTCTTTTTTCTTCGCATGAATATCTTCCTTCTATAACTCATACATATGTACAAACTGTATATAACTGTTTCTATTTGAATAAGGCTAACGAAAGAAAGGAGACAGTATGAAGAATAGACGTGTGGAAGAAATTAAAAAGCGGATTGCGAAAAGGAAAGCAGAGCAAGAATTGCTAGAAGAAGAGCGGTATTTTGCGGGAGGAGATTTTGATAGCGAAACGGTCTTTATTGAAGAGGGGGAGAAGGAAATTCATCCTCTATTTCGAAAAGAAGTTTTTCTCTTCAAAGTTTTGCTATCAGCAATATTAGTTCTTTCGGTTGCTATTTTATTTAAGAACGCACCTTCTTCTTTTGATGGTACTAGAGCTGTTACAGAAAAAGTTATGCAAGAAGAATTTCAATTTGCTACTATATCGAAATGGTATGAAAATCAGTTTGGAAAACCTCTCGTGTTCTTTTCTCCAAATGAGAAAAAAGAAGAGACTATTCAGCAAAAGAATTATGCGATTCCTGCCTCTGGAAAGGTGATGCAAGGATTTCAAAAAAACGGCCAGGGTGTATTTGTTCAAACGGCTACAAATGCAACGGTGGAGTCAGTAAATGAAGGTATAGTTGTTTTTGCGGGCAAGAAAGAGGAACTTGGAAATACAGTTCAAATTCAGCACGCTGATGGCACGGAGTCATGGTATGCAAATTTAAATGATATGTCAGTAAAATTATATGATTACGTTTCAAAGAAACAAAAAATTGGAATAGTGAGTAATGATGAAAATAATAAAAATGGCAAATTTTATTTTGCAATAAAAAAGAATGAAAAATTTATTGATCCAATTCAGGTGATTTCATTTGATTAAATATAGGGATGTTTTCACGAAAATTTCTGTGCATCCGTTGTTTTGGGTTATTATTGTCATTGGTATTTTTACAGCACGTTTTAAAGAGTTACTATTACTATTTTGTATCGTTTTAGTTCATGAACTTGGGCATGCTTTTGCCGCAGCGTATTATAATTGGCGTATTAAACAAATTCAGCTTTTGCCGTTTGGTGGCGTAGTTGAGATGGAAGAACATGGGAACAAATCGTTAAAAGAAGAATTAATTGTCGTTATGGCGGGGCCAATTCAGCATATATGGATGATTGCGGTCGCTTACATTTTGTATAAAGCGGGCTGGGTAACTGACGATTTGTACCATTTCTTTGTATGGAATAATGTCATTATTTTAGGGTTTAATTTATTGCCTATTTGGCCACTTGATGGTGGAAAAGTATTATTTAATGTATTATCATATCGTTTTCCCTATTTACAAGCACATGAAAAGATGATGAAATTGTCATGTGTTTTTTTTAGTGTAATATTAGGATGGCAGTTACTTTGGAATAGTAATAACATTATGATGTGGGTATTACTCGTTTTTCTAGCGATTTCTTTATATCAAGAATGGAAACAAAGACGGTACGCATTTATGCGTTTTTTATTAGAGCGTTATTATGGGAATAAAAGAGATATTGAAAAAATAGCACCTATTGAGGTGAAAACGGAAGATCATTTATATACGATTTTCACAAAATTTCGCAGAGGATATAAACACTCTATTATCGTCCATGGAAAATATAAAGAGCATTACACATTGGACGAAAATGAATTGTTGTATGCGTATTTTGCTGAAAAACGAACAACCTCATCTGTTGAAGAATTAATTGGTTAGTGTTGACGACGACACTAACCTTTTATATTGTAAGGAAAAGAAATGAAAAGTGAGGAAAGAATTTTGAAGACGTTATATATTAACTACACTGGTTCGGAAAAGCGTGTTGCGATAGAAGAGAAGCAAAAAGTTGTCGAGCTTTTATGGAAACGGAATGAAGAGCAGGAGATTGTCGGACATATTTATGTTGGGCGTATCGTAAGAACAATTGCTGGAATGAACGCAGCCTTTGTAAATATCGGATTAGAAAAACATGCATATCTTTCATTTGATGATGTACCATCTTCATATCGCATACATGAAGGACAGGCGATACTTGTACAAGTTGTGAAAGAGGCAATTGATACGAAGGGGCCAAAATTAACGGCGAAGATAGAAGTTACCGGAAAATATGTCGTTTACATGCCCTATGATGACATGCGCGCTGTTTCTCGGAAAATAAAAAATAATAAAAGAAGACAACAGTTACTGGGAATTGAAGTAGAAGGAACAGGTGGATACATTTTCCGTTCTGCTTCTGAAAAAGGAACGATCGATGAAATACAAGCTGAAATGCAAGGGTTGCAGCAGTTATATGAAGAGTTAAAAAGAAAAGAAGATCAAGGGAAGGCGCCCTTACTACTTCATCAACCAGCGACGTTTTTAGATCGTGTATTTCAGGAGAACCCAATTGAAACAATTGAAAAAATAGTTGTAGATACGAGAAGTATAGTAAAAGAATTAGAAGAAAAAGTAGGGAAAGAAAGAGTATCCTTTTATAATGAAAAATCTTCGATGTTTAACCATTTTGGAATAGATCGTGAAATCGAGAAAGCACTTCAAAAAATTGTGTGGCTACCAAATGGTGCCTATCTAATTGTAGAACAAATGGAGACGATGACTGTAATTGATGTGAATACAGGTAAATTTACTGGAAAACAAAATTTACAAGATACCGTATTTCGCACAAATGAAATGGCTGCTGAAGAGATTGCTCGTCAATTAAGACTTCGTGATATTGGCGGGATGATATTAATTGATTTTATTAATATGAAAAGACGGGAAGATAAAGAGAAGGTAAGAGAGCGTTTAATGATAGCTTTACAAGATGATCGCACATATACAAGAGTGCTTGGGTTTACAGAGTTAGGTATTTTAGAGATGACGCGTAAGCGCAAGAAACATTCGTTACGTGACGTATTATTAGAAGAGTGTGCGCCTTGTAAAGCGACAGGTTACGTTATATCTAATGAAACAATTGCGTATGAGCTAGAGAGAGAGCTTATTACTTATGGTAATATAGAGGATGAAGCTGTATTGATTGGTGCTTCAAAAAAAGTACAAAAACATTTTTCACAAAAAGAATTACAAAAAAATATTCCATTTGAAATTTATTTCAAAGATGATATTATCGAAAAGTACGCTATTATCCGTTTTGGAAGTAAGAAAGAAATTGTAGAACGGAAAAAATAGTTAGCAGAACATTCATTGACAATAGTCAATGAGTCATGGTAATATTTTTATGTTATAGTTTATAGCACCTAAACTGCTATATGCTACAACCGCACAAGACAGGTTCCCTAAAGACATTTTATGTCTACCTCGTTTTTGGCGAGTCTTAGTAATTAAGAGGAGGTGCAAGTATGTACGCAATTATCGAAACAGGTGGAAAACAAATTAAAGTTGAAGCTGGTCAAGCAATCTACATTGAAAAATTAGATGTTGAAGCTGGTGAAACTGTTACTTTTGACAAAGTTCTTTTCGTTGGTGGCGAAAACGTGAAAGTTGGTAGCCCAGTTGTAGAAGGTGCAACAGTTACTGCGAAAGTTGAAAAACAAGGTCGCGCTAAGAAAATCATCGTTTTCAAATACAAAGCGAAAAAGAACAATCGTAAGAAACAAGGTCATCGTCAACCTTACACTAAGCTAGTAGTTGAAGCTATCAACGCTTAATTCTGGTTAAGATGATTAAGATTACGATAAGTCGCACGAAACTAGGAAGTATCCGATCATTTAAAATGACTGGACATGCCAATTATGCGCCACATGGACAAGATCTTGTCTGTGCTGGAACTACAGCGGTTGTGTTTGGTTCTATAAATGCAGTGGAAGAACTTTGTAATGTGCAGGCAACTATTGAACTCGGAAGTGATGGCGGATTCTTGACGTATGAATTGCCTAATGATTTAGACGTTCATACAGCAGAAAAAGCACAAATCCTTTTAGAAGGATTGGTTGTTTCACTTAAGACGATTGAACTTGATTACGGAAAGTATATCCGTTTAATAGAAAAAGTGCAGGAGGTGTAACGTATGTTAAGATTAGATCTTCAGTTTTTCGCATCTAAGAAAGGTGTAGGTAGTACAAAGAACGGTCGTGACTCTCAGTCAAAACGTCTTGGTGCTAAACGCGCAGATGGTCAAACGGTTTCAGGTGGTTCAATTCTTTACCGTCAACGCGGTACAAAAATTTATCCAGGTGTTAACGTTGGTCGTGGTGGCGATGACACTTTATACGCGAAAGTTGACGGCGTAGTACGCTTTGAGCGTCTTGGTCGTGACCGCAAACAAGTGAGCGTATATCCTGTTGCTCAAGAAGCATAAGAACTCACGGAAAACTCTAACCTGAGTGCAGGTTAGAGTTTTTCTATATTAAGGGGTATCTAAATGAATGAAAAATGGACAATTATAGATGCGTTGAGCCACTCGAGACATGATTGGCTCAATCGTTTGCAGATGGTTAAAGGAAATCTTTCCCTTGGAAAAGTGGAAGAGATTCATAGGCTCATCGATCGTTTTGTCCAAGAAGCGAGACAAGAATCCAATCTGATGGGGCTATCAATGCCTTTATTTTCAGAGTGGATTTTAACATATAATTGGAAACAGCAACCGTGCTTATTGGAGTACGAAGTATTAGGGAAATTACATAACTTATCTCATCTAGATGAGACTGTATGTACATGGACGAATCAGTTTTTCTTAATGCTTCAGCATAGTTTAGACGTATATGTTGAAAATTATGTTTGTATCACAATTGAATGTGACGCGGAGAATGCTCGTTTCTTTTTTGATTTTCGTGGAAAGCTAACGAATGTAGAAGAACTACAAACGTGGCTTGCGAACGAAAACAATAAATGGTATTCCATTTCTTATACAGTACGAGACGAAGAAGTCTCAGTTATATTACAACTAATCGAAAAAAGTGTGGTGAAATAATGTTTGTAGATCAGGTCAAGATATATGTAAAAGGCGGCGACGGTGGTAACGGAATGGTTGCGTATCGTCGTGAGAAGTATGTACCTAAAGGTGGCCCAGCAGGTGGCGACGGTGGTAAAGGTGCAGATGTTGTTTTTGTTGTTGAGGAAGGCTTACGTACATTAATGGACTTCCGCTACCAACGTCATTTCAAAGCTGATCGCGGTCAGCACGGAATGAGTAAAGGTCAGCACGGTCGTAAATCTGAAGATTTAATCGTAAAGGTTCCACCAGGAACAATAGTGAAAGATGAAAAAACAGGTGAAATTCTTGCCGATTTAGTAACGCATGAACAAACAGCTGTAATCGCAAGAGGTGGCCGTGGTGGCCGTGGTAATTCACGTTTCGCAACAGCGACGAACCCAGCGCCAGAAATCGCTGAGAACGGGGAACCAGGTCAAGAACGTGATGTCACGCTAGAACTTAAAGTGCTAGCAGATGTTGGACTTGTTGGATTCCCAAGTGTAGGTAAATCTACATTATTATCTGTTGTATCATCAGCGCGTCCGAAAATTGCAGAATATCACTTTACAACAATCGTTCCGAATCTTGGTGTTGTTGAAACTGGTGATAACCGCAGCTTCGTTATGGCTGACCTTCCTGGACTAATTGAAGGCGCACACTCCGGCGTTGGACTTGGACACCAATTCTTACGTCATATCGAACGTACACGTGTAATTGTGCACGTTATTGATATGTCTGGTTTAGAAGGACGTGAGCCATATGAAGATTATGTCACAATCAATAATGAACTAAAAGAATACAATATGCGTTTAACTGAGCGTCCACAAGTTGTTGTTGCAAACAAAATGGATATGCCAGATGCAGAAGAAAACTTACAAGCATTTAAAGAGAAATTGGGAGACGAAGTGAAAATTTTCCCAATCTCAGCTGTAACGAAACAAGGTGTTCGTGACTTACTATTTGAAGTAGCGAACTTATTAGAAACAACACCAGAATTCCCAATGTACGATGATGTAGAAGAATCTGAAGCAAGTGTAATGTACAAATTTGAATCTGAATCTAATTTTGAAATTACACGCGAAAGTGATGGCACATTTGTTATTTCTGGTTATGACATTGAGAAAACATTCAAGATGACAGACTTCTCACGTGATGAATCTGTACGCCGATTTGCTCGTCAAATGCGTGGAATGGGTATTGATGAAGCCCTTCGTGCACGTGGTGCAACAGACGGAGATATTGTGAAAATTCTTGAATATCAATTTGAATTTATCGATTAAGACTGCCGAAATATGGCGGTCTTTTTTTTTCGTTATTTGAGTCCAGTAAAAACCCAATTCATATAGGCGAACCATAAGTCGATATAGGAAAAAATCCCCATTGATTAAAGTTTCAATTTATAATAGAAAAAGGAGTGATTTTAGAAGAATATTTTATGGGGAGAAAAGGAATATGTATAAAATATTAATTGTAGAAGATGATGAAAAAATTGCAGAGATATTAGAGGAGCATTTAGAAAGGTATGGATATCAATCTTTCAGAGTGAGCGATTTACGGCATATAAAAGATGAGTTTGTAAAAGTAAGTCCTCATCTTGTGTTACTTGATATTAATTTACCATACTTTGATGGCTTCTACTGGTGCCGCCAAATCCGCACTGTATCGAATGCGCCGATTATTTTTGTTTCTGCAAGAACAGGGGAAATGGATCAAGTAATGGCGATTGAAAATGGCGGAGATGATTACATTACAAAGCCATTCCATTTAGATATCGTAATGGCAAAGGTGAAAAGTGCACTCCGCCGCGGGTATGGTGAGTATGCTTTGGCCGCGGAAAGTGACTGCTTAGGTGTTAATGGATTGTTATTATTCCCATCACAGCACACAGTAGAGTGGGAAGGTCAACAAACGGAACTTACAAAAAATGAGTTTTATTTATTAGAATGTTTAATGAAACAAGCAAATCAATACGTGACACGTGAAGAGCTGTTAGAGGCTTTATGGGATGAAGTAGCTTTTGTTGATGATAATACATTAACCGTGAATGTAAAGCGTGTAAGGAAGAAACTTGAGGAGTTAGGCATTAAAAATGCAATTGTCACAAAGCGTGGGTACGGTTATGCTCTTCTTACTGAGTGGGGCGAAGGGCATGAAGGTTAAAAATTACCTCATAGAACGTTTTTCCTTAATCCTTTCTTACATTATAAGCCTTTGTTTATTTGGACTCGTATTGCAGTTGCAAAGCCTTTTAGAAAAGCGTGCGCTGGACTGGAGTACATGGTTATACGGACTTTTATTAGGGACAGTTGTATTTAGTGTATACCTTATTTACGATTACCGAAAACGAAGTGTGTTTTTAAAGAGGATAGAACAGTATATTGCCGGTGGACATACATTACATGACTCTTTACTTATTGATACTTCTTATACGTCAGAGCAAGAACTGGTTGTTGAAGCGTTTACGCTATTAAGGCAGCAATATATGAATGAAGTTCATAAGCAGCATGCAAAAGAGCAACAGCAAATGATTTTTATGAACCAGTGGATCCATCAAATGAAAACACCAGTATCCGTTATTGAATTATTGTTACAGAAATATGGTAAGGAGCACCGTGAAGCAAGGGGAACGATTGAAAGTATTCGTGAAGAAAATAACCGTATTTTAAATGGTTTAGATTTAGCGTTACATATGGCAAGGTTAGATCAATTTTCGAAAGACTATAAAGTAGAAGTAGTAAATGTTATAGAGGTCATTCGAGATATTATTAATGAAAATCGGAAGTCGTTCATTCAATCTTCTGTATTTCCGAAAATGATGTTTGAAGAAGAGACTTGTATGATTGCGTCTGATAGAAAGTGGCTTAGTATCGCGATGAGCCAAATTGTTGTGAATGCAATTAAGTATACAAAAATTTCAGAAGCAGAGAAAAAAGAAATTCAATTTCAAATTGAAGAGAAAGATCAAAAGGTGTTATTACATATTAAGGACAATGGAATTGGTATTCCTGAGCAAGATGTAAAGCGTATATTTGATCCGTTCTTTACGGGAATAAACGGCCGTAAAACAAGGGAAGCGACAGGTATGGGTTTATATATTACGAAGGAAATCTGCGGTAATTTACATCATGGAGTGTATGTACAATCAACTGAAGGGGAAGGAACAACAGTTACGTTCCAATTTGCAAAAGATGAAGAATATCATACATTAATGAGAAAAATGACAAAACTGTAAGATAACAAAACGTTTTGTAAGGGAAATCACTCGTTTCTTTTTCTTATTTTTCTTATAGTAAATGTAAGAAGAAAACACGTAGGGGGATTAGAAATGAGTGTTCTTGAAGTAAAAGGGTTAACAAAGGTGTACCAATCAAAAGGTTCAGTAGCGACGACTGCTTTAAATGATATAAATTTTAAAATTGAAGAAGGCGAGTTTGTAGGGATTATGGGGCCTTCAGGAAGCGGAAAAACAACGCTTTTAAATTTATTAGCAACAATTGATAAGCAAACTTCAGGTCATGTGCTTGTAAATGGTGAAGAAATTAATCAAATGCGTGCTGCAAAATTGGCGGAATTTCGCCGTACACATCTAGGATTCATTTTCCAAGATTTCAACTTACTTGATACATTATCGATTAAAGAAAATATTATTTTGCCGCTTGTAATGGCGAAGAAATCTGTAAAAGAAATTGATGCGAAAGTACTTGAAATTGCGAGGTTTTTAAACATCGAAGAAATTTTAAATAAAAAAGTATACGAAGTATCAGGTGGACAACAACAACGTGCAGCAGCTGCAAGGGCGATTATTCATGAACCAACATTAATTTTAGCGGATGAGCCAACAGGAAACTTAGATTCTAAGTCAGCGAAATCATTAATGGGAGCACTTCAAGATTTGCATGAGCAAAAGAAAGTAACGATTGCAATGGTAACACATGATCCAGTAGCCGCTAGTTATTGCGAACGTATCCTTTTCATACGTGATGGAGAGATTTTTTCAGAAATACATAAAGGAAGAACGAAGCAAGCCTTTTTCCAAGAAATTTTAGACGTACTTGCGATGCTAGGAGGAGAATATCATGAACTTTCGCCAGCTCGCGCTTAATAACGTAAAAGGAAATTGGCGTAATTATAAAGCGTTTCTTATTAGTAGTTGTTTATCGATTGTCGTATTTTTCATGTATGCTTCCTTCATTTATCATCCAGATGTCGTAAGCGGTAATATTAGTATGAAGACGATGATTACAAAAGGGTTAGAATCGATGAATTATATTGTAGTCATCTTCTCAGCACTCTTTATTTTATATGCGAATTCAACGTTTTTACGAGCAAGAAAAAAAGAATTTGGCTTATTAACGTTAATAGGTGGAACGAAGTCTCAGCTCGGCCGAATGATTATATTAGAGCAACTGATGTTAGGGAGTATTGCCATTGTAGTAGGTATTGGGATTGGAATGCTTTGTTCAAAACTTTTCTTCCAAGCACTCAGTGTCTTACTAAAAATTGATAAAACACTGCCGCTTGTGTGGAATGGAAAAGCAGTTCTTATTACAGTTGGCATATACTTTGTCCTCTTTTTAATACTATCATTGTTTAGTGTTTGGACAGTAGGCCGCTTGCAAATTATTGATTTATTAAGAGAGGCAAGAAAACAAAAAGTAGAACCTTTTGCATTTACATGGTTAGGGGTAGTTGGTATAGGCTGTATTATTGCTGCGTATATACTTTGTTTCCAAGTAACAATTATGAATTTCATTATGTATTTCTTACCAATTGTCGGACTGACGATTGGCGGAACGTATTTACTATTTACGCAAGGAAGTACAGTCGTATTAAAGGCATTGCAAAAACGAAAACAATCTTTTTATACGTATCCCAATATGTTTGTACTTAGCAATCTTATTTATAAAATGAAAGATAATGCTCGTTTTCTATTTGTTATTTCTATTATTACGGCGGTTGTTTCTTCAGCGGTTGGTACGCTTTATGTATATTTTGAAAATATGAGTGCGAAAACGATAGAGCTTACACCGCATGCTATTTCATATGAGGAAAAGGGACTAAATACGCATAGCCTGATTAATGAAGAAAAAGAACAAGAGATTGTAAAAAAACATGGGTTTGAAGATGCACGAAAAGTAACTTACGTAAAACTACCTGCAACACAGAAAATAATGTTGTTTAACAGTGAACGTGAAGTACCAATGACGATTATTTCAGAAAAAGAATATAACGCGGAAGTGCGTAAACAAAAGAAAGAGCAAATTACAGAGGTTCATAATGCACCAGGTAGTGCGACGATGGTTATGGTTGGTGCAGCAAATGAACTTATGAAGATAGATCGTACGAAACCGTATGAATTTACAATCAACGGACAAATGCAGTCTGCTCAATTAAATGAGCCAACGTCATATTCTGTTTTTAATGATAGCGAATATCTCATTGTGAATGATCAAGATTTTGAGAAATACGAAAAGCTCGTACCAGATGAAGAAAAGACGAAATATTATGGTTATTATATTGAAGACTGGAAAAGTACGGAAGACCTTGTGCTAGATTTGAAAAAGGAAATTGCACCAGAAAAGCAAGGGGAATTGAGAAACGCAGTGTTCGCTTATAAAGATATAAGAGAAGGTGGAGCGATTACAATGTTCATCGGATTCTTCGTAGCAGTACTGTTCTTCTTCTTTGCGTGTAGCATGACATACTTTAAATGGTTTAATGATAAAGAACAAGATCGTATTCAATTTAAGTCATTAAAAAGAATTGGTATGACAGATAAAGAAATTCATAAAATTGCAATTCGTCAGATGGGTGTTATCTTCTTTATCCCAATTTTAATCGGTACAATTCATAGTGGGTTTGCTCTTCATACGTTAGGGAAAATGCTTTATATCGATTTATGGAAATCAGGTGCGATTGTAATAGGGGCTTATATTTTAGCTTCTGCCATTTACTTTATGATCGCGCAAAGAGGATATTTAAAACACGTGAAAAGCTAGGGAAACCTCTAGCTTTTTGCCTGTGTAGTAAGGTACAGGAGGACGATAGATGAACATTCGGCAACTGGCGCTACAAAATATAAAGGGAAATTGGCGTAATTATAAAGTGTTTTTCTTAAGTAGTTGTTTTGCCATATTTGCTTCTTATGCATACATGTCTGTCATTGTACATCCGTATATGCAAGAGACGATGTGGTATCAAAATGTACGCTGGGGACTTATCATATGTAACGTTATAATTATTTCTTTTTTCGTCATATTTATTTTATACTCTACTTCTATTTTCATAGAAGCACGTAAGAAAGAATTAGGGTTATATATGTTAATGGGAGCGACGAAGTCTAACGTAATAGGAGTGATTATGACCGAGCAAATATTGATCGGAATTTTCGCCAATATTTTCGGTATTGGGCTTGGCATGATTTTTTTGAAACTCTTTTTTATGGTATTTAGTATGTTACTTCATCTTCCGAAAGAACTCCCTGTCATATTTGACATGAGAGCGATTGGTGTAACGTTTGTTATATATATGCTCGTCTTTGTTCTGTTATCTTTTATAAGTGCTTTACGTATATGGAATATAAAAATCATACGGTTATTAAAAGAATTTCGAACAGATAAACGAGAGAGGAAAACATCAAAGTGGCTTTGTTTATTCGGCTTTGCTTGTTTAGGAACGGGATATGCGCTAGCGCTACAAGTGACGATGCCAACGATAGCATTATACTTTTTCCCTGTGTCTATACTTATCTTTTTTGGAACGTATTTTTCTTTTACACATGGTGTTAGCCAATTGTTAGAAGTGATAAAACGAAATAAAAAGATTATGTATACATATCCGTATTTATTTATAGTGAATCAATTGTCACATCGAATGAAGGAAAATAGTCGCTTTTTCTTTCTGTTGTCTATGGCAACAACGTTTGTCGTTACGGCGACAGGTACGGTGTTCTTATATTTTTCTAGCATGCAAGATATGTGGCGTGGCGGAGGAGTACACTCATTTTCATACATAGAAAAAGGTACTTCTGCTCATGAAGTTTTCGAGAAAGACAAGGTTGAAAACTTATTACATCAATATGGATATGATAATTTTCAATATATGAGTTTTGTTGGAGTGTATGCATCCTTTCAGTCCAATAAGGGAGAAACAGAGGTAGCACCGCTTATAAAGGAAAGTGAATACAATCAAGAGGCAAGAAAACAAAAACAGAAAATGTATTATCCTAAAAAAGGAACAGTTACACTTGTCTATTATAATAAACGCAATTATCCAAATGCATATAATCAAAAAGAGATTCAATTGCAAGTAATGAATCAAGCGTATCCATTCGCATTTAACGGTCAGAAAGAAGGGGTACAATTTAACTATCACCCTTCATACATTAATGGTCTGTTTTTTGTCATGAATGATGAAGATTTTAACAGTATAGCAAATACAATTCCGGATTCTGAAAAAATGATATATAGAGGTTACACATTACCAAATATCGAAAATACGAAAGAATTAAACGAAGATTTACGGAAACATATGAAACAAGATAATAATGATGCATTTCGAAGTAATATGGAGTTATATGTGAATATGAAAGAGTTCGGTAATCTTACTCTATTTGTAGGCTCATTCATTAGTATATTATTCTTCCTTACTTCATGTAGTATCGTATATTTTAAATGGTTTCATAATATTGCATCGGATCGTAAACAGTATGGTGCACTCTCTAAACTTGGGATGACAAAGGAAGAGGTGTGGAAGATTTCTCGTTGGCAATTATGTATGCTATTTTTTGCACCTATTATAGTAGGAAGTATGCATAGTGCAGTTGCGTTATATACGTTTCATAATACTCTCTTTATGGACGGTTCATTAAGAAAAGTAGGTTTGTTTATTCTGTTTTATATCGCTGCATGTATCATTTATTTCTTCTTCGCTCAAAGAGAATACAAGAAACATTTAGACTAGCGAATGCTGGTCTTTTTTAAATATTCGAAATTTACATAGAAGAATATAAAAAAGTATGGTATAACAGTAAGAAAACGAAAAAGAGAGGGAAAAGACGATGATTCGAGTAGGATATTTAGGACCAGAGGCAACATTTACAAATATGGCGGTGAGTCGTTTTTTTCCGGAAGCAGAGCATGTACCGTATCGAACGATTCCAGATTGTATTGATGCAGCCGCAAATGAAAACGTAGATTTCGCAGTTGTACCGTTAGAGAACGCCATAGAAGGTTCAGTTAATATAACGGTTGATTATCTCGTACATGAGCAGCCACTTTCCATTGTAGGAGAAATTACAGTGCCAATTCAGCAACATTTACTCGTACACCCGCAGTACGAAGGAGTGTGGAAAGAAGTATACGCTGTACATTCTCATCCACATGCCATTGCACAGTGCCATAAATTTTTAAATGAGGAATTAAAAGGGGTAACCGTTCGCGATATGACATCAACAAGCGCTGCTGCACAATATGTGAAAGAACATCCTGAAGAAAAAATTGCAGCTATTGCAAATGAAGCAGCGGCAGAAAAATACGGATTAACAATTGTAAGGCGTGATATTCATACGCATAAAAACAATCATACACGTTTCCTTGTTCTCCATAAGAAAAAGAAAGCAGTACTCCCAAATAACGGAGAAAACCGAGGAGAGAAAACGACGCTTATGATAACGTTACCTGCTGATTACGCAGGGGCACTATATCAAGTGTTATCAGCTTTCGCATGGAGAAAATTAAACTTATCCAAAATTGAATCGCGCCCGATGAAAACAGGCCTTGGAAATTACTTTTTCTTAATCGACGTCGACAAAGCATATGATGATGTATTATTGCCAGGCGTAACAATGGAACTTGAAGCACTCGGGTTTTCTGTTACTGTGCTGGGGAGTTATTCTTCTTATTGGTTGTAAGGGGAGTGTTTGTCTTATTTTGTAGTTAAGTCGATATAATTTCGGTCGCTAGTATACCGTATGATAGATAAATAGAGTCCCACCTATAAAAGGTGGGATTTATTATTTTAACTTCGAAAGACGATCCTCTAACTGACCACGCCAAATCTCGGCTAGTTCTTGTACAGCAAGAACCTTCGCAATGCCATCTTTATCTTTCCTATTATGAAAATAAATTTCGTTAGAGAACAAAACAGATACATTGTTTGATGGACGCTCTAATAATGTAATTTTAGAATCTTGACGTACAGTACCTTCTTGAAGAACACGACATAAATACCCAGTATATCCAGTTGCTACAATACGTGGCAAAATGCCAGGAATACCAAGGCGTTTTGAAATTGTGCTACAAGGTACTCTCGCTTGTGTAACTTGAATGATTGCTTCGCCTAGTTGATATGTATCTCCGATGCATACATCACGCTCTAACATATTTGTTACGGTAATGTTTTCGCCAAATGTGGAAGCTGGAAGTGTAGTTTGAAATTCCTCTTCCCATAGTGCGTAATGCTCGTGTGGGTACACACAAACTGCGCGATCAGGTCCCCCGTGGTGTTTTAAATCCGCTACATCATCACCACGGAATCCGTCTTTTGAGAGAAAGGCTTCTTCTGTAGGATTTTTACATATACCTGTTATCATTTCTTTATCTTCGCCATATTTCATTTGTTTCGGCTTACCAGTGCTAAAGTGAACGAGTTCAATCCCCATATTTGATCCCCTTTACAATTGATTACAATATTATAACATTTACAAAATAAAAGCACAGAGAATGATAAAGTGAAACTTTAATCAGTGGGGGTTCTGTTCATCCCCCACTGATTATTAGTTGAACCAATCGGGCGTTTACGGGCAGTTGATCTCCCATCTAACTACCTTGCTCCAGCCGGATTTTGAGGTGGGAGTCTTACTGCCCGTTAATGCGGGATAAAAAACTCTGTGCTTTACATTAATAAACGAGAAATCCAGCGCGGTCTAGTGCCTCACAAGCGGCATCTAATTTCTCTTTAGAATCTGCTTCAATTGTATGTAAGTGAATACCATCTGTTAGTTGCGAAAGATAGGAAGCGTTTGTGTTTTCGATTTTTTGTAAATATTGCTCTACATCGAAGCGATTACTTACCATAATCGATGCTGTTAAGTCGCCGTATACAGGATGCTCAACTTTTACGTCTTTAATTGTAACGCCGTGGTCAACTAACATAGTAAGTTCTTGACGTACTTCTGCCGGTTTATGTTGGCATACGATTACGCGTTCAAAAGCTTGTTGTCTTGTTTGTGGCTTTAAATATAAATACCCTTGTGCAGTCGCAATAATTGGTTCATTTCGTGCTTTTAGTAAGGAAATGTCTTGAACGATAACTTGCCTACTTACGTTTGTCTTTTTAGATAGTTCATTCCCTGATAATGGTTCATTTGCAGCAAGAAGCCACTCAAGGATGAGTTGTCGTCTTTCTTCGCCTAAAATCTTTTTTTGATCATTTTGTTTCATTATGATTTAACACCTCTATAAAATTGATTTCCAATTGTGTGTAGTGCATGAATAGTTGTATCAATTTGTTCTTTCGTTGTGTGATGTCCGAAAGAAAAGCGGACATATTGTTTTGCCTCTTCATACGTTTTTCCAATTGCAAGCATTGTTTTTGAAGGGTCTTGTTTACCTACTTGGCAAGCACTTCCAGTTGAAATGGCTATACCATGACGGTTACATTCTAACATTGTATACTGACCTTCTATTCCTTTTATTGTAACCCCAATAATATGTGGTAAACAAGAAGTAGAATGTCCTTTCACTTCAATTTCTAGAGGAAGTGTTTGTAATTGCTCTAAAAAATAAGATCGTAATTGTTTAAAACGAAAGCTCTCTTCCTTTTGATTCTTTAATATATGCTCTGCGGCTGTTAAAAAAGCAGCGATTCCAGGAACGTTCACTGTACCAGGGCGAAAGCCTTTTTCATGAGAAGTTCCCGGAAATACTTGTTCCCAGCGAACTTGCGGATTTATATAGCAAGCTCCAACTCCTTTCGGTCCGTATATTTTATGGGCTGAAACAGAGAGGCTATCAATCTCCATCGCTTTAACGTCTATTGGAAGTTTACCAAACGTTTGAACACAATCCGAATGAAATAAAACATTATATTTTTTTAAAAGTGCTCCGATCTCTGCAATGTTTTGAACGGTCCCGATTTCAGAGTTTCCGTGCTGTATACTTGCTAGAGCAGTATCTTCTGTAATAGCTGCTTCTAAATCTACTAAATGAATTATCCCACTTTTATCAACAGGAATCTCAGTAATAGTATAACCTTGCGATTGTAAGGATTGAAAATAACTTCGAATCGATACGTGTTCCATAGGTGTCGTAATAATGTGCTTTCCATTTCTAGCATTTAGAAGGGATTGAATCGCAAGGTAGTTAGATTCTGAACCGCCGCTTGTAAAGAATACACCTTGTTCCTTACCCCCAATCATTTCTGCAAATGTTTCTCTACAAACTTGCAATAAAGATGATGCGCTTCCGCCGATATCGTGTAAACTTTGTTCATTTCCGAAATATTTCTTTGCTGCTTCTACATATGTTTCTAAAGCTTCTTCGCTCATAGGTGTTGTCGCTGCATAATCTAGATATATCATCATGTAATTTCCTCTCTTCAGTAAGAGTGACATTTGTTTTCGTTTTTAGAATGGTAGTGAAAATAAGAATTGTAAAAAAACTCTTGTCATTATTTTAAAACTATGTAAATATAGGTGTCAAGACAGTTGGAAAGTGTAAAGTGGGAGGCAATAATTATGCCAAGTGCAGATGTCTTGATTATTGGAAGTGGCGTTGCGGCGCTTCGTGTTGCGAAAGAGCTTTGTCACGAAAAGAATGTGATAATTATCACAAAAAAAACAGGACGTAATAATAATACACATTTAGCTCAAGGAGGAATTGCAGCAGCTGTTGCTACATATGACGATCCGAGTGGGCATTTTGAAGATACATTAGTGGCAGGTTGCCATTATAACAACGAAGAAGCAGTTCGTTATTTAGTTGAAGAGGGACCGAAAGAAATAAGTAAGCTTATTACGAATGGAATGAAATTTGATGGGGATGAAAAAGGGATCCACCTTGGTAAAGAAGGGGCGCATCGAAAACGGCGCATTTTACATGCCGGAGGAGATGCAACTGGTAAAAATCTATTAGAGCATTTAATACAAGAAGTAGTTCCGAACGTTACTGTCGTTGAGCATGAAATGGTGCTCGATTTTATTATAGAAAATAATAAATGCATAGGAGCTTTAACGCGAAATAGTGAAGGGAAGCTGAAGCGTTACTATGCTGATAATACGGTGTTAGCATCAGGAGGAATAGGTGGTTTGTACGCCTTTACATCGAATGATGAGACAATTACAGGCGACGGACTTGCGATGATATATCGAGCTGGGGGGGAACTTGTTGATTTAGAATTTGTACAATTTCATCCGACGATGTTATACGTGGACGGGCGATGTTGTGGTCTCGTTTCTGAAGCAGTCCGTGGTGAAGGAGCTGTCCTTATAAATGGAAAAGGACAGCGTTTTATGATGGATATACATCCCGGGAAAGATCTCGCACCGCGTGATGTAGTGGCAAGGGCTATTCATGAACAACTTCTTGCAGGTGAAAAAGTGTACTTAAACATCGAAACCATTCAAAACTTTGAACAACGTTTTCCGACCGTCTCATCATTATGTAAAAAGAATGGTATTGATTTAAAAGAAAATTCTATTCCGGTCGTACCGGGCGCTCATTTTCATATGGGCGGCGTGAAGACGAATGGTGACGGAGAGACGTCCATTTCAAACTTATATGCGGTCGGTGAAGTGGCTTGTAATGGAGTTCATGGTGCGAATAGATTGGCGAGTAATTCATTATTAGAAGGTCTTGTGTTTGGAAGACGAATAGGAAAACACATTTTAGCTAAGCCAGCAGAGGAAAGAAAAAATGTGCCGGAAGAGAGAGGGAAAAGTTTTATAGCTCTTAATGATTTACCGTTGAAAGAAGAAATACAAGAATGCATGATGAAATATGTTGGGATTGTGCGAACTGAGAAAAATTTATCATATGCTCAGAGATGGTTTAGTAGGTACGGTGTGCGAAATATGATCTTACAATATGATGCACTTACAAATGAAGAGATAACGCTTATTAATATGTTAACAGTTTGTGAGCTTATAACAGTATCAGCTTTGCAAAGAGAAGACAGTGTTGGTGGTCATTATCGCATTGATTATCCAGAAAGAAATAGCGTGAAAAAAGAGATTATCCGAGTGAGAAGAAAACTACAACTTGTTTAATAAGGGGAAGAGGGGTTTTATGAATACGTTAAAAGTTAAGGAAGCATTAAATCGATTTTTTCTAGAAGATATAGGAGAAAGAGATGTAACATCTCAGCTTATCTTTCCCGATAATGCACTTGCGAAAGGAACGTTTCTTGTAAAGGATACAGGGGTATTTGCAGGGTGCTTAGTAATTGAAGAAGGATTTAAATTAATTGATCAGAGAATTGAAGTTGAACTTCATAAAAAAGATGGGGATCTTGTAGAAAAAGGCGAAATAATTGCAACCGTGCAAGGCCCAATCGCATCATTATTAACGGCAGAGCGCGTTATATTAAACGTTATTCAGCGTATGAGCGGGATAGCGACGATGACACGTAAGGCGGTTTTTGCTTTAGATAGCAGTCATACACGCATTTGTGATACGAGAAAAACGATGCCAGGACTACGTATGTTTGATAAATATGCTGTAGTATGCGGGGGCGGATTTAACCACAGATTCGGTTTATATGATGGTGTCATGATTAAAGACAATCATATTGCTTTTGCTGGCTCGATTACAAAAGCTGTTACATCGGTGAAAGAAAGATTGGGACATATGGTGAAAGTAGAAGTCGAAACAGAGACAGAGGCGCAAGTAAGAGAAGCAGTAGAGGCCGGCGCAGATGTTATTATGTTCGATAATCGTACGCCAGAAGAGATTCGTGAGTTTTCAAAAATTGTACCAAGTGCCATCGTTACGGAGGCCTCAGGTGGTATTACAATTGAAGATTTATCAAAATATGGAAAAGCAGGGGTAGATTATATTTCACTTGGAGCGTTAACACATTCAGTGAAAGCACTTGATATTAGTTTTAATATTGAGGCCTAATGAGAGTGGTTTAGAGGGGGAGAATCATAAATGGGTATTTTAGAGAAAGTTCAGCCAATCGAAGTAATGTTACCAGAGCATTATCAAACGATGTCTACATTAGAGATGGAAGAGCGTGTCCGTGAAATTAAAGAAAAAATGGGGGCATTACTATTTATTCCAGGACATCATTATCAAAAAGATGAAGTGGTGCAATTTTCAGATGCAGCAGGGGACTCACTGCAACTCGCGCAAGTTGCAGCGAATAATAAAGAGGCAAAATATATTGTGTTTTGTGGTGTGCACTTTATGGCAGAAACGGCAGATATGTTAACGACAGATGATCAAATTGTCATCTTACCGGATATGCGTGCCGGCTGTTCTATGGCAGATATGGCAGATATTGAACAAACAGAAAGAGCGTGGAAAGAGCTCGCGAAATTATTTGGGGATACGATGATTCCATTAACGTATGTAAATTCAACAGCTGCGATCAAAGCGTTTTGTGGTCGTAATGGAGGGGCAACAGTAACCTCTTCTAATGCAAAACAAATGGTGTCTTGGGCGTTTACACAAAAAGAGCGTCTCGTCTTTTTACCAGACCAACATTTAGGAAGAAATACAGCGTATGATTTAGGTATTCCGTTAGAAAAAATGGCAGTGTGGAACCCGCATACAGATTCATTAGAGTACGATGGAGATATAGAAGAAATTCAAGTGATTTTATGGAAAGGCCATTGTTCTGTTCATCAAAACTTCACTGTGAAAAATATTGAAAATGTGCGAAAAAATCATCCGGATATGAATATTATTGTTCACCCTGAATGTTGTTATGAAGTGGTTGCTGCTTCTGATTATGCAGGATCAACGAAATATATTATTGATATGATTGAAGCAGCTCCGGCGGGAAGTAAGTGGGCGATTGGTACAGAGATGAATTTAGTGAACCGAATTATTCAGCAACATCCAGATAAAGAAATTATTTCGCTAAATCCGTTTATGTGTCCTTGCTTAACGATGAACCGAATTGACTTACCTCACCTGTTATGGGCACTTGAGAACATAGAAAGAGGAGAACAAATTAACGTTATTCGTGTAGAGAAACAAGTAACAGAAGAGGCAGTTCTTGCATTAAATCGTATGTTAGAGCGCGTTTAAAGCAGCGGGATTTCCGTTGCTTTTTTTCGTACATATAATCATAACAAGGATGAAATAGGCATACATTGTGTTGAGGAAATCATTGCGGTTTTTCTATGCTTATTCCACTTCGAATCATATTGAAAATAGAAGAAGTGATAAAAGTAAAAGAAGTTAATGTTGTTTAGAAAGTGTTACTTCAAAGTGTTTTTACTTATAGATAAGTTATACAGGAGGGGGAAAATTTGAAAATTCATATCGTGCAAAAAGGGGAGACCCTTTGGAAAATTGCAAAAAAGTACGGAGTGGATTTTGAAACGCTAAAAAAAACAAATACACAGCTTAGCAATCCAGACCTAATTATGCCAGGGATGAAAATTAAAGTGCCATCGCATAGCGTTCATGTGAAACAACAAACTGGATCGGGTTCAGCGCCCCCGAAACAATATGTAAAAGAGGTGCAGCAAAAAGAGTTTGCATCAACACCAACGCCACTTGGAATAGAAGATGAAGATGAGATCACGTATCAATCAACACCTATTACACAACAACCAGCTATGCAACAAACGCAAAAAGAAATGCAGATAAAACCGCAAAAAGAAATACAGGTGAAGCCGCAAAAGGAAGTGCAAGTGAAGCCACAAAAAGAAGTGCAAAAAGAAATTCCGATTCAAAAAGAGAAGCCAGTTGAAAAGCCGCCTGTCATTCAAAAACCACCTGTTGTAGAGAAAATAGAAAAACTAAAACCTACTACGAAAGAAAACACTAAATTTTCTATCAATGTATTACCGCAGCCGCCGCAACCACCAATTAAAGCGAAAAAAGAATATAAAATTTCAGACGTAATAAAAAAGGGAAGCGAGTTAATTGCTCCTCAAATTAATAAAATGAAACCTAACAATGTCATTTCTCCGCAAACGAAAAAAGACAATATAGGAAACATAGTGTCACCGCAAGTGAAAAAAGACAATATAGGGAATATAGTGTCACCGCAAGTGAAGAAAGAGAATGTAGGGAATATAGTGTCACCGCAAGTGAAGAAAGAAAATGTAGGGAATATAGTGTCGCCGCAAGTGAAAAAAGAAAATGTAGGGAATATAGTGTCGCCGCAAGTGAAGAAAGAGAATGTAGGGAATATAGTGTCGCCGCAAGTGAAGAAAGAAAATGTAGGGAATATAGTGTCGCCGCAAGTGAAAAAAGAAAATGTAGGGAATATAGTGTC
>NZ_JAWRYM010000141.1:0-399 GCF_046534555.1 Bacillus sp. SIMBA_074 | reverse complement strand
CTAGCGCAGTTGGATTCACCGCGGTCCGAGCAAGGCTTTGCGTTGCTGAGGGCCGCTGCAAAGCAGGGCGACGAAACAGCTGTCCAAGACCTGGGCGTACTCCTCGCTCAGCGAGGACCGTCTCACTTCGAAGAGGCTCGAACTTGGCTGACGTCCGCGGCCGAGGCAGGAGACTCTGGTGCGCAGAGGAGCCTTGGCGTACTCCTGACTATGCTCAATCCCCCCGCACTGGACGAGGCGCGAAGCTGGCTCACGGCCGCAGCTGAGTCGGGGGATGTGAAGGCGCAACTCTTCCTAGCTATGTTCTATTTGCGTCACGGGTCGGCGGACCCGGACGAACCGACGAGGTGGCTCACGTTGGCGGCGGAGGGCGGTGACGTCCAAGCTCAGTATCGACTC
>NZ_JAWRYM010000960.1:0-250 GCF_046534555.1 Bacillus sp. SIMBA_074 | reverse complement strand
GTCCAAACCATTATGTGCCTGACCGCGTATAGCATTAACGTTCGCCATGCCGGCAACAATAGCTGCGCCAGCCGCTGCAGCGCCGAGCGCAGGGCCAACAATAGGAATGGCAGACATTGCAGCGAATGCAACAGTAGCTGACTGATAGGTATTAATAATTGCCTGCGATATAGCAGCAGCTTTAGCTAACTGTCTGGCTTTTTTGCTTTCGGAGTTTTGCATATTCGCCATCATGCCGAAAAAATCACTC
>NZ_JAWRYM010000959.1:0-250 GCF_046534555.1 Bacillus sp. SIMBA_074 | reverse complement strand
GATACGCGCCACATCCACCTGAACGATGGAGCAAGCGCCCTTCTGCATATATTCGCGGAAATGGCGGATCGAATAGATTGATTCACCCACCGCAATCGGTGTCGGGGTGGAACGGGTCAGGCGGATGTGCCCGTCAAGATCATCCGCGGGAAGCGGTTCTTCGATCCACGCCACATCAAGCTCTTTCAGGCGCTCGGCGCGGCGAATGGCTTCGTCCACCGTAAAGCCCTGATTGCAATCGGTCATGATC
>NZ_JAWRYM010000958.1:0-250 GCF_046534555.1 Bacillus sp. SIMBA_074 | reverse complement strand
ATCAGCAAGATGTGTTTGAAAATTTCCAAAATAATCGTTTGTCGGGACGGTCAGAGAACGATTTGATTGAGCAGCCCGCAATCCGTGGATGTTTGCCTCCATTAACAGGAAAGTCCGTGCTCGACCTGGGATGCGGTTGCGGACAGCTAGTGAAATACGTATCGAGCAGGGAGCATCAGATGCAACAGGGGTAGATCTCTCGAAAAATATGCTCGACTATGCGCGAGCACATCACTCGGATGATCGGATT
>NZ_JAWRYM010000957.1:0-250 GCF_046534555.1 Bacillus sp. SIMBA_074 | reverse complement strand
CTCCTCGACCCCGTCCACTTTCTGGCGACGAGTAGACAGCGAGTGGCGACGTTCACGCCCGCTGAAAAGGGCGTCTGTCGACTCAGCTCCTCGTATCAGGTCGAGTACCACCGAGAGCAGATGGTCAGGATCCGTGAGGCTTGGCAGCAATGTTGGCCACGCGTCGCGGCTCGACGATTGCCGCCACGTGAGAACCATGTCGGTGTCGCGCGCGTCCTGTTCACCAAGCCAGCCTCTGTGAGGACGGAAC
>NZ_JAWRYM010000956.1:0-250 GCF_046534555.1 Bacillus sp. SIMBA_074 | reverse complement strand
GGGTCGTGCATGAGACGACGGGAGGCGTCGGCCTGTGACAGCGGACACCGATGTCACATCCGGCAGGCGTCCGGCGTCTCGTGTATGAGTGCCATCACCAGGAAGGGGAACCATGTTGCAGAACGAGGGACTGGATGAGTTCGTCGCCCACCGGGATCTGCTGTTCACGGTCGCGTACGAGATGCTCGGCTCCGCCGCCGATGCCGAGGACGTCCTCCAGGAGACGTGGATGCGCTGGGCGGCGGTCGAC
>NZ_JAWRYM010000955.1:0-250 GCF_046534555.1 Bacillus sp. SIMBA_074 | reverse complement strand
GAGGCGAGCCGTCAGGGCGACGGCGGCGGCACCCGTCGCCTCGTCCTCGATGATCCCCATCTCGGGGGCGAACATGCGGGAGCGGATGGTGCCCTCCGCCTCGTCGATCCAGGCGTAGGCGTAGTGCTGGCCGGACGGGAAGGCGAACGGGTCGAGCGCGTCCACGTCCTCGGGGGACTGCAGCTCCAGCCACTCGAACTCCGGCGTCCACTCGGGCCGCGCGGTGATCCACGCCAGGTCGTCGTCCACC
>NZ_JAWRYM010000954.1:0-250 GCF_046534555.1 Bacillus sp. SIMBA_074 | reverse complement strand
ATCAGTGCTTGTTGAGTCGTTGTTGTTATCGATCGGCAGAATCATTCCAGATGATGCGTAGCAGAAGCGAAACACATTTTTAGTCTTATCAATAACGACGCTTGATTGATTGCATTCCCCTGGTGAATATTAATTGTTCGGATATATAAGTGTATTTTTATTCATTTTTGAAATGTGTGTTTGTTTAAATAGATAAGGCGTGTGCTCCCTGAGTTAATTTTTTATTGAAAATGTTCGCATATAAACCATG
>NZ_JAWRYM010000953.1:0-250 GCF_046534555.1 Bacillus sp. SIMBA_074 | reverse complement strand
CGGGGACCGCCCAAGCCCCTGACCGCGTGCGGCCGCGGGTGTTGCGTGGAGGCACAACGAATGGAGGTCACGGATGTCTTTCCCTGAGCAACAGCAGCAGCCGCCCGGCGACACCGAGTCGATGGAGCCGCGGCCCGACCACGGCGAGGAGAGCTACCGCGGAAGCGGCAAACTGACCGGCAAGGTGGCGCTGATCACCGGTGCGGACAGCGGCATCGGCAAGGCCGTCGCCATCGCGTACGCCCGGGAG
>NZ_JAWRYM010000952.1:0-250 GCF_046534555.1 Bacillus sp. SIMBA_074 | reverse complement strand
ATTGGTTCATCTTTTTCCATATCCAAAACGAATGAATAGGATTGGGAGTGCAGTCCACCTCTATCAAAAAACGGGGCTATCCAAACTTATCCGTTCATCGAATGTACTGCAAAAGGTTTCCCCTGCCCTTGCACATTTAGAACAAGCACTTCCTCCTATCGAGTCGTCCTCCAAACGAATCCGGACAGGAACGATAATACCGGCAAAAGGGGAAACGAAATTAAGAGTGGCATTTTTTGCTGGGTGCATC
>NZ_JAWRYM010000951.1:0-250 GCF_046534555.1 Bacillus sp. SIMBA_074 | reverse complement strand
AGGGCATCCACAAGCAGTTCGGCCCGGTGGAGGTGCTGAAAGGCATCGACCTGACCGTCGAGCCCGGGGAGGTGGTGTGCATCATCGGTCCGTCCGGGTCGGGCAAGTCGACCCTCCTGCGCCTGCTGAACCGGCTGGAGGAGCCCACCGCCGGCCGGGTGATCGTCGATGACGAAGACATCACGGCGCCCAAGACCGACATCGATGCGGTGCGAAGCAGGATGGGCATGGTCTTCCAGAGCTTCAACCT
>NZ_JAWRYM010000950.1:0-250 GCF_046534555.1 Bacillus sp. SIMBA_074 | reverse complement strand
AAAACAATAGTTTTTTTCAACTATAAGCCTCCGCAAGTGATATTTTATTTGTGACCCTTCCGTCCATAGCATGCAAAAAGACCAATCCATTAATGGAGTTGGTCCAGCTTTTAAACGTTTTTTATAAGATGATGGCAATCAATCCCCCACTGCCCTCATTAATAATCCTCTCCAGTGTCTCTTTCAATTTATAGCGTGCATTGTCTGGCATCATTGCTAATTTCACCTGTATGCCTTCCCTTACATAGGA
>NZ_JAWRYM010000140.1:0-402 GCF_046534555.1 Bacillus sp. SIMBA_074 | reverse complement strand
CTATAAGTAAGAAGGGTAGGTATCAACCCCTTTTTTTAACTTTTTGGAGTAATTTTTACTTCTGGATGAATTACGCATAGAAGATTTAAGAAAAGTGAACACCCCTGTCTTGAGAGCCTTATTCAAATTAAGCACCAGAAAAGACGATTTTGCCCACGTTAAGGGAAAATCGTTTTTTTTGGTGCTCTAAGCTATCTTTTTTTTAAAGAGTTTTTTTTCATTAAGTAAAACCCACACCTACAAAAACTATTAGTGGCAAATTAGTTATAGGGTTTTTTTTATTTTTTACTTTTTTCGTTTGGATTTATCACATATACTCTTTCTTTTCTTTGGAGATCAAAATCAGAAAAGGTTATAGCAGTAAGTGGATTCATTCAGCGAATCATTCGGCATATACTCTTT
>NZ_JAWRYM010000949.1:0-250 GCF_046534555.1 Bacillus sp. SIMBA_074 | reverse complement strand
CATGGCCAGCAGCAGCACCGGTGCCAGCGCGAGTATCTCTAAGGCCGACATCTCGCTTCCAATGGCCCTGGCCGCACAGACCATGACGAAGCCATAGCTGAGCACAATGGCCAGTGAAGAGACCAACTGCAGCGGCCACACGCCACGCTGCAACAGCCCTCGACGAATATCTCGGCCCAACGCATTACACCAAGCAGGAAGCGTGAGCCCATGTCCACGCCGCATCCACTCGCCGAGTGCTACCAACACC
>NZ_JAWRYM010000948.1:0-250 GCF_046534555.1 Bacillus sp. SIMBA_074 | reverse complement strand
GGAGCACGGCTCGACCGGCGCGGTCGCGTCGGAGCTGCACGTTGGCGACGCCGACGAGACCGATGGCCCGTGCGATCGACGCCGCGGCGCTCTCGAGCTCGTCGTCGTGCACCGTTCGCCCGGCGATGGCGACGCCCGAGTCGACCCTGGCGCGGGTGCGCGGTACGGCAGCGACCACCGAACCAGCGGCGTCCGCGATCACATCGACCGAGTACTCCTCGCCGGGAAGGAAATCCTGGACGATGAGCCC
>NZ_JAWRYM010000947.1:0-250 GCF_046534555.1 Bacillus sp. SIMBA_074 | reverse complement strand
AATGAAAACGATTCCACTGTATATCAAGATGGTGGTAAGCGTAATGATTCTTACGTCTTCCAAGATGGTAACAATAACTCATCTACAGTGGCTCAGTTCTTGAATACTAGCCAAAGTGATTCAGTGGTTGAACAACTAGGCGATGGTAACGATGCTGATGTTTATCAAGCCTACAACACAGATGAAACTTGGAGCTTCATTCACCAAGATGGTAATGGCAATGATGCAACTGTTGTTCAAATTGCTGCCG
>NZ_JAWRYM010000946.1:0-250 GCF_046534555.1 Bacillus sp. SIMBA_074 | reverse complement strand
CGTTTATGTCGAACGCGACACCGGGGAACTGATCCCGGCGAGCATGCAACGCGCGCGGCCTGCGATGCTCGGGATTCCGGATTCGATCGACGCGTATTGGTCGGACATCGGTGATAAATCGCGCAATATGGTGCGAAAGGCGCGGCGGCTCGGCTACCAATTCCGTGCAATCGATCCTGACGAATATGGGCAGGACATTTACGAGATTCGAACATCGGATCCGATGCGCCAAGGCCGTCCGATTCCCGAC
>NZ_JAWRYM010000945.1:0-250 GCF_046534555.1 Bacillus sp. SIMBA_074 | reverse complement strand
GGGGATTATCGGTCAGCAAATCAATATGACCTTTGCGTATACGTTGAAAAGGCGTCTGGTAGAGAGCTTTGGTCGGCAAGTAACCTGTGAGGGAGAGGTGTACTGGCTGTTTCCAGAGCCTGAACGGATCGCAGAGCTTCGCGTAGAGGACTTGCATGCACTCAAAATGACAGGCAAAAAAAGTGAATACCTCATTGATGTAGCGAGGCTCATCGTAGAAGGGAAACTGAGTAAGGAGCAGCTTCTCACC
>NZ_JAWRYM010000944.1:0-250 GCF_046534555.1 Bacillus sp. SIMBA_074 | reverse complement strand
CTGTATCGCCGGAGCCGATGCGACGGAGGATGCCGCCCGCTCCTCGGGAAGAGGGCACGCGACAGGTCGCGAACAGGTCACATGGATCGCTTCAGTCCGGGCCAGAACGACAGAACGTGCGACGGAAACGACCGATCGTGCGTTTGCGTCTCGGCTGCCCTCTGACGCGTAGCACGATCGAGTCAGCACCTCGGTCCCGACCCGAAGCGACTCCGGCCTGCCGGGTGATCGTCTCGGTCTGACGGTCGGC
>NZ_JAWRYM010000943.1:0-250 GCF_046534555.1 Bacillus sp. SIMBA_074 | reverse complement strand
CATTGACACGAGCCAGCGTTTTGTCCGCCGTCAGAATCATCGTCAGCACAGGAACGGGCTTACCAAAGGTTTCCATCAGCGCATCAGGCACTGTTTCGGTGCCCTTACGCTTATCAACGTATAGGTACATTTCGTCTTTACGCGAGCTTTTCAAAATCTCGCAGAGCAGTTTGTCGCTCATTAACACAACTCCTCAAGCGCTTGGTGGATCGCCTGCGTCAAGCAGGCATCGCGCCAACCACTCAGTTCC
>NZ_JAWRYM010000942.1:0-250 GCF_046534555.1 Bacillus sp. SIMBA_074 | reverse complement strand
GGCCGCAGGTCCAAAAGAGGAAACGCCAACGATTACGTACAATTGGCTGCATTGAGGTATTTCACTCGCGCCCCTTTGTAGGAAAGACGAGAGAGAATGGATTTCGTTACGCTAGAAAGTTTCTCCAGCAACCAGGAATCAACCAAAAAAGCGCGCTCCCTTTTCACGGGAACGCGCTTTACTTATTTTTCTTCTTCAAGCTGGCTAATCGTTTCTTCTTGTTCTTCTTCCGCTTTCCAATAATCGAGCA
>NZ_JAWRYM010000139.1:0-404 GCF_046534555.1 Bacillus sp. SIMBA_074 | reverse complement strand
GGTACGGGCTACGCCCGCCGCTGGTCTGTCACAGCCGCCACCCTAGCCGACCCGGCGGGCCAGGGATGTTCCGGCCGCGAA
Organism: Bacillus sp. SIMBA_074; assembly: GCF_046534555.1. NCBI lineage: Bacteria > Bacillati > Bacillota > Bacilli > Caryophanales > Bacillaceae > Bacillus > Bacillus sp. SIMBA_074. The sequence goes on along the minus strand of NZ_JAWRYM010000139.1, from coordinate 323 downwards.
CGCCCAGTGCAGAGGATCCGCGATCGCCGCCTCCCTGGAGCCGGCGAGGGCGGCGAGTGCGACGGCATCGGCGAAGCCGTCGGTCGGGGCCTCGACCGCGCCCGCCACCAGGAGCAGCGGGACGCCCGACGACCGCGCGAGCTTCGCCACGTACGCGGGCACCTTGCCCGCAGCCGACTGGGAGTCGTAGCGGCCCTCACCGGTGATGACCGCATCCGCCCGGGTGATCGCAGCCGGGAGACCCAGCGCCTCACCAACGGCGACGGCGCCCGGCGCCATGCGCGCACCCCACGCGAGGAGGCCGAACCCGGTCCCTCCGGCGG
>NZ_JAWRYM010000941.1:0-250 GCF_046534555.1 Bacillus sp. SIMBA_074 | reverse complement strand
GTTCATTTGTTAATGACATAAGCACTCTCCTTCCATTTGCTATTATAAATTGCAACGTACTACAAAGAAAGATTTCTTCCTTCTTCTTTTACAAAATACGTTTACAAAGAAAGAGAAGGTACCTCATTCCGAGGTACCTCTTCTTATTTTAAAATATTAGCAATATATGTTTGCAGTTCTTCTACTTTCACTTCTTCAGACTCGCCTGTAGCACGTACTTTCACTTCTCCAATACCTTCGTCTGCTTTTT
>NZ_JAWRYM010000940.1:0-250 GCF_046534555.1 Bacillus sp. SIMBA_074 | reverse complement strand
GGTGACCCGTACGGGATTCGAACCCGTGTTACCGCCGTGAAAGGGCGGTGTCTTAACCACTTGACCAACGGGCCAAAAAAAAAACAAAAATTTTCCCAAGCTTCCAACCGGGCTTGAACCGGTGACCTCTTCCTTACCATGGAAGTACTCTACCAGCTGAGCTATGGAAGCATAATGGCTCCGCAGGTAGGAATCGAACCTACGACCGATCGGTTAACAGCCGATAGCTCTACCGCTGAGCTACTGCGGA
>NZ_JAWRYM010000939.1:0-251 GCF_046534555.1 Bacillus sp. SIMBA_074 | reverse complement strand
CGAGCAGCATATTGAAAATACGTATTTTAGTGAGGCTGTATATAAAGCCATGGCTACTCTTTCTGTAGAAGAACGTACGCTTCTTTTGCTGCGCGGGGTTGAGGAAAAGACTTACGACGAAATCGCTTTGATTATGAACAAAAACGGGGCGAGCCTACGCAAGCAATTCGAACGTACGGCCGCCAAGTTCCGTACCGCTTATTCCCCGTCTGAGAAGGGAGGGGTGACGCTTGAAGAGACCAAACGAGTCG
>NZ_JAWRYM010000938.1:0-251 GCF_046534555.1 Bacillus sp. SIMBA_074 | reverse complement strand
GTTGCTCGCCAGCTTCCTTGGTGGGTCAGATAAGGTGTAAACGTGATTTGCTGGACGCCTACAATATCCTCACCCAAACAGGCTACAATCAATTCATTATTCGGGTCATTATCAATGGCTTCAAATGCTTTGAGATAGCTCTCAGGTAGCGGCTTCTCGTAGCGTTCTCTTGTCTTTCCCAATTCATCATCAGCGAGCAGTTGCACAATTTTGTCCACGTCTTGTGCTGTAGCCATTCGAAATGTAAGCAT
>NZ_JAWRYM010000937.1:0-251 GCF_046534555.1 Bacillus sp. SIMBA_074 | reverse complement strand
GCCACACCATCCCCAATCTATTCGGTTTCTTTCTCCGAATATGAGTATATGACACTAATTCCCCTAGAAGATAGACCATGAAATGGTTGGCTCTACGCTGGTCTTCCTGCTTGAGACCTAGCTACCTCTTGTATCGGGAATCAACCCGCTTTTGTTTATACTTTTTGCTGGAATAGAAAAAAGCCGCCCTCATCAACGAGAGCAGCTTGTGTTCCATGCCAAAATCAGGCTTCGATCTTCTCCATCCACAC
>NZ_JAWRYM010000936.1:0-251 GCF_046534555.1 Bacillus sp. SIMBA_074 | reverse complement strand
ATCCCCATATGGATCTTCATTAGGATGATGGTCAATCTTAATCAGTTTATCCCCCGTCATATACCTTGAATCTCAAATCCGGTCGGTATTGGCGGTATCACAAACGATGAACAAAGCACCTTGATATGTTTCATCAGAAATCACATCGAGCCTTCTTAAATAATTCAGTGACGGTTCTTCTTTCCCAACCGTATAAATCCGCTTTTCAGGGAAAGATGCCTTCAGGATTTCCGCCAATCCCCCCTGTGAAC
>NZ_JAWRYM010000935.1:0-251 GCF_046534555.1 Bacillus sp. SIMBA_074 | reverse complement strand
ACAAAACCATTCCGATCTCGTTCATATCAAGAATGGACAGGATGCAGATCAGCTCGACTGCTTCGAAGGCCATGTGGTATTTATGGACATGCCGCCGTTAAGGGAATATTTGAAACGGGTGATTGCCAATAAGAACCCATCGCGTATCTATGCACACCTTTCACATGAGCAGGACCATTTCTTAAGTACGATGCCAACAAGGGACCATTTTAAATGGTTTTATGCCTTCCTCGCCAAAAAGGGCCCGCTCG
>NZ_JAWRYM010000934.1:0-251 GCF_046534555.1 Bacillus sp. SIMBA_074 | reverse complement strand
ATGATTCTATATTGGTTTTCAACAAACTCTAGGGTATTTACTTTTGGAGCATTATCAACCAGGCTCCCTGTAAATGGTTGCTGCATCATATTCGCTAATCGAGAAATCATAACCATCAAGTTAAATAAGGATAGAGCTGAAGCTAACAATCTTACCCTTGCACCAGATAATCTGACTGCATATGCAAGTGTTTCGATAGAATGGATAATAAATATAAATAGAGATATAAGAATTAATTTTTCTGTTAAGAG
>NZ_JAWRYM010000933.1:0-251 GCF_046534555.1 Bacillus sp. SIMBA_074 | reverse complement strand
CCTGCGCCGACAGCGCAGACAGAGTTCGCGCGAGCTCCGCCGGCTGCTCGTAGTGAGCGACGATCACCGACACCGTCGGGAGGGTCGCCGGTTCGCATCCGTCGAGTGTGTCCCACCGATTGCCGACGACCCACGGTCGCATCGTCACCAGGCCAGCCCGCCCCACCAGCGCAGGTAGGCTTCGGCGGCGTCGGGCCACGCCATCGGCAGCCGCGCCAGCCCGTGCCAGGTCGTGTCGGGGTGTGCGAACG
>NZ_JAWRYM010000932.1:0-251 GCF_046534555.1 Bacillus sp. SIMBA_074 | reverse complement strand
CCTCCGGTCATTAAAATTGACATCCGCTCCATAGTAAAAAGCTTGCCAAACTATTTTGGAGCAGTATGTAGGCGAGGCACCATTCAATTTATTAGTTAGACCATATGTTGCATCTGAGTATTCTTCTGCAAACTGGGTTGCCCACTCGCCAGCTTGTCTAGCTGCTCTACTACTGCTATAACGGACAACCTTAATATTTGATTTATACCTTTTGAAAAATTTCGAAATGGATATATCCTCGGGATTCTCAC
>NZ_JAWRYM010000931.1:0-251 GCF_046534555.1 Bacillus sp. SIMBA_074 | reverse complement strand
CAGCTATTCCGTTTTATTGAAGCCTTCGATGTCATCATTGTTGATGAAGTCGATGCGTTTCCCTACTCAATTGATGATTCGCTGCATTATGCAGTTAATAAATCAAAAAATTTTTCTGCCGCAACCATCTACTTGACCGCCACACCTTCGAAACGAATGCAGCGACTATATCGAAGCGGCAAATTGAAAGCCGTTATAATCCCAGCCCGCTATCATCGTCAGCCAATCCCTGTCCCTGAAATGAAATGGAG
>NZ_JAWRYM010000930.1:0-251 GCF_046534555.1 Bacillus sp. SIMBA_074 | reverse complement strand
CGCCGTCACGACGATCCCGCCTATTCCGCCTACGATGCGTCGAACACCGAGACCACGGCCTGGGCGACGCCCGACGAGCTGCGCGATCTGAGCGCTCGGCTCCTGGCGACCCTGAACGAATGGCGCGACTCGGTCGACGTCGACGATGGGCAGGAACGAACACCGATCTTCTTCTTCGCGCACGCCTTTCCCACGACACCATGACCTCGGCGCAGCCCCTCCAGCTGGCTGAGCCGCCGGCGTTCCGACGC
>NZ_JAWRYM010000929.1:0-251 GCF_046534555.1 Bacillus sp. SIMBA_074 | reverse complement strand
GGCGACAAGCCTTCGGCCCCCGGACCGGCCGACTACTTCACCGGCCGCGTGCGCCTGGATGCGCCGTTCCAGGCCGAGGCTCCGGCGCGCGTCGGCGGCGCCACGGTCAGCTTCGAACCCGGCGCGCGCACCGCCTGGCATACCCATCCGCTGGGGCAGACCCTGATCGTCACCGGCGGCCTGGGCTGGTTGCAGGAATGGGACCAGCCGGCGCAGCCGCTGCGGCCCGGCGACATCGCCTGGATCCCGCC
>NZ_JAWRYM010000928.1:0-251 GCF_046534555.1 Bacillus sp. SIMBA_074 | reverse complement strand
ACCGTATACCCCAATTTACAGTTCTCCTTGTCCTATTGTGTTATTAAAGACTGATTTTTCATGAATTTTACCTTTTAAATGGACAGTCGTAAATAAAGAACTATATAATAGGCAATTAATGGACTATTACTCCGATATTAGAACGTTTTGTAACTCTAGAATATTTACGATAGTCCAGTAAAAAAATTCAAGTGCAAACTTTCATGAGAGGGGTTATATTATGTCTGAAGATATGAATGCAAAACCCGAAC
>NZ_JAWRYM010000927.1:0-251 GCF_046534555.1 Bacillus sp. SIMBA_074 | reverse complement strand
CTTATGAGCCTCGTTGAGTCGGTCGATGCCCGCAGCCTCCTCAACCAATGCCTTCAGCTCTTTATCAGTGCGCATAGGCAAGTCGGGCATGGCCTCCTGACCGGCATACACTGAGCTGGCAAATACGGACTCTGAAGAGCCAACGATTTTGTTGACCAGCTCTTGCGTCTGTTTATCGGTGCCCATCGTAATGTCCTTCCCGTTCTGAATGACGGTCAGGCGATTTTTGTTTTTCGAGTGCTTGCGGTGCC
>NZ_JAWRYM010000926.1:0-251 GCF_046534555.1 Bacillus sp. SIMBA_074 | reverse complement strand
CAAATTTTTGCCGATATTGAAAGAGGTCCAAAATTAAATTTAATAACCGATGAAAAATTTAAAACTACAGGAGAATATATTAGTGACATCGGTGAAATTTATGAAATATTTCCTGCCGTGCCAGGTCAAGAGTATGATGAAAAACAAGATTATTTAAAGGATCTAATTGATGAGAAATACAAAAATTATTTTAGAGTTTATGCATTTGATTTAGCATCAAAGGAAGCTGCGGGAAATGTACAAACGATAGG
>NZ_JAWRYM010000925.1:0-252 GCF_046534555.1 Bacillus sp. SIMBA_074 | reverse complement strand
GCCCGCGGCCAGTTTCTGGACAGCAGCAATGGCAAATATGCTTACAGAGTCGCCAGTGGCATGGCGGTGAAAACCCCGATTGAAGTAGGAGCCCGTAGCCTTAACGCGGTAGAAATCCTGACTGGCTTACAACCGGGTGACCAAATCATTACCTCGGGCACCGATATTTTTAACGGTGCCAGCACCATCCAACTCAACCAATACCGGACGCTATAACAGCAGGCTAAACGCCAGGGGACTTTCAATGCTAAC
>NZ_JAWRYM010000924.1:0-252 GCF_046534555.1 Bacillus sp. SIMBA_074 | reverse complement strand
GGCAAGGTGGCGGCGGCACTCGCCGCGGCGGCGGAGGCGGCCACATCGGTCGCCGATCTGCCCGACGGCCGGCAGCTGGATGCGGCGATCGCCCAGCTGGCGGAGGCGGAGGACGCCGACTTCGGCGGCTTCGGGACGGCGCCGAAGTTCCCGGTGGCGCCCCTCCTCGACTTCCTGCTGGCGCGCCCGGCCGGGCATGGGCTGGCGGCCCGGACGCTCGAGCGGATGGCGGCGTCGCCCCTGCGCGACCCG
>NZ_JAWRYM010000923.1:0-252 GCF_046534555.1 Bacillus sp. SIMBA_074 | reverse complement strand
CTAGAAAACGCGCTCGCTGATTTACCGGAAACACCTGATGCGCTCAACGTGCTGGACCTGCGCAAACTAGGCATTAATAGCACCAGCGCACAAACTCAGCGGTGCTTTGAGGCCCAGCAGTGGTCGCTCGCATTAGAAGCTAGCGGCTTGGAAGCTCAAGGCTGCAAGGTCACTCTGTGGCTACCCACGCAAGGCTATCAAAGTACAGATGATGCGGCGCTCTGGGGTTTTGGCCGTTCACTCGCTAACGAA
>NZ_JAWRYM010000922.1:0-252 GCF_046534555.1 Bacillus sp. SIMBA_074 | reverse complement strand
AATAAAATCCATTATCAGATTCAAGATATCAACCGTTTTGACATTATAGTTTTTCATGCGCATGCACAGGAAGATTATGTTAAGCGAGTTATAGGGATTGCAGGTGAACGCATTCGTTATAAAGATGATTGGCTTTACGTAAATGGTGAGAAAGTGGATGAGCCTTATCTTGAGAAATACAAGGAAGGTTTCCCGGGACAGGATTTTACGGGCGATTTTACATTAAAGGAATTGACGGGCATGACAACAGTC
>NZ_JAWRYM010000921.1:0-252 GCF_046534555.1 Bacillus sp. SIMBA_074 | reverse complement strand
CTGGCGCGGACGTACTTGCACACAGCCCAGCCGTCCATTTCTGGCATGAGGATGTCGAGGATAATCAGATCGACCCTTAGAGACGCTAGCATCTCGATTGCTTGTCTGCCATTTTCAGCTTCATATACGATCCATTGCTCCCGCTCGAAATAGTCAGCAACGATTTCCCGAATGCGACTCTCATCTTCAATCAGGAGCACTTGTCGTTTCATCTGTTGATGTCCCCCTTCGGCTCATCTTTCTCGCTCAGGA
>NZ_JAWRYM010000920.1:0-252 GCF_046534555.1 Bacillus sp. SIMBA_074 | reverse complement strand
TGACCAAGGTCGCCGACCGGACCATCATCGATCCGGCAGCCTCGGGGGATGCGGTGACGTACACCTTCACCCTGACCGACACGGGCGACACCACCCTGACCGACGTGACCATCCACGACGCGATGGCGGGACTGTCGCCTGTCACCGTGACGTGGCCCGCCGCGCCGGGGACCCTGCTCCCCGGCCAGACGGCGACCGCGACAGCGCACTACGCGGTGACGGCCGCGGATGTCGCTCTCGGCGCCGTGATCA
>NZ_JAWRYM010000138.1:0-408 GCF_046534555.1 Bacillus sp. SIMBA_074 | reverse complement strand
GGTGTTCCGAGAGCTTGATGTAATGATGCAGCAGCGCGCATGCTCGTACATGGCACTACCGCCCTTTGCTCAGCACTGGATTGAAGATGAGATTAACGGTTTTTTACAATATTTGCCGTTAAAACAACGCTTGGCTACCAAACCTGTCGTTAAAAGTTAACTCATAGGTACTGTATGAATATTCTAGTTGTAGGTGGAGCTGGTTACATTGGCTCCCACATGGTGAAACAGCTCAATCGTAGTGGCCACTCAGTAGTAGTGCTCGATAATTTGACGACAGGTTTTAGAGAGTCAGCACGCTTCGGTGAGCTGGTCGTGGGTGATTTAGCCGATACAGTGCTTTTAGAGCAGCTGTTCCGCACACACCATTTCGACGGTGTTATGCACTTTGCGGCTTGCAGTTTGGTA
>NZ_JAWRYM010000919.1:0-252 GCF_046534555.1 Bacillus sp. SIMBA_074 | reverse complement strand
GGGACGAGTCGATGAAATATCTCGCGGATTATCAAGAAGGAGAGCGTGTTGTCGCGTTTTGCCTGGTAAAAAACAAGGAAGCTTGTGTCGCAAGCAATCAAAGTGAGTATCTCAATCTGGAGCTGGGAGATCGCTCTGGTACACTCATGGCCAAGGTGTGGGATGTAAGTGCGGACATGAAAGAAGCCATTGCAGTGAAGTCAGTTGTAAAAATTGATGCTGCGGTTCAAATGTACCGGGGGAAAAAGCAAC
>NZ_JAWRYM010000918.1:0-252 GCF_046534555.1 Bacillus sp. SIMBA_074 | reverse complement strand
CTGCCCTTTTGTAAGGTCATATTCTTTAAATTCTATATTACTTATAGAATCTAATGCCCTTGCTATCATTCCAATTTCACGAAGAATTTCCTTCATAATTAACTCCTTAGTACGTATTTTAGTTGCAAATGCAATAAAATTGATATGTATTAAATTTAACTTAAATTCGTTGCATTTGCAACAAAAAATAATGATAAAGGGGTCGAGTAGAGTGAAATATGTTTTTTATGTATTAGGAATTTTAATATTAAC
>NZ_JAWRYM010000917.1:0-252 GCF_046534555.1 Bacillus sp. SIMBA_074 | reverse complement strand
CCTGAGAATCCGGGATGAACAGGAACAGGTGACGCAAAGGGAACTAATTTGGAAGCAAAAAGAAAATATTAAAGTGGTGTTCTCGGTTATCCTTCTGCTTATCAGTTGGATATTGGATAAGCAATATGTTGATGGAGGCATCATGCCGATAATCGGTTATGCGGCTGCAATCATAGTTGGAGGATATTCATTATTTTTCAATGGGTTGAAAAATCTTGCCAGACTTCGTTTTGATATGCACACCCTTATGAC
>NZ_JAWRYM010000916.1:0-252 GCF_046534555.1 Bacillus sp. SIMBA_074 | reverse complement strand
AATGATGAAGATTTTTTATAATGTTAGTATTTAGCCCACGCTAACAGCACAATCCTGTCAGCAGGAAAAATTTCCTTTGATAAGTTTAGTGAAATAGGTAGCTTTTAATCTAAACTTTAAAGGGTGCAAACACTTACAAAAAGGCCAAATAATATTAGCTCTGCTTGCATCAGCTAATCGAGACGAAATTGAACGCGACCATGAATTTGATATTCACCATAATCCAAGTCCTCAGATTGCATTTGGACACGG
>NZ_JAWRYM010000915.1:0-252 GCF_046534555.1 Bacillus sp. SIMBA_074 | reverse complement strand
CGGTCATGCGAACGCATCCTCTCGGGCGATCCAGTCGTGCATCCGTGCCGCAATCAGCTCCGGGGCGTCGTGGACGGAGAACACCGAACCCTGCTCGTCGGGATGGAGCGTCTCCAGGGTCTGCAATTGGGAGGTGAGCAGCGCCGGGGGCATGAAGTGGTCGCTGCGCGCGCCGATCCGCTCCCTGAGCAGGTCGGCGGAGCCATCGAGTTGGGCGAACGTCACGGGGCCCTCCGCGTTGCGACGGATCGC
>NZ_JAWRYM010000914.1:0-252 GCF_046534555.1 Bacillus sp. SIMBA_074 | reverse complement strand
ATACAGAACTGCGTTATATCAACGACGAGATCGGGTACGGTGTGTTCGCGACGAAGTTCATTCCCAAAGGAACGATCGTATGGGCCATGGATGATTTGGATCAGGTATTAGACCTTTCCTTTGTGGAAAAACTGGACCCATTACGAAAGCAGGATGTGCAAAAATATTCGTTCAGAAACCAGTACGGGAAATACATTCTGTGCTGGGATAAAGCTCGGTACGTGAACCACAGCTTTTATGCCACATGTGTAG
>NZ_JAWRYM010000020.1:0-92545 GCF_046534555.1 Bacillus sp. SIMBA_074 | reverse complement strand
TATCAGCTGTAAATTTAGCCATAGAAAAACTGCACCTCCAATTGTTAGACTGTGTCTAACAATTGGGGTGCAGTTCAGATTGTATAGTCATCTGTTCTTTTTTTTATGGAATAAAATAAAATAGCAAAAAATATAATTGAAATTGATTCTCATTATTAATATAATGAGAATGAGAATCATTTATTGTAAGAGGGGGATGCCAAAGTGGCGAAAATTTTAATAGCGTATGCAAGTATGTCAGGGAATACAGAGAGTATTGCTGATTTAATTAAAGTAAGTTTAGATGCCTTTGATCATGAAGTAGTATTACAAGAGATGGAAGGTATGGATGCTGAAGAATTATTAGCTTATGATGGAATCATTTTAGGATCTTATACGTGGGGTGATGGTGAATTACCATTTGAAGCGGAAGATTTCCATGATGAGTTAGAAAATATAGATTTAACGGGTAAAAAAGTGGCTGTTTTTGGATCAGGTGATACGGCGTATGAGCTGTTTTGTGAAGCGGTAACGATATTTGAAGAACGTCTTGTAAAATGCGGGGCAGAACTTGTACAAGAAGGAATGAAAATTGAATTAGCTCCAGAAGATAAAGAAGACGTTGAAAAATGCAGTGATTTTGCAATTGCTTTTGCCGAGAAGTTCTAGGAACGGGAGTGTCAACGTGGAAACAATGTTAAGTGCAACTGCTATTACAAAGTTAAGAGATGGAAAGCTTTTGTTAGCTACTACATATAATGGTTTATTCATTGAAAAAGATGGAGAATGGAAACAGGCTTTAACTGGTTTCCAAAAACGAATTCGAGATTTACATAGTGAAGGTAACGTAGTTTACGGAGTAGGAGACGAAGGAGTTTTTATTCGTAGTATGAATGGTGGAGAAACGTGGACGATCCAGCGCTTTCCAACGAAAGCAACGAGCTGGAATGTATGTAGTAATGAGAATGGAACAGTAATTGCTCATGGAGATAAAACACTGTATCATTCTAATAATTTTGGTTCCACATGGGAGACTATTCAGCCATTTCTTAATTACGGTAGTGAGGCACCATCTATTCGATCATTATTTTTATATAAACATTACTTATTTATCGGTACGAAAATACATACTAAATATGGTGGTGTTTGGCTTTTTGATTTAGAGACACGTAAATTAAAAAGGATTAAAATAGCGATGAATCAGATGATTTCTGCGTTGACTATACATAATTCCTATTTAGTAGCGGCAAGTGGATCGTGCAAGGGGATTAGCGGAAATATTTCTTTTTGCAGAATAAATGAGAGTATCGAAAGTGATAAAATAGGTTGGCATACATGTCAAAGTGAACAAAAAGCGAGTAGTTATTTAGATTTAAGTGTGGATCAACATGTGTTATATACAACGTCAACGCAAAATAAGGCGGGAATTAGCACTGTTTGCCGTGTGCTTCTTGAAGAAGGAATTGTTACAGTATGTGATTCGGTTAAAGGGCATGGTTGGCGCATTGTTAATGAAAAAGAAGGCTATGTTGTAGCTGGATCAGGTGAATTAAAAACGATGCAGTGGAAAAAAAAAGCTGTATAACTTTAAAAAAACTTTACTTTTATTATATTGGTATGATATAGTTACTTTAAACCATTTTACTTTTAATAATATAGAGATTTAAATGAGCTGTAACTTCCGAGGAGGATAGCAATGTTAAATCTCCTCTGGGGTTGCAGTTTTTTAATATATGATGTATTATTGTAAAGTGGTTGAAAATGAATATGTACATATAGGTACATTGTAGGAGGATTTTTTAAATGCAAAACGGTAAAGTAAAATGGTTTAACGCAGAAAAAGGTTTCGGTTTCATCGAGGTTGAAGGCGGAGAAGACGTATTCGTTCATTTCTCAGCTATCCAAGGCGACGGCTTCAAATCTTTAGAAGAAGGTCAAGAAGTTACTTTCGAAGTAGAACAAGGTAACCGTGGACCTCAAGCTACAAACGTAAACAAGAAGTAATTATGAAAAAAAGAAGGGCTTGCCCTTCTTTTTTTTTGCGTTTTTATTGAATATCCTCCTATGTACATGTAATAATAAGACTGAATTTTTGATTTTTATGCGAAGTTTTTCATGCATAAAGTGCATTAATAAATAAATACTGAAAATAAAGTATGTGTGTGAAAAGGAATTTAGAAAGAGGTAAATAAATTGAAAAACGCTACACACTTCATTGTGTTTGATATTGAAAGGAATTTTAGGCCGTATAAATCAGAAGATCCGTCAGAAATAGTTGATATTGGAGCTGTAAAAATAGATGTGAGTACAATGAAGGTTATTGGAGAATTTTCAGAGTTAGTAAAACCAAGTGCCCCATTAACTCGTCATACAACAAAATTAACTGGAATTACAAAGAAAGATTTAATAGGTGTAGGGAATTTCCCTCAAATTATAGAGAAATTTATTCAGTTCATCGGAGAAGATTCTATATTTGTTTCATGGGGAAAAGAAGATTACCGTTTTCTATCTCAAGATTGTACATTATACGGTGTAGAATGCCCATGTATGGAAAAAGAGAGCAGATTTGATGTGCAAAAATTTGTTTTTCAGGCGTATGAAGAATTATTTGAGCATACACCAAGTTTACAATTTGCAGTGGATCAGCTCGGCTTAACGTGGGAAGGGAAGCAGCACCGGGCTTTAGCAGATGCTGAGAATACAGCAAATATCTTTCTGAAAGTATATGGCGAGAGAGATATTAACAAGCGATACAAGAGACATGGTGAGCTTGAACTTGTAAAGAACGGAAAACTAACAGAAAAAGCGAAAAAAAGGATGCGGAAATGGGTGTTTAAAGAACTGAGAAAAAATACAGAGCGTCCTTTTGTATGGAGTGCATTTGAAAGTAGTGACACGTGGGAAAGTATAACGGAAAGATATTATATAAGTGAATCCGCAGTAGAACTTCTGAAAAAACACTTTCCTACTGCGGTGAGAAAAGCGGAGCGGCAGCTTAGGTATTTGGCTGTGATGGAGAAAGTAGTAGAAGAAAGTTAGTAATAAAATTTATTTTATTCATATGTACAACTAGACTTCAGGATTAAGTTGCTGAAGTTTAGTTGGAAAATTCACGGCTTGTCCGGTATTGTTAATGGAATATTTTGTTGTTTTTAGTACGGATATACATAGAAAAGAGTGTAGTTTAATGGAAGCAATCTTTAACATTTTAACTGTTTTAGTTTTTTTGATAATATTTACCACACTATTTGCACTAATTACACTTCCTTTCATAGCAAAGAAGAAGAATTGGAAAAATCTTAATATATCTTTAGCTCGTGGTGTATTAAAGATTAAAATCGAAGAGTAAGGTAAGAGTCTTATACAAGGGAGGTGTGATAGTGATAGACTTGGAAATCAAAGATGTCACCGTACAGATGGAATTAAATGGTGTCTTTTGGAATGAGGATGGAATTGCTGAAATGATGGTGACTACAAAAGCGGAGCATTCTCTTATTCTTCGTCTAGTAGTTGACTTAGAAAGTAAAACGATTCGTGCGATGAATGCCGAGATAGTGGGTGGGTTCTGTCCTCTATGTAAACAGAAAAGGAACGAATGTAGTGAACTTAATGACGTGCAAAATAAAATGGATATTTTAGAAGAAGCCTACGATTGGGTGAGAGAGCATCCGGAATATCGTTTTCAATTATCTTTTTACGAGTACAATAAATTTGAGGTAGTAAAGTGAAATTTTCATTTTAACAACATACATAATGACTAAAAGGAAAAACACCAAAAACTTATAGAAGGACTTGGTCAACTAGAAATATTGAAGTAGATGTCTCTCATGGAAATACGCTTGTACAACAAGGAAGGAATTTGCTTGATTCTACAAGAAATGTCATCTTGGAGCAAAAATATTTTTTAAAAATAAGCATATTTGTTATAAAGAAGAAAAACCGATTCTTAGTAGAATCGGTTTTTAGTATAAATGTCAACTATGTCCCAAATAAAAGAGCGCTTGTTAATAGAGTTCAGTAAAAATAGGTATATGGAAGCATTTATTCGATCCCATTCGGATCATAAGAATACTGCTGTTTATTCTCAATCCGCTCAATTACGTCTTGTAATTCATCCGGCTTCAAAAACTCAATTGGAGAGAAGCCTTTCTCAAACGTAAGTGTATCAGCCTCAATCATTAATACATATCGGTCGTTTACCTTTGCAATATGTATTAGGTCTCCGAAATCAGCAAGCAAAGCCTTCACAGAGATATGATCTGCTTTTAGCTTTAATTCCACTTCAGGGGCGTGCTCGACGATTTGAGCGGTAGCTTCCATTACTTCTTCTGTTGAAAATTGTTCCATAATTTCGCGTTTCGGACTGGCAGCCCATACTTCCATCGCTTGGTCGAACTGTTCACGTTCTTCAGTACCTTCTTCAAATACATCTTCAATTTGGTCGTATACCATGTCCATTACTTGTGTTTTCATAATTTCAGGCATAGAGCGTTCGTATTCGACGAATTTTAAGAAGTCTTCAAAGTAGCGGGCGTGTGATGCTTGGTGTATTTTTAGTTCGCCAGGCTCCACCATACCTTCTTCAGGCATGTATGGGTACTGGATAGATTTCATATTCTTTGTTGTGATGGCCATTTCAACGTTACGAATAAGTGTTGATTCATCAGAAATGGAAGCAACCTTTGGTTCAAAGTCACATTTCATTACGAATACGAATGGATCATCAAAGTATTTGCGTAGTTTTGCTTGAGCGATTAAAAACACACCACCACGTACAGCGCTTGTGTCAAGGTATGTATAAACGAGAGGTTCGCTCATATCTTTGAAGTTTTCTTTTGTTTCTGCAAAGCGAATACGATTAAATAAGTTGTAATGAGGGTTTGAATCGAGTTCATGCCCTTCTTCTACAATAAAGCGACCGATCTTCGTTGGGGCTTGTTCTGTTTTTGCGTGACGTTCTACTTTTCGCTTTGAAATTTTTAATAATTCACCATTCAAAAATTCTTTTAAAGAGCTATCTTCATACTCTTCAGCGTCTAATGTTTGAAAATGTTTATAGCGCTTATCAACTGCTTCACCTTTTCCTTCTACTTGTACTACATAAAAAGAAAGAAAATTTATTTCAAAATCCATATTTATCACCTTGTTTCATTTCATTAACTCTTATCAGTATAGAGATGGAAAAAACTTTCGTCAATTTATATAAGGAAGGGGGAGCCCCTTCCTTATATATTTGTTATTTTCGAAATTAAAATCCGTCTTCTAATGCTGAAAATGGAATATTTAGCCTATTTTCTACTGTACGTAAACGCTGATTTAAGCGGTTTAATCTACGCGTATGACGCTCAACTGTGTTTTCTAGTTGACGTACTCTTTGCTCAAGCTCATTTACTCGTCTTTCTAATTGACGGTTTCCGGTACCAGGGAAAGAGATTGGAAGTTGAAATTGGCGATTTGGATCGTATGGATTAATTTGCTCTGTTGGATCTATATATTGTTGGTATTGTGCTTGTAAATCATATTGAGGTTGAGATCCATATTGGCTATATGGATCATAAGGATTGTAGGGATACATAAAAACTCCTCCGTTTCTTAAAGGTGGGTTGAATTCATCATAATGTATGTGCAAAAGCGGAGTAGTGGCACGGCAAATACCTATATGTGCTGAAATGAGGGGTGATTTTTCACTTTAATTTAACAATGACCAGATATGAGAGCTCAGCATTATGGTTTCTGAAGTATGTAGGTGCATAAAGAGCTGAAATAAAAATTTTTTACATTTGTATTTCATTTATTGAATGGTATATACTGGATAGAAATAGGTTACATAAAAGTTACAATCTTATCAAACTCAAAAATTTATATAAATATGTATAGACATTTACAAAAGAAAAGAGTAATTTAAATAGAGTAAAAAACTTGTAACATTTTCTAAACGTATTGTAAAATGATTGTAACAAAACACACATAAAAATGAAATAATACATAAGAAATGATGTTGGGGAAAAGGAGAGAGTATATTGTTCCGAAAAATAAAGGGTATATTAGTAGGGGTACTATGCGTAGCTGTAGTAAGTGGTTGTGGAACGAAAGTAAGTGATGTGGCATTAGTAAGTGATTTTGGTGGGAACGTTGTAGAGGCTAAGGCTGATGTACAGGATTCAATTAGCTTAGTGGATGGGCGTACTGGTACTGAAGTGAAAAAAATAGACTTATCGAGTTTAGGTTATTTTGAAGATGAGGCGAAATTCAAAAAATCGGTAACGAAGGTTGCTAGTGAAGTTGGGAAAAGCGTAGATAAAAAGATGGTTCCATCACGTTTAGCACCAGATGGAACGTGGCAAGAGGGAAAACCTTCGTATGAATTAATGGAAAAAGAGTTAGTAGACAAATTATTAAATGTAGGTATGTGGGATTCTACTTATCAGTTACCAATTGTGGAGAAAAAACCTGTCGCAACATTAGGTGATGCGCAAGGCAGTGGTACTGTAATTGGTAGATATGAAACGAATTTAGGTGGTTCAACAGGTGGTCGAATTGAAAATATTCGTTTATCTGCTCAGAGCGTAAGTGGAGTTGTTTTAGCGAAAGGAGACCGTTTCTCTTTTAATGCATTAATCGGTGATACAACGCCAGATAAAGGATATCAATTAGGTAAAGAAATTGTAGATGGTAAATTAGTAGATGGTTATGGTGGTGGCGTTTGTCAAACATCATCTACTTTATTCAATGCGGCAGATCAAGCTGGTTTGAAAATGGTAGAGAGAACTACACATTCTAAAACAGTAGGCTATGTCCCGCAGGGAAGAGATGCTACAATTGCATATCCATATTTAGATTTGGTGTTTGAAAACACAAATGATGCTCCTGTTAAGCTTTATATGGGCATACAGGGCGGGAAGTTAGTTGCTGAAGTACATAAAATGAGATAAATATCATAAGCTATAAGAATAAAAGATTGGAAGCCGGTATTTCTAAGTTTGTTAGAAGTACCGGCTTTTTGTGTACAGTTTATTAAGAATAGTAATTTTGATGGTGTATTGTTTGTATGTTCGAAAAAGGATAGAGTTTAATTCTTAGTTTTCCTATTGACATTGTTTAATTTTAACTGTATTCTTCATAATAACAACTAAATAAATGGAAAAATTTATTAGTTTTCTTATCAAGAGAGATGGAGGGACTGGCCCGGTGAAATCTCAGCAACAGGCTAAAAAAGCACTGTGCTAATTCCAGCAAACGTAAAAGGCGTTTGGAAGATGAAGGGAAATGGATTAACATTCAACTCTTCTTATATGTGTAAGAAGAGTTTTTTGTTTAGAGAGGGGGGATAGAGTGAAATTTGATGTAGCGTATTTTTTAGAAAGTTTTCCACAATTATTTAAGTATGTATACATAACTTTAGGGATTACTGTAGTTTCAATGATTATTTCTTTCTTTATAGGGATTGGCTTGGCGATCATTACAAAAAACAAAACGAAATTTTTATATCCAATTGCAAGGGTGTATATCTCTTTCTTTAGAGGGACACCGTTATTAGTTCAATTGTTTGTGTTATATTTCGGATTGCCACAAATATCTCCGGCTTTTACAGTACTTACAGCTATGCAAGCAACTTTAATTGGCCTCAGTTTAAATAATGCTGCTTATTTGTCAGAAATCATTCGAGGTTCATTAAATGCTGTGGAATCAGGGCAAATGGATGCTTGTTTATCAGTTGGAATGACAAAAGCACAAGCGATGCGACAAATTATCTTTCCGCAGGCTATTCGTGTAGCAGTGCCGTCACTTGGAAATAATTTTGTTGGATTGTTAAAAGAATCTTCGTTATCTTTTGCACTTGGAGTGGCTGAAATATTGGCACAAGCGAAAATGTTGGCTGCACAATCGTATCGTTATATGGAAAGCTATTTAGCGGTAGCGATTGTGTATTGGATTATTACAATCGTAATCAGCTGGGGACAGAAAAGGTTGGAGAAGAAACTTGATGCACCGTATTTATAAGAGAAATGAGGTGATATATGTGATTGAGTTAAAAAATTTGTATAAATCTTACAAACATAATGAAGTGCTGAAAGGAATCTCACTTACTGTAAAAAAAGGGGAAGTGGTAGTAATTATTGGACCTTCTGGTTCAGGGAAATCGACATTACTACGATGTTTAAATTTATTAGAACAACCGGATGATGGCAGTATTAGAATTGAAGATTTAGAGATTCATACGAAGAAACTTTATCAAAAAGAAATCATAAAATTACGTCAAAAAACAGCTATGGTTTTTCAAAACTATAATTTATTTAAAAATAAAACAGCATTGCAAAATATTACAACAGCATTAACGGTTGTACAGAAAAAAAGTAAAGAAGAGGCAAATGGAATAGCGAGAGAAATATTAAAACAAGTAGGCTTAGCTGATAAAGAAGATTTTTATCCGGCAATGTTATCCGGTGGGCAACAGCAAAGGATTGGGATTGCTAGAGCAATGGCTTTAAATCCAGCTGTACTATTGTTTGATGAACCGACTTCAGCACTTGATCCAGAATTAGTTAATGAGGTATTACAAGTTATTAAAGACTTGGCAAGACAACATATAACAATGGTTATTGTTACACATGAAATGAATTTTGCAAAAGAGGTGGCTGATCGCGTTATTTTTATGGCTGATGGAATTATCGTAGAGCAGGGAACGCCAGAAGAGATTTTTCGAAACCCACAAAATGAACGTACGAAAAAGTTTTTACGGCAATTAAATGCATCTGAAGAAGGAAATCATTTCGTTATTTAGGAGGAAGAGTTATGAGAAAATCGTCATTATTACTAACATTAGCATTAACACTATCAGTTGGAGCTTTGTCTGCATGTGGTTCTAATGCAGCAAGTAAAAAGACAGATGAAAAAGTAGTGAAAGTTGGGACTTCTGCAGGTCGTAGCCCATTTATATTTAAAGAGGGTGAGAAAGTAAAAGGTTTTGATGCTGAAATTATTGAAGCGGCTGCTAAAAAAGCTGGATATAAAGTAGAATGGAATGTTTCTGATTTTGAAGGATTATTCGGTTTATTAGATTCAGGCCGTATTGATACGATTGCAAATGAATTATCCGTTTCTCCGGAAAGAAAAAAGAAATATGACTTTTCGATCCCGTATGTGTATTCAGGTTCTGTTTTTGCGGTGAAGAAAAATAATAATACAATTAAATCGCTAGAGGATCTAAAAGGAAAGACTGTAGGTGTTGGACTTGGTACAGCAGGAGAGCAAGAGTTAAAAGCTTTAAATAAAAATAATGCTTTTACGATTAAAACGTACTCAGAGGACCCAACGGCGGAATTGAACGAAGTAGGATTTGGACGCGTCGATGCTTATTATAATGATAAAGTTCAAGTGGAAACAACAATAACAAAGGCGAAACTAGATAATGTCAAAGTTGGATTTGGCCCACTTGAATGGGGAGAGATTGCATTTCCATTTGCAAAAAAGAGTGAAAAGTTAGAAGATATAAACAAGGCGTTAAAAGAATTAGAGCAAGATGGAACATTAAGTGACATATCGAAAAAATGGCTAAAAGTTGATGCTACAAAAAAACAAAATTAAGGTGTATTCGTTGAATGGGCCTATTGCCTATCAACTTACATAAAAAACTAAAGGGAACTGGAGAGGAAGTTATTCATGGTACAAATTCATCCGAAAACACGTATTGGTCATGTTGCATTTAAAGTAAAAGATCTAGAGCGTCAAATTGCTTTTTATGAGAATGTAGTAGGGTTAGAGGTAAGTAAGCAAGAGGGGAATAAAGCATATTTAACAGGAAAAGGTGGTAAGAATACGTTACTTGTTCTTGAGCAGTTGGAAGATGCAGCGCGACAAGAACCGCGTACGACGGGTATATATCACGTTGCCTTTTTAGTTCCGACTCGTGAGGCTTTTGCTTCGGCATTATTTGGTGTGCTTCGTAATAAGAACGTAATAGATAGTCCAGCTGAGCAAGAAGGGCGTTATACATATTCAAATGAAATTTTGCCAATTTCAAGATTTAATAGTGCAAGTGATCATACGTATAGTGAGGCGTTTTATTTACAAGATTTAGAGGGGAATGGTATCGAGGTTTATGCAGATCGCCCTCGAGGTCAGTGGGGAGAAGGGCCAGGAGGAAGTACGCCACTTGATTTAAAAGAACTGGCAGTGCTCGTTGATTATGAGTTTGATGGCTTACCAGCCGAAACGGTGGTTGGACACGTCCATTTACGAATAGCTGATGTAGAAAAGTCACATGAGTTTTATGTAGAAACAGTAGGCTTTGAAGTGCAGCAGCGTGAAGATGATTGCTTATTTATTTCGGCAGGAGGGTATCATCACCATATCGGTGCAAATACGTGGAACGGAGTAAATAATCCGTATCCACCAGCACATGCAACTGGACTAAAAGTGTATACGATAGTACTACCGCATAAAGAAGCGTTAGATGAAGTGAAAGAAAGATTAATAGAAAAACAACATGAAATAAATGAAACTACAAATGGATTTACTGTAGTAGACCCAAGTGGTATTACAGTCCAGTTTGAAATAGAAGCAGTATAAAGTGAAACTTTAATCAGTGGGGGTTTTGTTCATCCCCCACTGATTATTAGCCTTCACCAATCGGGCGTTTATGGGCAGTTAATCTCCCACCTAACTTCTTTGTTCCAGCTGAATTTTGAGGTGGGAGTTGTACTGCACGTTAACGCGGGATAAAAGGAGCCAGAAAGTGTTTAATCACTTTCTGGCTTGTTTTTGATTATTTAGAGCTCAATCCAATACCTTCTCACAACATTACCATCTTCTTCAGTGTAATCTTCATCACGGAGACCGCCGTTATGTAAAATCGTTTTCTCTGAAGCTGTATTCACTTCGTCACAAACGACAAGTACTTTCTTGATGTTTAATTCCTTCGTTTTCTCTAATGACAACTCGAGTAACTTCGTAGCATAGCCTTTTCTTCTTTCAGAAGGGCGAATACCATAACCGATATGACCTCCAGCATTAAATAGGTGATTAGTTAAACTATGACGTATATTAACAGCTCCTATAATTCTATTTTCATCTGTAACGAGCCAATACGTAGAGTCTGGTACCCAATTTTCAGGAATATTTATTCCGTTATGTGCGTCGTGTAATTCTTGAATCATTGTCGGAAAATTAGAAGGGTCTTTTGAAATAACCCATGGAATCATCGTTTCACCGCTATCTTTCCATTCGGTATAAAAATCTAAGTATTCTTCTTGTAAATCAGTAGTAGGTGTAAGTAAAGAGACGTTCATTGTAAGTAAGCTCCTTTTATTTATGTTTTATTTCACAAAAATTACGGTATAAAGTGAAAGCGTTTTCTAACTTTCTCAACCTCATTTTATGCAATTCATATGCCATTTTTAACTGAAAATAAGTTAGACGTTGAACTTTAACGGTTTTTTGTATGAGAAGTAGGTTATTTTATTTATGTTAATATTTTAAATATTAACATAAAATCCCTGGAATATTAAATGTATTTTAATAAAATGCTTTTATATCGATGGATAGATGCATGTGATAATTTTTGTTTTATCTCTCTATAATGAATAAAAGGGGGAAGTGCTCGTGAGCTTACATATTGATTTTATTATACGAATCGGTGTTGCTGGTTTGTTAGGGGCGATAATCGGTATTGAAAGGGAAATTCGCTCAAAAGAAGCTGGATTAAAAACACATTTCCTAGTAGCGGTAGGAAGTGCTTTAATAATGGTTGTTTCGAAATATGCCTTTTCAGATATTGTATTTAAAGAACATATGGCTCTTGATCCGAGCCGGATTGCAGCGCAAGTTGTTAGTGGAGTGGGGTTTTTAGGTGCAGGGACAATCATTATTCAAAAGCAGGCAGTGAAAGGGTTAACGACAGCGGCAGGTTTATGGGCTACAGCAGGAATTGGATTAGCAATTGGAGCAGGTATGTATGTAGTAGGGATTGGAGCGATGATTCTCGTTTTAATTGGCTTAGAGATTGTAAGTCGTATTTTTAAGGTGCAATTTTTATTTCCGCAAAATATAACATTGCAAATTTGTATGAATAAACACGAAGCGTTACAACAAATAGTAGAGACGCTACAAGTGAAAGGCATTCCGATACTTTCATATGAAGTTGATGTTTTACAGCAAGAAGCGGGAAAAATCTATAAAGTAGGAATGCAACTAAAAAATATATCGTCAGAAGAAAAGAATGCATTTATTCAGCATATGCAAACATTGCCGGAAATTACGTTTATAAAGTTAAAATCATAGTGTTGAAATAGAGGATAGATGTAGCAGGAATTTCGCTATTATCTATCCTTTTTTGACATGAATCACATGTGAAGTCAAGTGTTAATTTCACTTTGAATGGATACATGTGTGAACGTTCCCTTCTTTTTTCTCAATACAGAATAAATAGTCAGAATAGTAAAATAATGGAGTGGGACACTAAAAAATGTAAGGTAGGGGAGAGCATGAAAGGCTATTCAAAAAAAGTTTTAGTAGGGGTAAGTTTTGCTAGTTTAATGTTAGGGAGTTTTCAAGGAAGCATATTGGCGGAAGATACTAAGGGAGAGCAAGTTTCTTATCGAAATGTGCTAAAAATGGAGCCGGTTGGTGTACAACTGCCAGTGCAAGAGTTAGCTCATTCATCGAAAGTATTAGAAAGCAAGTCTTTTGAGAAAAGGCTACAATTTGCTGATTTATCGCAAAGACCACCTGAAGTAAAAAAGGAAAGTAAGCAATTAGCTGTAGCCAAAACATATACAATTGCTGAATTAAATCAATTAAGCAATCAGCAGTTAGTAGATTTACTTGTAACAATCGATTGGGAGCAAATTACGGGGCTATTTCAGTTTAATAAGGACAGCCTTGCATTCTATCAAAATGATAGTAGGATGCAGGCGATTATTGATAAATTGAAGCAGCAAGGACAAGCTTATACGAAAGATGATTCAAAAGGGATTGAGACTTTAGTAGAGGTATTACGCTCTGGATTTTATTTAGGTTTTTATAATGCAGAATTAAGTAAACTTAATGAGCGGAGCTATCATGATAAATGCTTACCTGCATTAAAAATGATTGCGAACAATCCAAATTTCAGCCTCGGTACATTGGAGCAAAATAGAGTTGTATCATCATATGGAAAATTAATAGGAAATGCTTCGAGTGATGTGGAAACGGTAACATCGGCTGCAAAGATTTTTAAGCAATATAATGATAATTTTTCTACATTGGTAGATAATCTTTCAGCCGGAAATGCGATTTACGATATTATGCAAGGTGTCGATTATGATATTCAATCGTATTTGTACGATACGAGAAAAGCACCGAAAGATACAGTATGGTACCAAAAAATAGATAGTTATATTAATGAGTTAAGTAGATTTGCGTTAATGGGAACGATTACAGAGAAAAACGGATGGCTTATTAATAATGGCATTTATTATACAGGTAGACTCGGCACATTCCATAGTACAGGGACAAAAGGATTACAAGTTGTAACAGATGCGATGAAAATCTATCCTTATTTAGGTGAGCAATATTTCGTAGCAGCTGAGCAAATTACGACGAATTATGGCGGGAAAGATGCAAACGGTAACGTTGTTAATTTAGATCAAATACGAGAAGATGGGAAGAAAAAGTATTTGCCGAAAACGTATACGTTTGATGATGGTGCAATTGTTTTAAAAGCGGGAGATAAAGTGACTGAGGAGAAAGTTAAACGTTTATATTGGGCAGCAAAAGAAGTGAAGGCCCAATTCCATCGTACGGTTGAAAGTGACCAACCGTTAGAAAAAGGAAATCCAGATGATGTATTAACGATGGTTATTTATAATAGCCCGTCTGAATATCAATTTAATCGTCAATTGTACGGGTATGAAACGAATAACGGCGGTCTTTATATAGAAGGAACAGGTACGTTCTTTACTTATGAACGTACGCCACAAGAAAGTATTTATAGTTTAGAAGAATTGTTCCGACATGAATTCACGCATTATTTACAAGGTAGATATGAAGTGCCAGGACTTTGGGGACAAGGTAAGATGTATGAGAATGAGAGATTATCTTGGTTTGAAGAAGGGAATGCTGAGTTTTTTGCAGGTGCAACGAGAACGGACAACGTCGTTCCAAGAAAGAGTATTATAGGAGGACTATCTTCGAATCCCGCAGAACGTTATACGGCAGAGCGAACGTTAAATGCAAAGTATGGAACGTGGGATTTCTATAATTATTCCTTTGCTTTACAATCGTATATGTACAATAAGAGATACGATATGTTTGATAAAGTTCATGATCTTATTAGGAAAAATGATGTAACAGCATATGATGCATACCGCTCTGCTTTAAGTAAAGATGCGAATTTAAATAAAGAGTATCAAGACTATATGCAAATGTTAGTAGACAACCGTGAGAAATATAATGTTCCGTTAGTGTCAGATGATTATTTAACAACTCATGCACCGAAACCAGTTTCAGATATTGCCGCAGAAATTACAGCGGAAGCAAAATTAAGTAATGTATTAGTAAAGAAAAATAAATCACAATTCTTTAATACATTTACACTGCAAGGAACATATACAGGTACTGCTGCAAAAGGAGAAAATGAAGACTGGAAAACAATTACGCAAAACGTTAATGATACGTTAAAACGTTTAAGTGCAAAAGAATGGACAGGCTATAAAACAGTAACAGCTTACTTCGTGAATTACCGTGTAAATGCATCAGGGCAATTTGAATATGATGTTGTGTTCCACGGTATTAATACAGAAGAAGGTGCAGTAAATAAAGCGCCGGTCGCGGTTATAAATGGTCCGTATAGCGGACATACGAATGAAGCGATCTCGTTTAAAAGCGATGGATCAAAAGATGAAGATGGGAAAATTATTTCTTATAAATGGGAGCTTGGTGATGGTACTGTAAGTAATGAACAAAATCCAACTCACGTTTATACAAAAGAAGGGACGTATACAGCGAAATTAACAGTAACAGACGATAAAGGATTAACTAATACTGCTACAACAAGTGTAACGGTTCAAAAGAAAGAAGATAACAGTGTAGAAAAAGAGCCAAATAATTCATTCCAAACGGCAAATAAACTGCAGTTAAATCAAGTTTTACGTGCTAGTTTAGGAAACGGTGATACGAGTGATTACTTTGAAATAAATATAGAAACTGCGAAAAACCTTCAAATTAATGTAACGAAGGAAAATAATATCGGAGTAAACTGGGTTCTTTATTCAGAAGCAGATTTAAATAATTATGTTACGTATGCACAGCAACAAGGAAATAAATTAGTAGGTAGTTACTATACGTATCCAGGGAAGTACTATTTACATGTATACCAGTATGGTGGTGGAACAGGGAATTATACGGTAGAAGTGAAGTGAAAAGAAGGGTCGCCATGAATGGCGACCCTTTTTTGTTATGCGTTATACCCGAATAATTTTAGATCTTCTCCTGAGTCTGAAATTATTTTTTCGAATCGCAATCCTACTTTTTCTAACAGCGTGCCTGAAGCAACATTATCTATAGAAGTAATTGCTACAATTCGTTTCAGTCCGAGCTTTTGTACACCGTATTCGATTACTGCAGCAGCTGATTCATAGCCGTAACCTTTTGAACGGAATTTTTCTAAAAAAGCAAAGCCGATATCAACATCTTCTAATGAATCTCTTTTAATAAGGCCGCACATACCAAGTGGAGTGAGATCTTCTTTTCGTTCAACTAAGTAAAGACCAAAGCCCATTTTATTGTACATATCGACGGGTCCGTTTAAGATGTATTTTTTTGCATCTTCTAAGTTTTTAATGCCTTTATCACCAATAAATTGAATCCATGCAGGATCATTTACTAATTCAAGAATAAACGGAGCATCTTTTACATCGAGCCAGCGAAGAGTGAGTCTTTCAGTTTCAAGAACTATCAATCTATTGCACCGCCTTTAAAAGTTATAACAATTAGTATGGATTGTGCGAAATAAAAGTGCAAGTTATTTTAATTGAGAGTTACTGTTCACATAAAGTTCGATTGTTTTGTATAAAAGGATATTTTATAATTAGGATTGATTGTAAAGAGTGAGATACTTATACAATGACTCCTAGGAAACTAGGAGTTTTTACTATATAACTATCATTATTACTAAATATGACACACTACACATTCTACTTAAGGAGGTACATAATGAAGAAATTATATAATGCATCGTTTACTTATTTGATTATCGGTTTATTGTCAGGAATATTTGCTAGGGAGTATGGGAAATATAAAGGGATTTTAGGCTCTACTTTATTAAATCTTTTGCATACGCATACGTTAGTACTTGGCTTTTTCTTCTTTTTAATTGCTTTGGGATTAGCGAAAGTATTCGCGTTTCATGAAGTGAAAGGATTTAATAACTGGTTTATTTTACATAATATCGCATTAACTTTAATGTTAGGATCGCTGGCAGCGAGAGGACTTCTTCAACTAAATGGAGCGGACTTTAAAGGGTTAACTTATATTGTAGGGTTCTCTCATTCTATGATGGCATTCACATTAATTTGGTTTATGCTGTTAATAAAGAAATCATCTAAAATGTAGTTAAGAAGAACTTGTAGTGTGTGCTGCAAGTTCTTTTTTTATGTGTAAAAAAGGTAAACTTACTATTCTGATTATTATGTATAAAAATGGTATAATTAATGCAGAGTAAATAATATAAAAGGAGAGTGCGTAATGGGAATAACAATTGAGCGATTAGTAAATGAATTAAAGGATGTACTTCCTGAAGATCAAGTAGTGGTTAATAAGACAGTAAGAGAGTTACATAGTAAAGATGAATCTTACCATAATAGTAGTTTACCTGATGTAGTTGTTTTTCCAAAAACGATGGAAGAGGTTAGATCAATAATGAAAGTAGCGAGTGAGCATAAAAAACCTGTCATTCCATTTGGAGTAGGTTCTAGTTTAGAAGGTCATATAATTCCTTATGAAAAGGGGATTACAGTTGATTTTTCATTAATGAACAAAATACTTGAAATAAGAGAGAAAGATTTTCTTGTGAAAGTACAACCAGGAGTGACTCGTTCTCAGCTCAATAAAGAATTGAAAAAGTACGGTTTGTTTTTTAGTGTAGATCCAGGTGCAGATGCAACGTTAGGAGGCATGGCTGCTACGAATGCAAGCGGAACGACAGCGGTGAGATATGGAGTTATGCGTGATCAAGTTCGTGATTTAGAGGTGGTACTTGCTGATGGACAAGTGATACATACTGGCAATTTAGCGGCGAAGTCATCATCAGGCTATCATTTAAATGGAATTTTCGTAGGATCAGAGGGCACGCTTGGATGCTTTACAGAGCTAACATTAAAAGTATACGGCATACCAGAACATGTTATGGCTGCGAGAGCATCGTTTCCAACTATAAATGATGCGGTAGAAGCTGTTATTAATATACTGCAAGCTGGTATTCCAATTGCGAGAATAGAACTTGTTGATGAACTATCTATGAAACAAGTAAATCATTATAACGAAACGAATTACAGAGAAGAACCAACACTGTTTTTAGAGTTTCACGGAAATGAAGCGGGATTAACACAAGATATCGAGTTTACGAAGGAAATTGTTTTTGATCATAAATGTAAAGAAGTTGCTTTTGAAACTGAAACTGCGGCGAGAAATAAATTATGGGATGCAAGACATAACTTAGCTTACTCTTATGTGCATAGTTACCCAGGTAAAAAGCTGATGAGTACAGATGTATGTGTGCCAATTTCAGAATTAGCTGGCGCGATTCAAAATGCGAAAGAGATATTAGATAAAGTGGGCCTTGTTGGTGGTATTCTTGGCCATGTAGGAGACGGGAATTTCCACGTGCTATTAATGATTGATCCAAATGATAAAGATGAAGTGAGAAAAGGGGACGAAATAAACGAAAGTATCGTACTGTATGCTCTTAAACGTGGTGGAACGTGCACAGGAGAGCATGGCGTTGGAATAGGGAAGCGGAAGTATCAAGAAGAAGAACATGGTGCGGCATTATTGGTAATGGAGAAAATAAAGAAAGCTCTTGATCCGCAAAATATTTTGAATCCGAATAAAATTTTCAAGCTAACAGATAAGGAATGATGAAGTTTGGAGAAACGAATTATACACTTTGAAGGATTGGTCGTCTTATTAGCTGCGATTTATATATATGCATTATGTGGATTTAGTTGGTTATTATTTATCGTATTACTTTTTGCACCTGATTTAGCAATGGTGGCGTACGCTATTAACAAACGTGTTGGTGCACAAATTTATAATCTATTTCACACATATATCATATCAATATTACTTGTTTTAATAGGGGTCTATTTAAAGATGGATACGATTTTAATGATTGGTTTAATATGGACAGCACATATTGGAATGGATCGAATGCTTGGGTATGGATTGAAGTATGAAACTGATTTTAAGGATACGCATATTCAGAGGTTATAAAAGTGATTTGAGAAGGGTGGTCAATTGAAACAATTTATTACTGTTGAGAAATATAATACACAATGGGAATGTGAATTTTGTAAATTACAGACGTTGATTAATAACGTAATGGGAGAACTCATTTTTTCTATAGAGCACGTTGGGAGTACATCTGTTAAAGGCCTTGCTTCTAAACCGATATTAGATGTCGATGTTGTAATAGAAGATTATGATGTTTTTCCAAAAGTAATAAAGAGACTTGAACAGGTAGGTTATTTTCATCAAGAAGAGTGGAGTTTTAAGGGGAGAGAGGCTTTTGGGAGAAAGGGTCAATATGTTCCGAGGGACGGGAAGAATACAATTTGGATGGAACATCATTTATATGTATGCGATAAGAATAGTGAAGAGTTAAGAAGACATGTAGCGTTTCGTGAGTATCTTCGTGGAAATCCAAACGTTGTTATTGAATATGGAAAGCTAAAGAAAGAATTAGCAGAAACGGCGGAAAATCGCTTAAATTATAGCTTAGGTAAAACGGAATTTATTGAATATGTATTAGAAAAAGCTATGAAGGATAGTTAAATAGAGGAGTTTGTGTCAATAAGAAGATAGACTAAGGTGGCAGAAATCATATAATGCAACCTATTATTTTTGAAGAAGAGGTTTTACTATATGAACTGACCTTATAAAACTATTACAATCTGCCCCTGCCAAATAATAAATCTCGTAAATATAATGGGAAATAAGAAGATAAGAAAAGAGGGAGTTTATGTACATACCAAAATATTTCGCTATACAAGATGAAGAGAAGAAATACGAAATTATTGAACAAAATGGATTTGCAACTTTATTTTCTCAACATAACGGAGATCCATACGCAACGCATTTGCCGTTATTGTTAAATAGGGAAACACTTACTTTATATGGTCATTTTGCACGTCCAAATGAGCAGTGGGCAGATAGTGGAAATCAACAAGTGTTAGCTGTTTTTCAAGGACCACATAGTTACATCTCTCCGTCATGGTATGAAACAAATAAAGCAGTACCAACATGGAACTATGTTGCGGTGCATGTATATGGAGAGTTAGAAATTGTTGAAGATGAACAGGAATTAATAGATTCTCTTCAAGATTTAGTACATAAATATGAAAATCCAAAGAGCACCTACTCACTGAATGATGTAGATCCGAATTATATGGAAGGATTAAGTAGGGGAATAGTTGGGTTCAGAATAAAGATAAATAAAATAGAAGGAAAAGCGAAGTTAAGTCAAAATCATTCTGTGGAGAGACGGAAATTAGTTGTAGAAGAACTTGAGAAAGTTGGGAGTGAAGGGAGCAGGGGGATTGCAGAATTGATGAAGGAAATAGAGTGAGAGAGAGAATTCATGTGAAATAAAGGGATGGTTCTATTTTTGTAGAAATATATTTTACTTGAAAAAACTGCCTCCGTAGCTCTAGAAGGGAAGAGCGCCGGAAAACAGTGTAGAACCGGGTCGCAAGGCGAAGGTTTCAGAAGCACCGAAAAACAAATAAGCTGAGACAGGTGAAACTCCGTAGGGAAGTGTGTTCCCCTTAGCCTATGCTTACGAAAGGAGTGCGGGTTCGAATCCCGTCGGAGGCATATTGAAAACCTTATATTAAGAAATAGGTTGTCTTTATTATACTCATTTAATGGTAAAATTAAGGTTAATATATTTTATAGGGGGAAACAAACTGGAAGTGCTTTTAGTAGCCACTTTTTCAGCTATTATCATAATGATGACCGTGTTTATTATAATAAAAGCTTGTTTTACGGGATACAAGAGGAATGATATATCATTTCGTAAATTTATTTTTTTATCAAGTTTGTCAATTATGATAGGCTGTTTAGTGTCATTTGTACTACCATTTTGCTATGAAAAATATTCGATTACATTAACTAAATAAGCGTATTTAAAAAGACCTTCTTAATTGAAGGTCTTTCATTTTTTAAAGTGCTTTTTCAGCTGTTGTTGAGTTGTAATCTGTACTTACGTCAACTGATTGAACAAAGTCAGGTTTTTGTGGAGCAGGGAAATGCTCATGTCCAGCTTGATTTGTCAGATTTGCATTTAACCCAAAAGCAGCGATTCCAGCAAAAGCAATACCTAAAGCGATTTTACCAATTGTTTTCCTCATTTTCATAACCTTCTTTCATTCTTTTTTTTTGCTTCAATACTCTTGGAGAAATACTCACTAGCCTTTTCAAACTGTCGCTTCTTGTGATATGTAGTTGCTATTTTCTCGCAATACTCTGAAGTGTAACTGAATAAAGATTCTTCATTAAAATAGTGAATTCCTGCTTGTACAATTTTATCTAACTGTTCTAATTCAAATTCATTAATATTAGCTTCTAAAATAGAAAAATGATGTTTATACTCCTCGTTGTCCAGTTGTAAAACTATCTCTTTTCCGGTTTGGATATACTTATTTGCTAATTCTATATTGCCTAATTTTCCATTTTCTTGTGCAAGTAAAAATAATGCTTTGTAGTGCTTTGGCATTTTTTCTATCACTTCTGATAATTGGCGAATGGCTTGTTCTGATAAATCTTGATTTGCGTACAGTGTACCTAGATTATTTCGTACATGAAGAAGTAAAGGTTCTTCGTTTAATTTTTGTAAGATATCAATTGCTTTATAGTATAATTCTTCAGCTTTTTCATAGTGTCCAACTGCTACATAGGCTCCACCAAGCACACTTAAACATGATGTTACGTTTCGTTCGCAATCGTTTATTGTTTGGAAAATGTCTAATGCTTTAGTTGCATTTACTATAGCTTGGCTTGGTTGTTGCATTTGAAAATGATAAACTGCATATCGATAATAAAAATCAGCTTGCTCCACATTAGTAAGACTAGTTAATGATGATTTTGCTTTCTCAAAATAATCATCAGCTTTATCGAATTTGTTTAATGCAGTGTAGTAAATTGCATTGTAATAGTGATATAAGTAGGATAGTTGTAAATCAGATGGTATAGCATAAGCGTTAATCGATTCAAAACTATCTTTTGTAATTGATAGCCCTTCAGTGAATACTGCATAGCGGAATTTTAATAAATCAAAAAATAATTGGTAGGATGCATTTTCTGTATTTCCTTGTAAAAGCATTTCTTTTTGTTCTTTTGCTGCTGCATGATAGCAGTCCTGGGATACTGCGACATTTTGAGTTAAAATCGCGTGATACCACGCTTCTAGATGTTTTGTTGCGTATGTACTCCCGGTTAATAAAGTGTTCATAAGATTCCCCCTCATAATATTCTATTGAGTTGTATCTATAATGGTAACATGAATTATCGGAAGATTATGTAAAAATAACTTGATAAATAAAATTCTTGTAAATAAGAAAATTAGATCGTTTTTAGTTGTATATTTGTATATTTTATTCAATATTTGTTATTTTTCAGATGGTAAATGCTGTGGGGATTTCAAAACGTGAATATTTTATTTCAAACCAAGAAAAAGTTGAGAAAGTAAATAAAAATAATAAATTTTAAAAATCCCCTTCATAATTGAAGGGGGGATTTTTAAATGTGCTCACCATGATTTTCTAATTTAGGAGCAGGGAGATCAGCATGACTTTCTTGTTTAGGAGCAGGGAGATCAGCATGACTTTCTTGCTTAGGAGCAGGGAAATCAGCATGACCTTCTTGCTTAGGAGCAGGGAAATCAGCGTGGCTATCCTGTTTAGAAACTGGAGGTCTTCCATGATCATAAGTGGGAGCCCCACTAGTATTCCCATGAGACTCTAATTTAGGAGCCCAAGTATCGCCTTTATTGAAAGCAGGAGCCCCTCCGTAGTCACCATGATTTTCTAATTTAGGCGCTGGAACATCTCCATGTTCAGCTTTTACAACTCCGCCATCCCCGATGTTTACACCAAAAATACCAAAACCAAGTACTGATAATCCTACAACAACTGTACCAATTTTTCTTTTCAAATCTTATCTCTTCTTATAGTTATTTATTTGTGTTATTCGTTTGTGAAATTAGATAGAATAACACAAATCGTAATAGGGGAATTCCCCCCTAATTTACGATACTACATAATTCTGTGTAATATTTTGTAAAACCTTCTTATATTTTGAAAATTAAGAAAAATAAATTCGACAAAACACCACTTTCTCAAGTGGTGTAAGGAAATAAGTGGATGAATAATAAATTTAAAGGTTAAAGATAAACAATCACGTCCCGCAAAAAGTACGATAAGGACGATTAGACGGCACAGGAGGCGTGCAGTAATCCGCTTGTTCTTGAGAATATTCATAAGGATTTGCTAAAGCTTGAAGAAGTTTCTCCATCACGCTATAGTCTCCATCTTTAACAGCTGCTTCTAGTGCTTCTTCTACTCGGTGGTTCCTGGGGATGATTACTGGGTTGTTATTTTTCATTAATTTGTATGCATCATCTTTCGATTCTTTTTGTCTTTCTAACCGAGATTGCCATAGCTCGTACCATTCTTTAAATTCGGGACTTTCAAATAAAGGTGCATCTTCTAATGTAGTGTCAGTTAATGAACGGAATGTATTTGTGTAATCTGCTTTATATTTTTCCATTGCTTTTAAAAGTTTCTCAATAAGTGATTGATCTTGCTCTTCATTGCTAAATAGTCCTAATTTCTTCTTCATTCCGAGGAACCAATTGTTTTCGTACTGCACGCTAAATTTTGAAATTTCATCTTGGGCAATTTTTAGCGCTGCTTCTTCATCTTCGTGTAGAATCGGCATTAAAGATTCAGCTAATCGTGCAAGGTCCCATGCAGCCATATACGGCTGATTTCCATATGCGTAGCGGCCCTTTACATCAATAGAGCTAAATACTGTTCCTTGGTCATAATTATCCATAAAGGCACAAGGACCGTAATCAATCGTTTCACCGCTAATCGTTATATTGTCAGTGTTCATTACGCCGTGAATGAAGCCGACGAGTTGCCATTTTGCGATAAGGCTTGCTTGTCTCTTAATGACTTCTTGTAGTAGTGCGACATATGGATTTTCAGTAGATTCAACCTCTGGATAATGTCTCTTTATCGTATAATCAGCTAAAGCTATGAGATCCTCGATTGATCCGCGAGCTGCAGCATATTGGAATGTTCCAACGCGTATATGACTGCTTGCAACTCTAGTTAAAATAGCTCCAGGTAACTTCGTTTCGCGATATATTGGTTCGCCAGTTGAGACTACTGCTAAACTGCGAGTAGTCGGAATATCAAGTGCGTACATCGCTTCACTAATAATATACTCACGTAGCATCGGGCCGAGCGCAGCACGGCCATCACCGCGGCGTGAATATGGAGTAGGGCCAGAACCTTTCAATTGAATATCAAAGCGTTCGCTTGAAGGAGTAATTTGTTCTCCGATTAAAAGGGCACGACCATCTCCTAACATGTTGAAATGACCAAATTGGTGTCCAGCATACGCTTGAGCTAGTGGGTGAGCCCCTTCTGGAATTGCATTACCAGCGAGAATAGCAATTTCAGCTTCCTTTTTTAGATCCTCAGGATTAAAACCAAGAGATATTGCTAATGAGTTATTTAGTTTAATTAACTCCGGTGAGCTTACAGGAGTTGGGGGGATTTCTGTATAAAATGATTGTGGTAATGTAGTATAACTATTATCTAAATTCCAACCTGTTTCATTATTTTTAGTCATTTTATCTCCTCCTTTTTGTATTTTGAATTATGTATGTGTACGTATATATTCTTTGTAAAGTTAACTAAAAGTATAATATGTTATTTCCCCTTGCAATCTATTGTAAGGACTTCAGTGCATTGTGTCTATTTAACAGCAAATATAAAAACTCCATTTTTCAAAAAGATTAATTAAAATGGAGTTTTTGCTATTATTTAATTTTTACAATTATTTTACCTTTTGCTCTTCCAGACTCCGAATATTCCATTGCTTTTTGAGCATCTTCAAAAGGAAAAACTCGGTCGATTATAGGTTTGATTTTTCCGGATTCAATATAGTTTGCGATAATACGTAATTGATCCCCACTTGGTTTCATAAATAAAAATGAATATTGAGCACTATGCTTTTTTTCAAGTGCAGTAAGTTTTTTGCTGGCCAATGAAAATAGGAGTGTTTTAAAAAATCCTGAACCAAATTCTTTACCGAAGCGAGCATTCGGCATTCCTGAAACGGAAACGATGTTCCCACCGCTTTTTATAATATCGAATGATTTTTCAAGTGTTGTACCGCCAATTGTATCAAATACCGCATCATAATTTGTTAGTATATCTTCAAATTTCTCTGTTTTGTAATTAATAATTTCATTTGCACCAAGAGAGTTTACTAAATTCGCACCAGCTTCACTAGCAGTCGTTGCAACAGTAGCACCCATTATTTTTGCTAATTGAATAGCGAAAGTACCAACACCACCGGATCCAGCGTGAATTAAAATCTTTTGTCCTTTTTGTAAGTGCATGATGTCATGTAATGCTTGATATGATGTTAAGCCAACGAGTGGAATCGACGCCGCTTCCTCAAAACTTAAATTTTTTGGCTTTAAGGCTACATCATCCTCATGAATGGCTATATATTCCGCAAAAGTACCAATCTTATTCTTTCTTGGACGTGCATATATTTCATCACCAACTTTAAAGCGAGTCACCTTTGCTCCAGTTTTTACAATGACACCAGAAAAGTCATTACCAAGAATAAGGGGCATTTCATATTTAAGTAACATCTTTACTTTTCCATCGCGTATTTTAAAATCAATTGGGTTAATACTAGCTGCATGAATTTCCGCGAGCACCTCATACTCATTTATTTCAGGAGTAGGTACCTCTGTCATACGCATTGGGACTTTCCCATACTTATCAATTATCATTGCTTTCATTTCTTATACCTCCAAATACCGTATCTTTTTTCAATAAAAGTCTTGCAATAACTTCTCAATATCTAATACAAGGTTTTTTAATAAACTTAATTTTGTACGTATATCAATATAATAAAAATTCTTTGTACCTTCTTTTCGCATTAAAATAATGCCAGCTTCTCTTAAAATTTTAAGGTGATGTGATACTGCTGGTCGAGAAAGGTGTGTTTGTTTAGTGATTTCTCCTACACGTAATCCTGTTTGACATTCCGTTTTCATTAGAACTAACAAAATAGCTTGACGTGTTTCATCACCAATTGCTACTAATACTTTTTGACAATCAATAAAATCTTCTTTAATGACATTTAATTGTTCTTGTTTATTCATTTCAATCACTGTACCTCCAATAATTAGTCGAAAGGTTTAAGATGATGAACCATTGTATCGATACGGTAATGCTACATGATTGTTGTATTCGATGCAATATTGAGAAAGAAAATCGAGACGAATCAATTTTTACGTATTGAAAATCGTGGAGCATTTATTATGGGGAATAGAAAAGAAATTGGAAGATTTAAATACGACAATGGATGAAGTTTAAGAAATAGAAAAAGATCTAACAATGCGTTTTCTATAGATGATAAAGGTTATAAAGGAGAAGGTATTTCAAAAAAATAAGCGGTCATAACCCTCTATAATCTATAGGGTTACGACCGCTTATAATGTTTTTATTATTTTTGATGCCTTCGTCAGAAAAGAGTTCAACGTAAAGTAGGATCTTCTATTTTATCCTTTAATACACACACAATTTAGGTGAATTGTAGATGTATTAAAGGATAAAAGTAATTTGGGGCGTAATCTATCTATATGATAATTCAAAATGAAATATAAGTCTATATTTTTGTTGGTTTTTTGATTATATTTATGTCACTGAGCTCAGAAGAACAAATGTGGAGGGAAAATATATGAAATCAAAACATGTACCAGTTTTAATTGTTGGAGGGGGATTATCAGGATTATCGTCTGCGTTATTTCTTGGAAAACAGAACATTGAGTACTTACTTATTGAAAGGCATCCGTCTACTGCGATTCATCCGAAAGCAGGCGGGATTACTTTTCGTACGATGGAATTATTTCGAGAATTAGGTCTAGAAAAAGGAATTAGATTAGCTGGTAAAGCATTAGAGAATTGTCATGGGAGAATTGCGGTTGAAACAATAGCTGAGGTAAAGCATGAAGAATTGGAACAAATAAGGGCGGCGCAGTATGAAAATAACGAAAAGTTAGTTCGTAAAGTGGAAGAGATTAGCCCATCAAAACAAACTGCTTGTTATCAAATTACTTTAGAAGAGATGATGCTACAATACGCGCAAAAGTTAGGCGGAAATCTATCTTTTTATCATGAACTAGTTTCTTATGAGCAAAATGAAAACGGAGTAATAGCAATGATTCAAAATCGTGACACGAAAGAAGAGAGTACTATTTATTGTGATTATGTAATTGCAGCAGATGGAGCGAAAAGTAAAATACGTGAAGAGTTAGGAATTTTAACCGAGGGCCGTGGTACGATCGGTGGTTATTATATGAACATATATTTTGAAGCGGATTTGAGTGGATTTATAAAAGGAGACGCATTTGGTTTTACTATGATACGACATCCAGAAGTTCTTGGTGCACTTATTCCGGTCGATAACGTAAGGAAATGGATATACCATGTGGCTTATGATCCAATACAAGGAGAGAGACCAGAGGATTTCACTCTAGAACGCTGTAAACAAATTATTCAAACTGCAATTGGAAGTATGGATATTAAGCCAAAAATAGTAAGTGTTTTGCCGTGGGAAGCGAGTGAAAGTACAGCGGTAAAATTTCAGGACAATCGCATCTTTTTAGTTGGCGACTCGGCACATATTATGCCGCCAACAGGAGGATTCGGTTCCAATACAGGAATACAAGATGCACATAATTTAGCTTGGAAATTGGCTGCGGTTATAAAAGGTAAAGCAAATCCAAAATTGTTAGAAACGTATCATGACGAGAGATATCCTGTTGCGAAATTAACGACGGACCATGCGAGTAGTATGTTATTTCGTGCTGCGGGCAGAGAGGTAGGTAATTTGAGTAATATGGATAGTTTAGCTGTTACTGCTGGTTATCAGTATTGCTCAGAAGCAATTATAGACGAATGTAACACTCCGCATAGAATGGATATAGTTGATTTGAATGGACGCCCAGGAACGCGTGCGCCACATTTTTGGGGAACTTATGAAGGAAAAGAAGTTTCTATACTTGATCTATTTGGTAGCAACTTTGTGCTACTTACTGGAGCTGAGCCTAGTGCTTGGACTGAAGCTGCACATGCTGTTTCATCTGGATTAGGAGTAAAGATAAAAGTGTATCAGGTAGGTTTAACTGGTGATTTTATCGATCAAGGTAACTTTTTTAGAAAACTATACGGGATAGAAAATGGAGGAGCGGTAGTAATAAGACCAGATGGATTTATTGGATGGCGTACGGAAAACGAGGTATTAAAGCCGAACGTATTACTTGAAGAGGTAATGAACAATTTATTGTGTAATTAAATAAGAAGCACCGCTTGTACTTCACAAGCGGTGCTTTATAACAATCCACTTTCAACTTACAAAATAAAAATATTGTAAGTTGAAAGTGGATATATTCGAAAAATCGTTGATATTATTTGATTATGATAACTCTCCGATAAACGAAAGTTCTTCTTCGAAAAATCCATCTTCATCCTTGATTATCTCTTGGAAATGCAATGTTTGGACACTGTTAGAAATTGATATTTTCCATTCATGCCTGAAGTCGGACTCATTGGAAAGGGGAATCCATTTTTGAAATTCGTTATCTCTATTGAAAAAAATTTGAAAGTAGTCATCGTTTTTAAATATGATGATTTGTGAGTTCCATAAGCTTGCTATTTTGATCATAACAACGACTCGATATGTATTTGTATCGTTCGGTTTCATTTTCATTAAAAGATCCGCTCTATCTAATAATGTTTGAATGCATAATCGCTTTACTTTTCTAGGTGTTTTAATAGAATCGATAAAAGCTTGAGAGCCTGGTAAAGGCATATGCCAGTATTCATCGTTATAGAAAGTAGACGGAAATGCTTTAGTAGAGTCTTCAATTCTTTTTATAAGAGTTTGTGTTCTTCGTTTCATACCACGTATTTTTTTTTCACGCATTGTTGATCATCTCCATAAATTTTTGCAAGGCAGCTGAGTGAAAAATGTCTTTTCGAGTAATAAAGGTAGTAGGAACCTTTTTAAAGTGATTTGGTAATGTATTTAAAGATACACCATGTTCATAATCCGGAATAATGGATTTCATCATAACAGCCGCGCCCATACCTGATTTTACACATGCAAGTATTGCTTCAATTGTTCCGAACTCTAGTATTCTTTTAGGTGAAATCCCTTCTTCTTGAAGCCAGTTTTCTAATAGTTTTCTGTAATAACATCCTTGACTAAAAGCGAGTAAATTCAGTTCTCCTATTGTTTTAAAGGAAGATAGAGGAGTCTTACTAATGAGAACGAGTTCTTCTTCTCGAAATGAAAGTGTATGAAGTTCAGTATGCTGAATATTTCCAGCGATAAGAGCCCCGTCTAGTTTTCGCTCTAAAACGAGCTGAGTTAATTGGTCTGTCGTATTTGTTTCTAGAATCAATTCAACTTCTGGATACTTTTCATAATAGGTCGTTAATATAGGCGGGAGACGAACGGCTGTTGTCGATTCTGTACACCCGATTTTTAACGTGCCTTTTGGCTCGGTTCCGTTACTTTGGACAGCTTGAATGGATTGATCGATTAGATGGATGATTTGTTTTGCATATGTTAATAAAATTTCTCCGTTAGAAGTTAAAGTAACGCCTTTTCCATTTCGATAAAATAAAGGCACACATAACTCAATTTCTAGTTGTTTTATACGCATCGTTACACCTGATTGTACATAGTTTAAGTTTTTAGCAGCATGAGATATATTTCCTACTTTCGCAACTTCGTAAAAAACCGTTAAATCTTTTATGTCCATTTATTATCACCCCGAAAAAAGGTATCAATTTTTTTGATGGATTCTATTATTAAGACTTATTTTACATGATATCAGAACGTTCATACAATGAAAGGGATATGGGGGAGATAACGTTGATAAGTGAAGAAAAAATTGAAAAGTACAGTAGTTCTAATAAATGGATCATGTTAACTTTGGCAACGGTAGCACAGGCAAGTGCAACACTTATAACATATGGAGTAGGGGTACTCGCTTTATTTTGGAAACAGAAATATGTACTTTCGAATATGCAGGTTGGGTTGTTAATAAGTGCTGTAAATATTGGTCCGCTGTTTTGTATGCTTTTTGCTGGAAGGTTACTTGATCGATATAACGAAAGAATATTAATTGGAGCGAGTGCTGTATTACTTGGCGGGGCGCTTTTACTTGCTCATATGGCAAGGGGATTTATGGGGCTATTATTTGTCCTTCTTTTAATAGGAACTTTTTATAGCGTATCCCAGCCAGGGGGAAGTAAAGTAATCTTGAAATGGTTTCCGAAAGAAATGCGCGGATTAGCTATGGGAATACGGCAAGCTGGTATACCTATTGGCGGGGCGTTAGCAGGAGTAATAATCCCTTTGCTTACAAT
This sequence comes from Bacillus sp. SIMBA_074, assembly GCF_046534555.1. Lineage (NCBI taxonomy): Bacteria > Bacillati > Bacillota > Bacilli > Caryophanales > Bacillaceae > Bacillus > Bacillus sp. SIMBA_074. The sequence continues at coordinate 62,615 of NZ_JAWRYM010000020.1, read as the reverse complement.
TAAATTTAGTTTAGCTTATACGATAAATGTAATTGCAACTATATGTATAATAGGCGGGTTATTGTTTTTCATATTTTATAAGGAATCGTACGTACGAGAACACACGAGCCAAGAAAATGTAAGTATTTCTTTTTGGATGCAGTTAAAAAAGGTAATATGTAAAAAAGAGCTGTATCCAATTTTTATTACAGGTATTTGCATGATTTCTTTACAAATGATATTAGTCGGACATTTTATAAAATTTTTAGTCATTGAAAAATCGATAACACCTATTGTAGCAGGGAAAGTATTTTCAGTTATGCTAGTTGCAGGAATGATAGGCCGAATTATATTAGCTACAATAAGTGATACATATTACAAAGGTGATCGTCGTACACCTTTATTAATAACTGTATGTATATCTTTTTGCTTAATTTTAGTTGTTGTAATGAGTATAAACACAATGACACTTGAGGCATTGTTTGTGATGAGCGGACTGCTAGGGTTCTTTGCGATCGGTTGGTTTAGTCTTTTTATGGTTGAAGTTGCTGAGTCTGCAAGTGAGGAATTGGTAGGTCTAACAGTGAGTTTTGCGCTTACACTTAATCAAATTGCTATTATCTTTGCACCTGCTTTGTTTGGTTATATAGTAGATGGAAAAGGCTACACATATGCATGGATGGGGATAGCTGCATTACTAAGCGTTTCAGCGGTGAATTTATGTAACAGTAAACGAATATTAAAAATGTAAATCTTTTATGAAGAAAATCTAAAGAAATGTCGTGAGAGTGACATTTCTTTTTTTATATGCTGTATAATCAATTTAGAAATGAGATTCGTTTTCATTAACGCTCATTTCCTCTTTTGAAATTACCTGTAATTTTAGCCATAATAAGCTGTTTTTCTTTTTCGTTACTTGTCCGATTTATTTTGTTTAAAAATTTTTCAGCATCATTTCCTTTTAAAATCATAATCTGTTTTCTGTAATATTCAACTAAAACTATATTGTTTTTTGTTACTCGATAATGAAACATCATATCATCTAAACGATTGCGCTTATCGGTCTTTTTCAAATTAACGCCTCCATTCTTGTTAATGTGTAACGAATGTTACATAAAAAATTTAAATTAAGGTTGGATGTATCCGATTGTAAGGTGGAAATTTTGTAAAAAAGAACTACAATAGAGAGTAGTTAAAATTTGAACGTTAGAAAAAGGAATCTAGTTTACTATGAGGAATAATAGAGTAGATAGATTATAAGATATTTAAAAACTAAAAGATATAGAATAGAATGGAAAAGTATAAAGTGAAACTAGATAAAAGAGGGTTCCCATATGTTTAAGAAATGGTTAATCGCTTTCTTTGTTTTTGCTATTTTTTGTGGGAGTGTCGCTGCACTCATACATGCAAATAAAGAAAAGAAATACAGTTTGAAGGCATTTTCAAATTTTGAGGATAAAGTTGGAAATGTTCAACCGAAATTTGATGCGAATCAGCAAAAACGTTATGATATTGCAGCAACGAAACTCGATCAATATTTAAAAGATAAAGGATTTAACGGAACGGTTCTCGTAACGGATAAAAATAATGTGGTTTTACGAAAAGGCTACGGGTATGCGAATATAAAAGATAAAGTTTTAACAACGCCAAGAACAAAATATCGCATCGGTTCCATAACGAAAACAGTAGTTGCAATATCTATATTACAGCTAAGAGAAAAAGGGAAATTGAATATTGAAGACAATGTAAATAAGTATATTCCATCGTTTCCAGCAGATAAAAACATTACGTTACGAAATTTGTTAACACATACGTCCGGGTTACCAGATCAGGGACAAGGTAGTGTTGATGCGGCATCACGTTTAAAGTTAGTAACGTGGATTGGAGCGCAAAAGTTGCAATTTCCTGCAGGGACAGGATGGAAATATACAGATTATAATTATATGGTACTTGCGTATATTGTAGAAAAGATATCGAATAAACCGCTTGCTGAATATGTGAAAGAAAACATTTTTACTCCTGTTGAAATGAATGAATCTGGTATGGGTGCAACTCTCCCTGAAGATATTTTCTTAGCAGAAGGTTACACGAAAAAAGATAATGAGTTAATAGCTACACCCCGCTTAAAAATGAACTGGCTGTATGGTTGTGGTGAAATGTATACGACCGTTGAAGATATGAAAAGATTAGATGAGGCTATTATGGATGGAAAGCTGATTTCTAAACAAAGCTTATCAGATATGTTTACAGTATCACCTGCGAGAAAATATGGATTTAGCTTCTATATTTACCCAGATTATTATCATAACCACGGTGTATTAGCTGGCTGGAACACTTTTAATAATTTTAACTGGGATAAAAAAACGTTTATAATATTATTCTCTAACGTACAAAATGGTATGAATGATACATTTAATCAAGAGTTTAGGAAATTAGCGAATGATTTAATAGAAGGAAAATAATTATTTAAAAATCGGTATTGATATAAAATTATCAATACCGATTTTTTTATTTAGTGAACAAGCATGTATGAGAGGGGATTAGTATTAGAATAAATTTATGAAGGAAGTTAAATGATATGGATGTTAAATATAGGAAGTGTATTTTGTGAATGTCATCTATTTGTATTGAAATTATGTGATTATCATGCGGAAGAATAATTGGTAATTTTTACATTGATGAAAAAGCTTGAGCTTCACACTATGTTAAGCCTTACAGTATTGTAGACATGAACAGGAGGTTGAAAAATGAAAAAAATAGTAAAGTTTTGTTTAATAGCTACATTATCTACAACGATTATTAGTGGATGTTCTTTTGAAGGGAATAATGAAAATGCCAAAGGGAAAGAGAAAGAGGATAAAAAAGTAGAGGTACAGAAAAACGCTGGAAAATATACGATGCCGGATGAAAAAGATAAACATGAAGGTACATGGCTACAATGGCCTCATGAATACACATATGGTCAAGAGTATAAACAAGAAGTTGAACCTATTTGGATTAAGATGGCAAGTGCTTTAACTGAGGGTGAAAAAGTCCACATTGTTGCATATGATGAGGAAGAGAAAGAGCGAATCAATAAGCTTTTAATAGATAAAGGGCTGAATATGGATAAAGTTGATTTCTTTATCGCTCCTACTGATGATGTGTGGGCAAGAGATAGTGGACCGATTTTTGTTTATGACAATAATAAAAATCTGAAAATATTAGATCCAGCATTTAATGGTTGGGGAAAGAAAACTCCATATAAAAATGATGCCCGTATACGTGAGAATGTTAGTAAACAATTAGGGATTGAAAGAATTGATTGGGGGAAATTTGTCCTTGAAGGTGGCGCAATTGAATTAGACAGCAATGGGACTGCTTTATTAACTCGAAGCGCAGTAACGAATAAAAATAGAAATCCTGATTTATCAGAAGCTGAAATTGAAAAATATATAAGTGACCTTGGGGTGACAAACTTTATTTGGTTAGATGGAGTGCCTAATTTAGATATTACTGATTTTCATATTGATGGATTTGCTAAATTCCATGATAAATCTACAATCGTAACGATGGCAGAAGATGACTTGGCTGAATGGGGCTTGTCAAACAAAGATATGGATAAATTGTTAGATGCAAAAAATGCTTCAGGACAGAAATATAAGTACGAATACTTACCGCTTAGTAAAGATAAAGTTACTTTAGAAGGTGGAAAAACTCTAGATTATAAGGGGTCATATATCAATTATTATGTTGGGAATACAGTTATATTGGTGCCTAACTATAATGATCCAAATGACAAAATCGCAAACGATACGATTCAGAAATTATACCCGGATCGTAAAGTAGTGGGAATTGATGTGAGAGAGCTTTATAAAAATGGCGGAATGATCCATTGTGTGACACAGCAACAACCGATTCAATTGAAGTAATCGATTATAGTTTCGTTATGTTGCTTTATAGACAAAATAGGTGAAATGCTATCTTTACTTATTTTGTCTTGTTTTAACATCTGTAACAAGATAGGAATGTATAATTTTAATGTAACGATAATTAAATAAAAGTATATTGTCATTATTGTTTTATATGGAAAAGGAGAAAAATGTTTGTGTTAAAGAATTTAAAAAGAGTATTTTCGTTTTTCCCTATCGTTCTACAGTACATTATAAATGTAGCTTTGATCTGTTTGGGAATTGTTTTAAGTGTGTTTCTTATGAAAGAAGTCATTCAATTTATACAAGAACTTAAATTAAATAGTGAGGAATCTAGTTATCATTTAATTGATAGCATTGTCGTATTCTTTTTATATTTTGAATTCATCGTAATGATTATAAAGTATTTTCAAATGAACTTTCATTTTCCATTACGTTATTTTATATATATAGGTATTACGGCTATTGTTCGTCTAATTATTATAGACCATGATAGTCCAATGGATTCATTGATATATGCTTGCGCGATTCTTGTATTAATTAGTGCTTTATTCATTGCAAATTCTAAAATAATGCGTCGTGATTTAGAAGAGTGAACGTTTGTTGTTTAAATCAAAAAAGATGTTTTATCTTTTGGTAAAAAGGAGTAACAGTATTGAAAGAAATAATCTTAACCAGTTTTATAATAATAGGGTTTATGATTCTACTATTTAATTGTATACTTTCATAATTTAAAAGAATAAAAGGTTAATAAGGAAAGAGGTTTTTGTAAGTATGGTTCATTACAATAATCAAAATAGTTTACATCAAATATTTACATTAAAGGGAACAGTGGTAAGAGATATTTTCCCGCAAATTTTATTATATATATGTATTTCAACGATAGTAACTGTGATTAATTATTATTATGTAGAAATAAAAATTAATCAAACTCCTTGGGTAATTGTTGGAGGAGCTTTAGGTCTACTGTTAGTTTTTCGTACTAACACTGCCTATGATAGGTATTGGGAAGGTAGAAAGTTATTTGGAACGGTTGGTGCTTGTACTAGAAATTTGGCAGTTAGTTTTTTATGTTATTGGGAGTCTGAAGGGAAAAAGACGGATCAGGAAAAATTAAAATTTTTACATTTGTTAATTGCTTTTCCAAAGATAGCGAAAGGACATTTGAGAGACGAAAAAGATTTATCCGAAATAAAAGCATTGTTTGATATTTGTTCTGAGAAGGAAAAAGAAATGTTGGCTGAGTCTATTCATTTACCAATTAGTATAGTTTTTATGTTAAAAACTATACTATCAAAAGGTTTGAAAACGGGTCAAATTCACCCAAATGCAATAATTAATATGGAAGCTGATTTGAATACTCTGCTTACGGCTATGGGTGGATGTGATCGGATCAAAACAACGCCTATTCCTTTTGCCTATTTTGCTCATATTAAAATTTTACTGCTCATATTTTGCGGGACTTTATCGATTGGTCTTGTTGATAGTCTTGGATGGTTTACAGTACTTGCAACTACGTTTATAAGTTTTGCATTTATAGGGATTGAAGCAATAGGGGTTGAAATTGAGGATCCATTTGGTCAAGATCCAAACGATCTTCCGCTAGAAGGGATTTGCATAGGGGTAGAAACACATTTAGTGAATTTATATAATCAAAACGCCCTGTTAGAAGTAATGGATTTGAATCTTGATAAAAAAATCATCTAATCCGTCATTGTGTACGGCGATTAAAATTTAAAAATTTTGTCAAGAGTCAGTTTATGGCTTAACGATGGCTTTATATTTTTTATATAAATATATAATATTTCTCCGTGCTATAATCCATTCATGAAATGTGCACGTTTCAAAAATTGTAATGAAAAGAGAAATGAATTGGGGAATAGTTGGCTTATTGAAAACAGTTATTCAATCATTATTAAAAAGCGAGGTAAGTAATATGGAACAAAAACATAGTGGCATTATTTTTACTGCAATACCAGATGAATCGAATGAATATTATCGACCATTTTATGAAGACATTATTTATTTTAATGAATACTTAAATGAAAATAAAGCATTTACCGATCAACTTATATCTTTATCTGTTGAAGAGCAAGACTTTCATACAAACTTTTTTGAGTATGATGATATTTGGCTAAGAGATGTTGCACCAGTTGTAACAAATCATCTAGTTAAATTCAAATATCAACCAAATTACTTACCGAAAGATCAAGGACGATATTTAGATCAACAATTTAATAAATGGTTGAAAAAGAACGATTTTGAATATGTGACATCTCCATTGATATTAGACGGTGGAAATCTTATTTGGAATAAAAAAGATACCGTTATATTAACGGAACGCATATTTGATGATAACTATGATTGGACGGAAGAAGAAATTATAGAGCAACTGGAATGGGATTTAGATGTGAGTCGGGTTATTATTATTCCTGCTGAAGAGGGAGATGTACTTGCACACGCAGACGGGATGGTTAAATTTATTGATGAACATACAATGTTTATTAGTGATTTTTTAGGGGATCATGAATTTAGATATAAGGTTCAAGAGATTATTCAAGAGCAAATGCCAGAGGCTGAATTTATAGTTGTTCCTTCGTCATATACAGAGAAGGGTCAATACGATGAAGAGATAGCGTCAGCAAAAGGTTTATATATAAATATGTTAGAAACATGTGATACGCTTTACGTTCCTAAGTTTGGATTAGCTAAAGATGAGGAAGTTTTACGATATATTCAACAGCATACTGAGAAACAAGTTATTCAAAGTCATGTAGGAGAAATATCGACAATGGGAGGCGCGATGAATTGTTTAACGTGGTATTGTCCTAGTCATTTGTTACCTTCAAAAATGAAAAGGCTGAACGATCAGAATGAAGGTTCTACAATCAGAAAAATATTTGATTGGTTTTAATAAATAAGCTTATATATAAGAAAATGTATTCAAGGGGTATTTATATGTATACAATTACTGAATTTTCACGGATTTGTAAAATGAGTACACGAATGTTAAGGCATTATGATAAAGAGGAAATATTGAAACCAGCATATGTGAATCCGGTAAATGGATATAGATATTATGAGCAAGGACAGCTTGAGATAGCGTTGAAAATTAAAAAGCTAAGGGAGTACAAGTTCCCTTTACCGAAAATTAAAATACTTCTTCAATCATCAGATCAAGATTCATTTATTAAACATATGCAATCACAAATTATAGAGTTGTCTCATGAGGTGAAACAAAATTTACAGGTCATTTCAGAAATGAATGAAATGGTAAATATGAATCATGCTTTAAATACTGCTTGTCATAGAAATTACGATATATTTATTGGAATGAGAAATGAAATAACAGTAATTGCTCAAAGACTGCAAATAGATATAGATGATATGGATGATTATTTTTATGACTTATATGAAAAAGTACAAAAGCATAACTTACAAATGGTTGGTTCGCCCTCTACGGTCTTTTATGATGAAGAGTATATTCCAAACGAAAGTGATGTTGAATTAAGGATTCCGGTCATGCATGGGAACAATAAAGATGTAGTACAAGAATATGAAATAAAAAAATTAAATCCACATCAAATCGTTACTACTATGCATTATGGAAGTTATGACTATATAGGCTACGCTTATATTGCGTTAGAAAAATGGATTGAAAGAAATGGTTATGTAATAGATGGTTCACCATATGAGGTCTACATAAAGGGATCTGAATGTGATTGTTTAGTAGAAGAGTATGTCACACAAATTTGTTTTTTAGTTACGAAAATAGAATGAGAATAAGGATTGACATTAACATTATGTCAATCCTTATTCTATTTATGTAAGTAATTCATCATAATAAAAAGGAGAAAGAATATGAAAAGAACAATCATGATTATTTGTCTGATTCTAAGTATGACATGGGTTTCAGCGTGTACTCCTGGAGTAGGAGAAGGTGAGAATGGTAGCTTCGTTCTACCAAATCAGTTGCCAAAAAATGTAGTGTTTAAAAATGGTACAATCTATACTTCAAATGACAAGCAAGACATTGTAGAGGCTGTAGCCGTTAAAGAAGGGAAAATTACATTTGTTGGTTCAAACAAAGATGTAGAAGGATTTATAAATGAAGATACGAAAGTGGTGGATTTACAAGGGCGTTTTATTCTTCCTGGTTTTGTGGACAATCACAATCATATATTTGAGGCGAAATCACCAGCAGCAGGGAATTGTAGTGTTTCACCGGATGCTGCGCTGCAAGAACAACGCTCGTATTTAAAGGCTTGTAAAAAAGATGTGAAAGATGGCGAATGGATAAGCGGAACAGGATTTAGTTTGGAAGAGCTGTTAAAAGATATGGACGAAAAATCAGAACAACAAACGCCATTACAAGTTCTTGATGAGTTATTTCCTAATAACCCTGTATTAATTATGGAAAGAACTTCTCATTCTGTATGGGTTAACTCAAAGGCATTGGAATCAGCAGGAATAAATAAAGAGACGAAAGATCCGCAAGGCGGAAGAATCATCCGGGATCCAGAAACAGGAGAACCTTTCGGGCTTCTGTATGATACAGCAGGGGATATCGTGATGGAAAAAGCATGGAATTCCCAGCCCAATCTCTTTGAAAAAAATTATGAAGGTTTGTTAGACGGTTTAGATGAGGTTGCGAAGAATGGTATTACTACAGTCGGCGATGGACGTCTTTATTGGAAACGAGGCTGGTTAGATGTTTGGAATAAAGTTAATGATGAGAAAAAGTTAACGTCGCGAGTAGTACTTCGTCCGTGGGTATATCCGAACTTAAATGAAGCAGAGCAAATGGAGTATTTCAAAAAAATTAAGCGTGATGATGTATCATCTAGAATGCTTATTAATCAAGTGAAGATGTATAGTGATGGAATTAGCATTAACAGCACAGCTAAAATACTAGAAAAATATAAATTTGAGTGGTTTAAAGGAACACCGTACGGTTTGAACTATATTCCAGAAGAAAAAATGAAATGGTGGTTAACGGAACTTAATAAACTTGGTTACGGTGCACTCATTCATACGATTGGGGATGGCGGGGTAAGAGAGAGTTTAAATGCAATTGAAGCAGCGAAAAAAGAAGGTGCGAATCAGCCTTATACGCTCACACATGTTGAGATGGTAGAAGATAGTGATATAAATCGTTTTGCTAAGTTAGGTATTAGCGCTGATTTCCAAGTAGGCCATGATTTTGCGGAAGATCCTAAACAAAGCTGGGCAAGTACGTATTTTACAGATCAACAGATGAAACGAATTATGCCGTTAGGACGCATTTGGAAAACAGGAGCAAATGTATCGCTTAGTAGTGATTGGGATGTAAATGAACTAAATCCACTTGTGACAATTTCGAATGCGTTAAGTATTGAAGAGAAAGGCTTATCTGATATATATGCAGCTATTGATGCTTATACAATTAAGCCCGCCAAAGCATTAGGCCTTGATAATATTACTGGTTCAATTGAAGTAGGTAAATCAGCCGATATGGTATTACTAAATGAAGATATTACTAAAATGAGTGTCGATAAGATTCCAAATGCGAAAGTTTTAGTGACGGTTTTACAAGGAGAAGTAGTGTATCACAAGGGAAAATAAAGAATCAGTTTATGAAGTAGTTAATATATTTCTGTTGACCTTAACACGATGTCAAAGTTTAGACTGAACTTACATTCGAAGAAGGGGTGAACATGTATGAGAAATATGGAAAATAGTTTATATTATATGCCAGCTGAGTGGGAAAAGCATGAGGAGACATGGCTCCAGTGGCCTCATGATAAAGCTCATAGAGGTGAAGGTTACAGAGCTAAGTTAGATGATATTTGGGTAACGATGGCAAAGGAGCTTCATTACGGAGAAATTGTGCATATTGTTGTATATGATGAAGAAGAAAAAGTACATGTCCAATCGAAGTTAATTGAAGCGAAAGTGGATATGGATAAAATTGATTTCTTAGTTCAAGAGACGGATGATGTATGGATAAGAGATAACGGACCGATCTTTGTAAAAGATAAGGAAGGCAATCTCTGCTTAACACACTGGATTTTTAATGGGTGGGGTGAGAAATATCCGTATGAAAATGATGCTGTTATTCCAGAAAAAATAAGTGAAATGTATAGCATTCCAAAAGTTAAATCTAGTGTCTGTATAGAAGGTGGAGGAATAGAGATAAATGGAAATGGCACCTTAATGGCGGCAAAAACTTCTATTATAAATGAAAATCGAAATCCTACACTAAGTCAGGAAGAGATTGAAATAGAGTTAACGAAGTATTTGGGAGTAACGAATTTTATATGGATAACTGGTATTCGCGGAGAGGATAATTATGATGAAGATACAGATTACCATATTGATGGGGCAGCGCGTTTTGTAAATGAAAATACAATTCTTTATGAATATGATCCTTTTGGGGAAGGAGAGTCGTACCTTTTGGAGGCGCAGGAAAAGTATTATCAAGAATTGCGACAAGCGAGAAATATAGATGGAAATCCATTTCAGCTCATCCCAGTACCGGTAACAAGAAAAGTGGTAAAAGAAGCAGACTGTAAGGGCTCGTATTTGAACTTTTATATTGGAAATGAAGTTGTATTAGTTCCTATATATGGTGATGAACATGATAAGTTAGGACTTCAAATCATTGAAGGGCAGTTTCCAGGAAGAAGAATTGTCGGTGTTTATGTAAATGAACTGTTTGCGTATGGTGGTATGATTCACTGTGTAACACAGCAACATTTAGCATAAAGTAACCGAAATGAAAAAAGCATGCAGAGTATATACTCTGCATGCTTTTTATAATGCTGAAAACTCTTCAACAAGTGAGCTAAAACGATTTAGTGCACTTTCAATCGGTTCTGGCGTAGTTAAATCAACACCAGCTTTTTTCAGTAAGTTTAATGGATAGTCAGAACTTCCGCCTTTAAGGAATTCAATATAGTTTTTCTGAGCATTTGGATCGCCGCTCAATAACTTATCAGCAATTTGGATTGCAGAAGCGAATCCAGTTGCATATTTGTACACGTAAAATGGACGATAGAAATGCGGTATTCTAGCCCAGCCGTATTTTACTTCTTCGTCAAATACGAGAGAGTCGCCATTATACTCTCTAAACAAGTTTTCATAAACTTCGCTAAAGACTTGGGCATTTAATGGTTTACCTTGTTCGGCCATTTCATGTGTAATTTTTTCAAATTCTGCAAACATGATTTGTGTAAAGAAAGTACCTTTAAAGCTATCGATAAAGTAGTTAATTAAATGATTACGTACGTTCGTTTCTTTTGCTTCTTTTAATAAATAATGAATTAATAACACTTCATTTACTGTAGAAGCGACTTCTGCAACAAAAATGGAATAGTGTGCAGAAATTCTTGGTTGGTATCCGTGTGAGTAATGCGTATGCATACCGTGCCCGCATTCATGAGTAAGGGTGAAAAGGCTATTTAAATCATCATGATGATTTAAAAGAATGAAAGGATGAACACCGTATACACCAAAGTTATAAGCGCCAGAACGTTTTCCAGGTGTTTCTCTCACGTCTATATAGCGTTTATCTTTAAAGTTTTTTAATGTTTCGATATATTCTTTACCTAAAGGAGCTAGTGACGCAATCATTATATCAAACGCTTCGTCGTATGGAATGTCTTGTTTTACACCTTTTACTAAATCAACACTCAAGTCGTATTGTCGTAGTTCATCTACATTTAATTTTTCTTTTCTAAGTTCATTATACGTATGTAATGATTGAATGTTTTTTTTCGTTGTCTCAATTAAATTTTCATATACTTCTTTCGGAACCATGTCGCCAAATAATGATTTTTCTAAAGCTGATGGATATTTTCGTAGCTTTGAGACAGTAACATTGTTTTTAATAGCTGCGGACAAAGTAGAAGCGATAGAGTTTTTTAACTGAACATATGGCTTGTAATAAGCTTTATAGGCTTCTTCACGTTTCTCACGATTCTCATCTTCTATTAGCTTTGAATACATTCCACGTGTTAAGTTTACTTTTTCTCCATCATCAGTAGTCACTTCACCAAAAATTATATCTGCATTATTTAACATGCCAAATGTATGCTGTGGGGAGGAGAGTGCTTCACCCATTTGTGATAAAATCTCTTCTTGGTCTTTATTCAAAACGTGTTTTTTATAACGGTATAACTCAAATAAGTCTTCTTTATAATAGTGTAAGCCTTCGGTTTTTTCTATGTAAGAATGTAATGTGTTTTCATCTACGCTAAGTAAGAATGGAGAAAAGAAAGATTTAGCCGCACTTACTTTCACATGTAATTGTGATACTTTATCGACAAGGGATTGAGCGTCAGTATCGCGTGTATCAAGATCAGATTGTAATCGTGCATAAGCGAACATTAAAGATATTATGCTAGATATTTCTTCACTCTTTGTTAAATAAGCTAATAAACTATTGCCATCGTGAATATTTCCATTAAACTTGTGTAATTCATTCGTTAATACTTCAATTTTATGAAAATCGCTTTCCCAATCTTCAATTGTATGATAAATATCCGTTAAATCCCATTTTTCTTTATCAGCTACTTGTAGTCGATCTTTAAGTTCAGTCATAATCATTTCCTTTCTAAATATGTAGTTATATTCCTATATAACTATGAAATACAACAAATTGCAAAAAATCCCTGCTGGAAAATGAAAAGCCTTGCCGGAAATGGCGAGGCTTTAAAAGTTATAATGTAATGCCGAACGTTGAATGAAGGAGGTTTGTATATTGCTCTTTTGTAATTGTTTCTTTTGTTTTATTTCTATTTTTCGTTACTGTAAGGCTATCTTTTGTTAATGATGCGTGCCCGTCATGAGTAAGTTTTACAACAAGAGGTACTTTGTTAAATGGTGAACCTTCATGTTCAACAATAATTTTTTGTGCTGCATTTGCTTTCGTTTCATCCACTTCTTCCAAGTAAAATGCATAACCTACTGTCCAATCATCAGTAGAAGATTGATCTAGAAACTCATTGTTTTTACGCATTTCTAAAATATAATTACCTTTTTCAGTCGTTTCTTTACGAATACGATAGTCGCCTGTTACAGAATGAACGATCTCACCTGAGAAAGGAACAGGGGAAAGGGGTAAATATGATCCGAAACCTACTTCAATTAAGTAAAGTTCATTATGATGTTGTAAAACAGTTGCGATATGCCCTGAATCTACAGCCCATATAGAATTTGCAGCGTTATAAACTGTTCCTGAAACGAGATGGACATCGAATTTAGAGTCTTTAAGGAAGTAATACATAGCCGGATTCAATTCATAACAAAGGCCGCCACGGTTGTTTATTAAAATTTTTTCTTTTAGATTTTCTTTTGATATTTCTTTAAAGTTGTTTTCGAGAATATTTAAGTTTTCAAAAGGGACAGTTTGTGCCATTGCGTACATAATGTTAGGTAAATCTTCAAATGAAACTTTGTGTTTTTCTTCTATATTTAATCTTGCGAAAAATTGTTTTTGAAAGTCGGTCATAGAAATCCCTCCGTTATGCTTTTATAGATAAATTGTAAACAATTTTGAATCCGATGTGAATTTTAAACTATATGGGGTATTTGTGGAATAGTTGAATTCATATTTTGAAAAATAATGTGAGAGATTAAAAGATTGTTACTTTACTAACTGTAGAACGAATATTATAATAACTTTAACGAATTATGCAAACGTTTTCTTGAAGGGGATGGTGTAAATATGTTGAAAAGGATTACGGTAGTCTGTTTATTGTTTATTTTGCTTTTTCCTAATATATATGAGGGAAATAAGGCAGAAGCAGCAACAGTGAACAATGGAACATTAATGCAGTATTTTGAGTGGTACGCTCCGAATGATGGGGATCATTGGAATCGTTTGCGTTCCGATGCTGAAAGTTTAGCTCATAAAGGAATCACATCTGTATGGATACCACCTGCATATAAAGGGACTTCGCAAAATGATGTAGGGTATGGGGCCTATGATTTATATGATTTAGGGGAGTTCAATCAAAAAGGAACGGTGCGGACGAAATATGGGACAAAAGCACAGTTGAAATCTGCAATTGACGCTTTACATAAGCAAAACATCGACGTATACGGTGATGTAGTTATGAATCATAAAGGTGGGGCTGATTATACCGAAACCGTAACAGCTGTAGAGGTAGACCGAAACAATCGAAATATTGAAGTGTCAGGTGATTATGAAATTAATGCATGGACGGGGTTTAACTTTCCAGGGCGCGGAGATTCTTATTCTAATTTCAAATGGAAATGGTATCATTTTGACGGAACGGATTGGGATGAAGGAAGGAAATTAAATCGAATTTATAAATTTAGGGGTATAGGTAAAGCGTGGGACTCGGAAGTGTCTAGCGAGAATGGGAATTATGATTATTTGATGTATGCAGATCTTGATTTTGATCATCCTGATGTTGCGAATGAGATGAAAAATTGGGGGACGTGGTATGCGAATGAATTAAATTTAGATGGTTTTCGTTTAGATGCTGTTAAACATATTGATCATGAATATTTACGCGATTGGGTAAATCATGTCAGACAGCAAACGGGGAAAGAAATGTTTACAGTAGCTGAATATTGGCAAAATGATGTTCAAGCTTTAAACAATTATTTAGCGAAAGTCAATTATAATCAATCTGTGTTTGATGCACCGCTTCATTACAATTTTCATTATGCTTCAACAGGAAATGGGAATTATGATATGAGAAATATTTTAAATGGAACAGTAATGAAAAATCACCCTGCACTCGCAGTTACTCTCGTTGAGAATCATGATTCTCAGCCTGGGCAGTCATTGGAATCTGTAGTAAGTCCGTGGTTTAAGCCGCTGGCATATGCATTTATTTTAACTCGTGCAGAGGGCTATCCTTCAGTTTTCTATGGTGATTACTATGGGACAAGCGGAAATAGTAGTTATGAAATTCCAGCGTTAAAAGATAAAATTGATCCAATTTTGACGGCACGAAAAAACTTTGCATATGGTACGCAGCGTGATTATTTAGACCATCCAGATGTGATTGGCTGGACAAGAGAAGGCGATGGTGTACATGCTAATTCTGGTTTAGCGACATTACTCTCGGACGGACCAGGAGGATCAAAGTGGATGGATGTTGGAAAGAATAACGCTGGGGAAGTATGGTACGATATTACGGGTAATCAAACAAATACTGTAACAATTAATAAGGACGGATGGGGGCAGTTCTATGTAAGTGGAGGCTCAGTTTCCATATATGTTCAGCGGTAAATTGGTGATGAAAAGAAGAGGTAGACTGAAATATAAGTTTCCTCTTCTTTTTACATTGTTATCATTCCTAAATCTTTATTTTAATAAATGAACTAGTCGACTTTTGAAACAACAAGAGATGCATTGGAATAAATAATGTCACCCGTGGCTTCTCTTATTCGTACTCGAAGGACATCTCCTTGGTTTAAAGGTAATAGATCAGTTCTAGCGGATGTAGTTCTTACCCCAGAACCACCACCAACTCGTGTTTCAATGGCGAATTGAATGGAATCATTTATTGTAAGGTTTAATATACTAGACGAAATAGCTTGTATCACAAATACAATTGAAAAAGATACAGAGTACACACCAGTGGTATCAATTGTAATGGAGTTGTCTACTGGGGTTAGAGTAGTTCCACTAACAGGTCCTGGAATTGTCAAATTAACATTTGTATTAACTACTGCTGAAAAACCGATACCTACTTCAGAAGTTATTGTTCCAAATACCGGGAGAATTCCTAAACCGGTCACTCCAGTGGGACCGGTTATTCCGATTCCTGTAGCGCCGGTAGGACCAGTTATTCCGATTCCAGTAATTCCTGTAACACCAGTAGGACCAGTTATTCCAATTCCAGTAGGTCCTGTAATCCCAGTGGGACCAGTTATTCCAATTCCAGTAAAACCTGTCGCACCGGTAGGTCCTGTGATTCCAGTAGGTCCGGTTGGGAATGTAAATGATGGAATGGTTGGTAGTGTGGGGCCAATTAAATTTGGTTCAAGAGCAGGTCCATGTAAAATAATATATTCTTCGCTCATATAGTAACCTCCTATGATTGCTTGTCATAATTATTAAATGTATTAGGATAAGTAAATGACATTCGCAATAGCGGAGGCGCTTATTTAATTATTCTACAACGAAATTAAAGTTGCTACTTTAAAATTGGATACGATAAAAACCGTACTGTGATTGCTATAGAACTAAATATTAGTATGTTTTTAACGTGATTTTAATAGATGTTATATTTGCTTTACGATAAAATGATTATAGTGTAAAAATACACTATAAGTGTAAAGTGATAACAAATGGTTTTTTTTTCACTTGTGGTTATTAGTTCTTTCTAAAGCAAGATGATGAGTTTTTATTATTCAAGTCAGCGAAGACAATTTGATGTAGCGGTTATTAGAGGAAGTTCTTTATATAAATCGTAATTTTAGATTTTTAAGGGTATTTCTGTATAGGAAGTAGTAGCAAAAGGAGAGGCAATATGAAAAAAACAAAAATGAAATATAGCATAGTTTTTAGTTTATTACTATTAACATCATGTGATATATCGGATGAAGAAATTGAACAAAAAGCACAAAATTATACAAAAGCGGAATATGGTATGTCTGTTAAATTAAACGGAGTTGAAACACTGGATAACGGAAAGGATTTCCTTGGTCCAAAGGGGCGGATAGCTTCTGTGCAGCAAGTCGATGAACCGCATTTGCAATTTTAACTTTATTTTGATGGACAAATCTCTCCAGAAGTAAATAATGACAATTATAAAATGAAAAAGAAAACATATGATTTACAAAAGAAATTTAATACATATTATGGAGAAAAAGAGAATAACACTATACTTACTTTTGATCAAATGCAGACTGGGGATAATGTTTCCGATAAGAATGCTGAGAAAAAAATAACGAAGAAAAATTTACGCCAGTATTATACGGTAGTTTTTAAAAGTAATACTGTATTAGATGTAAATAATCCTGTACATATGGAAACATTAGCGGAGGTTGCAAGAAGTATTCAGGAATTTAATAAAACGATTGAAAATAGTAAAAGTAGTGTAGAAGATATAACGATTCAGCTGCCAAATACTAATAAAGATGTATTACAAAATATTGCTGTAGATTATATAGTAACGGCTGAAGATGCGAAAAAGACCCTTGAGAAAAAGGTTGATTATATGAAAGTTTTACAGTCTACAAAGTGAAAAAAGCATTATCCGAAAAAATTGTCCTTCCTCAGGTGTGAAAGGCAATAGTCTGACACCTTTACTTATTACAAAACATATAGTATGATGATTTCAATAAATTAGATTTCAATGAACATAAAATATAAATTAATGAGAGGTGCTTTTTGTGAGTGCGGTAGGTACTAAATAGGAAAAATTTAATGAAATAAATCGGATAAGACCAGGGGATTTTTATGTACATCATACCCCTAATTTTGTCATGGATTTATTTCGAAACCTATGAAGATACCTACAATACTTTATAAAGCGTGTAATAAGGGGATTGCCATCTGTTTTTATGGCTTATTTTCTCATATGTTATTACACATGCCTTGTAAATGTAAAAGCTGCGGTATCCCCGCAGCTTTTTTGTATATATTTATGATGTATAAAAATGGTAATTGAATAATGTAGAACTCATTGGAATCTAATGAGTAGGTATCTTCATTAATGATGAAAACCAATCATAGTGAGGAGAAACAAAATGAATAAGATGACTTTTGAAAAGTTACAATATAACGAATTAAAGGAAATAGTGAAATCATATTGTGTAAGTGGATTAGGAAAAGAATTAATAAATAAATTAGAGCCTAGTACGAGTATAAAAGTAGTGAGAAATCGTTTAAATGAAACGACAGAAGCACGAGCTATATTAGATGCGGAAGGGCATGTGCCTTTTTTCGGAATTTCTAATATCGCGAGTACAATTCAAAAATTAGAAAAAGGGATGATTTTAGATCCAGAAGAGTTAGTGAGTGTTTCAGACTTTTTACGTGGATGTAGAAAGATTAAAAAATTTATGTTAGATAAAGAATTTTTTGCGCCAGTATTATCTTCGTATGCAAATTCAATGACTGAATTTAAAAGTATTGAAGAAGAAATTAACTTTTCGATTAAAGGAAATAACATTGATGCAGCTGCTAGTAAAGAGTTAAAACGAATTCGAAATAACATTGATTCTGTAGATGGAAAAATAAAAGAACGTTTAACGAAGTTTTTAAATAGTAGTGCAAATAAGAAATATATTCAGGAATTCTTTATTAGTAAAAAGGATGATCGCTATACGATTCCAATCAAATCTACCTATAAAAATCAAGTTGCGGGAAGTATTGTTGAAGCATCTGCAAAAGGTGCTACTGTATTTATAGAACCACATACGGTTACAAAGCTAAATGTAGAACTAGCAAGTTTGAAAGCAGAAGAAGCGATGGAAGAGTATCAAATTTTAGCGACATTATCAGGAATGGTGTTAGAAAACATTTATGATATAAAAATTAATATGGAATTGATTAGTCAATATGACATGGTATTTGCAAAAGCAAAGTTTAGTAAATCAATCGATGGAATAGAGCCGAAATTAAACGATCATGGCTACATTCATTTAGTAAATTGTAAGCATCCGCTTTTAAGTGGAAAAGTAGTGCCATTAAACTTTGAAATCGGTCAAGAATACCGTAGTTTAATTATTACAGGACCGAATGCGGGCGGAAAAACGATTGTGTTAAAAACAATCGGATTGTTAACATTAGCGACAATGTCAGGCCTGCACATCGCTGGAGATAAAGAAACGGAAATTGCTATTTTTGACAACGTATTTGTAGATATTGGTGATAATCAAAGTATTGAAAATGCACTAAGTACATTCTCATCGCATATGAAAAATCTATCCGAGATTATGAGGATGTCAAATAATAATACGTTACTACTATTTGACGAAATAGGAAGTGGTACAGAACCGAATGAAGGTGCGGCGCTTGCGATTTCTATTTTAGAAGAATTTTATCTAACGGGATGTATTACAATTGCCAGTACGCATTACGGTGAAATAAAACGATTCTCAGAAATGCACGATGATTTTATGAATGCAGCAATGCAATTTAATAGTGAGACATTGGAGCCTCTTTATAAATTAGTGATTGGTAAATCTGGTGAAAGTAATGCACTTTGGATTGCGAATAAAATGAATGTGAGAGACCATGTACTGCAAAGAGCGAAAGAGTATATGGCAAATAAAGAATACGCTCTAGAAAAAGTGAATGAAAGTAAAATTAGAAAACCAAAATTCGTGCAAGAAAAAAGAGAAAATGACTATGAATATAAAATCGGCGACCGTGTGAATTTATTGGATCATGATGATTTTGGTATCATCTATAAGGAAAAAGATAATTTCTATAATGTCGTTGTATATTATAACGGTGAATTCGTTGAAGTGAATGTAAAACGTATTACTTTAGAGGTAGCGGCGAAAGAATTATACCCAGAAGGATATGATTTAAATACACTATTTGTTGATTATAAAGAAAGAAAAATGCAGCACGATATTGAGCGCGGATCGAAAAAAGCGCTTCGTAAAATTGAAAAAGAAATAAGAAAGAATAGAGGATAATATAGAATGGTAACGATTAGACAAGAACAACAAAATGATTGTAGTAAAACTGAAGAAGTTGTACAACAATCATTTTTAAATGAAGAATTTAGTGATAAAAAGGAACATGAACTTGTAAAACGTATTAGAGAATGTGACGCGTTTATTCCTGAATTATCAATCGTTGCAGTAGATGAGAAAATAGTCGGGCATATTATGTTATCAAAAATTACGATAGAACAGGATGGAACTTCTATAGAATCATTAGCGCTCGCACCAGTTTCAGTTGCTCCGAGCCATCAGAAGAAAGGGATTGGCGGAAAACTTATCAAAGCTGCTTTAGAAAAGGCGAAAGAACTTGGATATGGTTCAGTTGTAGTATTAGGGCATCCAGAATACTATCCGAAATTTGATTTTAAGAAAGCAAGTGAGTGGAATATAAAAGCACCATTTGAAGTACCTGATGAAGTGTTTATGGCGATGGAACTTAGAGAGAATGCTCTTGAAGGTGTAGAAGGAGTTGTACAATATTCGAGTGCTTTTGTTAAGTAGGAGTATCGGTTAAGAAATGTAATCATAAAAGATGCTATCTTTTTGTAGGGATATACAGAAAGATAGCTTTTTTTATTAAGCAGATCTACTTACGTATATTTTGCTCAATGAATAATTGAGATGGTAAAATTGATATAGAAATGTAAAGGGAGAGAATAGAATGAAGAAGCGAGAAACAGATAGCAATGAGAATGTAGTTACGTTATATGTTACAAGACATGGAAAAACAATATTAAATACGAACCAGCGCGCGCAAGGTTGGGCAGATTCTCCGTTAGTAGAAAAAGGTGTGGAAGTTGCCTCTAATTTAGGAACAGGACTAAAAGATGTTCATTTTGCGAATGCGTATAGTAGTGATAGCGGCCGAGCGATTGAAACTGCTAATTTAGTATTAAAATATAGTGAGCAATCCACCTTAAAACTTGAGCAAAGGAAAAATTTACGAGAATTAAATTTTGGTATTTTTGAAGGTGAAAAACTTGAAAATATGTGGGATGTGGTTGGAAAAGCTGCGGGCGTTGCATCACCAGAAGAACTCATGAAGTTTTCTATTCAAGAAGTGATTAATCTTATTAGAGCAGCAGATCCTACGAAACAGGCGGAAGATTGGGAATTATTTTCTACTCGTATAAAAACAGAGATTGATAAAATTAGTGAAGAAGCTGCTAAAAATGGAGGTGGCAACGTTTTAGTTGTCGTTCATGGGCTTTTGATTACTGCCTTAATAGAAATGTTAGACAGTAGTAAAACAAAACTGGGAGTGGAAAATGCTAGTGTGACGAAAATTGCATATCAAGATGGGAAGTACACAGTCGAATCAGTTGGGGATATGAGTTATGTTGCAAAAGGGAAAGAAAGTGTGGAAATATAATTATATCTCAAATAGAAATAAGAAAGGGAAGCTAGAAAATCTAGCTTCCCTTTCTTATTTTGTAAATTATGGGGTTAATAAAATCTTCCCAGTACTTTTACGGTTCTCTAATAATTCATGTGCAAGAGCACCATCTTGTAAAGAGAATGTAGTAGGACTCGCGATGTTTAATTTTCCAGTCGTAATCCAATCAAATAATTGAGTAGAGCGCTGCTTACGTTCTTCAAAAGTAGTAAGCACGTTCCAAAGGTCTCCGCCAGTTAAAGTTTTCGAAGTATCCATAAGCATACGCGGATCAACGGGCGCAGGATTACCACCGGCCATTCCGTAAAATACGACAGTACCACCAGTTTTAGTTGCGCTAAAACTTTCCTCTAGTGTAGAACCTACTGATTCATATACAACATTTACTCCATCACCGTTTGTTATTTCAACTACTTTTGTATGCCATGCTTCAGTATATAAAAATACGTGATCAGCACCAGCTAACGTAGCTACTTGTGCTTTTTCTTTTGATGATGTAAGACCGATTACTGTTCCGCCCAGTAGTTTAATCATTTGAACGAGAAGTTGACCAACGCCACCAGCTGCAGCGTGTACTAAAGCTATATCGCCTTGTTTTATTTGATAGCTATCTTTCGTTAAATAATGTGCTGTTAATCCTTGTAATAAGACAGAAGCGGCTGTTTCAAAAGAAATAGAATCTGGAAGCGTAATTGCTTTTTCAGATGGAACGGCAACTAATTCTGCATTTGCGAATGGAACGTCAGCAAATGCAATGCGGTCTCCAGGATTGATAGTAGTAACGTCTGCTCCTACTTTTTCAACAATACCAGCGCCTTCATAACCTAATATATAAGGCGGGTTACCAGCGAGATGATAATCACCGCGGCGTCTATAAATATCAGCGAAATTTAAACCGATTGCTTGCATGCGAACAAGAATTTCATTTGAATCTATGATTGGATCAGGTATTTCTTTATATTGTAGTACATCTGGACTTCCAAACTGTTCGAAATAAAGTGCTTTCATATGGAATACCTCCATTTATATTGTTTGTAGATGCTCTTTATCATACAATACAAATATCAATAGACAAAGAGAATTATTTCGATGGAATCAATCGGAAATATCGATTGAAAAGAGGGATGATAAATGGAGATAAAACAATTAATTACATTTAAAGTAGCGGCAGAGACTTTGAACTTTACACAAACTGCGAAGAAATTAAACTTTGCACAATCGAGTGTGACAGCGCAAATTAAAACGTTAGAGGCTGAGCTCGGTACACCGTTATTTGAGAGATTAGGAAAACGTCTTTTCTTAACTGAAGCAGGAAGGAAGTTTCAACTATATGCTGATAAGATGATTGCGCTTAGTAACGAGGCGAAGATGGCTGTGAAAGATGATGAGGAAATAGCGGGTACGTTAATAATCGGTGCACAAGAAAGTCAATGTACATATAGGCTTCCATCTATATTAAAGAAATTTAAAGCACAATTTCCCCAAATAAAGCTTATATTTAAACCTGCACATTCCAATAAAGATGCGAAGGAACAATTGATGGAGGGGAAAGTAGATCTTGTATTTATTTTGGACGAATGTAAAACAGAGGATGTTTTACATGTGGAGCCACTTATGAAAGAAGAATTAAAAGTAGTAGCTGCTCCTACGCATCGTTTACTTGAACAACCTTCCGTTTCTACAAAAGATTTAGAGAGTGAAACACTTTTATTAACGGAGCTGGGTTGCTCGTATCGGACTTTATTTGAAGAGCTATTTCGTACAGAAGATGTATATCCAACAAATAGGATTGAGTTTGTTAGTGTCGAGGCAATTAAACAATGCGTTATTGCAGATTTAGGTATAGCCGTTTTGCCAGCAATAGTAGTAGAAAAAGATATACGAGAGGGAACGATAAAGGAATTAGTCTCAAAGAATACAATCACTCCGATCTATACGCAAATTGCTTGGCATAAAGATAAATGGATGACAGCGCCGCTGCAGCAATTTATTGATGTAACGAGGGAGTCTTTTACAACGGATTAAGTGGAGAAATATTTATTTTATATAAAAGAAAAAATGGCACTTTTGTATAAAGAACCGATGCTTGCATGTAACAAGTATCGGTTCTTTTATGTTTTAAATAAAGGATGCTATAAAATGTGTATTTCTCAACTTTTTTTCTTAGACGGATAAGTAAATTTCTTCGTATATTCCAATAACCATAAGGGAATTTACAACGTTTATTCGTTTCTGTAAGATGCCTCTAGGAAGCATGAAAGGAGGGCTTACATAGCAGTATAGGTTGTCTTTAGTATACGTACTTATTTTGAGGGGGGAATTTAAAATGTTTAAAAAGTTAATGAAAGTATGCGTGTTAAGTGCGGCAAGTATAGGTGTATTATTTAGTTTCCAAGGAAATACATTTGCAGCTACTGATTTAAGTAGTTATTATGACGGGAAAAATCCAGCAACAACAAAAGTATACGGGGGAAGTACAACGTGTGATGCAGATGGATTTAATGCAAAGTCTACAGCGGTGTACGAGGGTAGTAAAAAAGTAGGGACAGTGTATTTACGTTACAGTAATAAATGTCACGCAGCATGGTCTAAGCTTGTTTTAGATCAACCAGCACCTTCCGTTTCTGGAGGGATATATGCTTACGCTGTTATTAATAAATATAAAAACGGTGTATTTCAAAAATCAGTAGACTCTAATAGTGGTAATGGAGCAATAAAAACAGGTCAAACGAGCACGTATACAGGAATGGTATTTGATTTAACTGCTGATTTTGGTTATACAGCTGATGCTGAAGCGGTGACGATTAATAATGGTTACGGGAAAACTGGACGTTATTAATAAAGGAGTGAAATTCTATGAAACTTTTTAAAAAGGTAAGCGCATGTCTTTGTCTGGCGTTGCTCATTGTAACTAGTATGTTTAGTACGACCAATAGTGATAAAGCATATGCAGAAGACCATTCGTATGATGGGAAAAGTCCGTATTACAATAGTTGTGATCAATCAGCAGTAACGAAAGAAAAGAAGTGGATTGATTCAAATTCTTATGTGGAATTAAAATTTAGCACGACGTGTAAGACAGCGTGGGCAAAAGTTACTGTAACCCGCCCGGCAGTATATAATAACGAAGCTGATGCAAGAATCGTAAGAAAAACAGATGGAAAGGCATATACTTGTGGGAGTGCTGGAGGAAATGGTGTTGTGAATAAAGGGCAAACATCATGCTATACGCCAATGGTATATGATTTAGATCCAAGAAAGGCGCAAGCGCAGGGGAAACATGCCATTCCAAATAGCGATGCATATAATTATGCTGAGACTATTTGGTATTGATGATATTATAAAAATTTTAAGATAGCATATTTCAAGAGCATGTTTTGATTGGTTTTCAAAACATGCTCGATCTGTATTCATTCTAATCTTTTCGGTAATCGCGGGGCCTTTGAATCAACTAATAAGGTCTGTATCAGGAGGAGTATATCCAAGGTGGCGAGCCATTGATACGATTTGCCCTTTATGATGGAACTCATGTGTCTCCGTATGAGTTAATAGCCATAGCGGAGTTGTGCTCCAAGCTTCTTTTTGCCATTTCACTTCATTTGCTATATTTTCAAGCCAACGGTCATTGTATTCATCTAAAAAACGTATTACAACCTCATCGACTAACTTAAACCTAGTACGAACTTTCTCGACATCTGCATGCTCAATTTCATAATCACTAGCGAATGAAAAATCTGCTCGTTTTTGCTTGAATGCGAATGACCCAAGCCAGTATCGGTAGCAATCGGCTACATGAATATGCGTCTTCATAATGCTGCCGCTTCCGAAATTCGGAACGGTGCTATGTAATTTTTCTAGTGGAATTTCTTCCAAAAACGTAAATAGATTTTCTCTTGTAGAGCTAATAAGATTATATTGTTGTTTTAAAACATCCATCATGTCATTACACTCCTCTTTTGTTTACTAAACCATTTGCGTAGTAAGTAATTCTATATATACGAGAAGTGAACCTTTTTATTAAGCATATTAGATGTATTTCTTAATTGTTTCTGATAGATTAAACAAGGTGAAACTTTAATAAGTTGAACATTCTTAGTTCATAATAAATTGTACATAAAAAAGGGGAGCAATAAAATGAATAGAATAGTTGGTTTGAAACAATTTGAAATAACGCGCGGGGCATTGCTTAAATTTATGGAAACGTTAGATGATAAAACTGCGGATACGCAGCCAAAGGGCTTTAACAATACAATCCGCTGGCATATTGGTCACGTGTTATCAGCAGCAGAAACTTTCATGTTTGGAAGAGAATTTAAACAATTACCAACTGAATATCCAGGTATGTTTGGATATGGATCAAGACCATCTAAATGGGAAACAGAAGGACCATCATTAGAAGTGTTAACGGCTCAATTAAAAGACCAAGCAAAACGTATTAACGAAATGCCAGCAGAAGCATTTGAAAACAAACTTCCAGAGCCATTTTTAGGATTAGAAACAGTAGGGGAGCTTTACGGTATGATGCTTTATCATGAAGCAGATCATATTGGGCAAATGAAGGCGATGGAACGTATTATTAAGGCTCTTTAGTTTTGGGTAAAGTTCACTTGTATATAAAATAAGAAAGCGCAGATGTTTTGTCAAAATTGAGGGGTAAGTAGTTACAACTTTATTTTTCACAATAATATATAAACAAAAAGGGTAGATAATTTATTATCTATCCTTTTTGTTGTTGAACTTCTTGAAGGATTAGGGATTATGAGCGCTTATTATCTTGATGTTTATGATGTGATTATTTTTTGTTTTATTTAATAGAAAATACCGAAGAAAGTATAAGATTGCAAAAACTGTATTAAATATAGTATTCCTAAATATGGAATATACGTATAATAAAAGAGAAGAACTAGAAATAGGAGTGAAAACTATGATTACATTAGAACAGAAGTTGGAGCAATACACACATACATATGCACAGTTAAAGGGAGAACTAAAATGGAAAACGAGTGATTCTCGTACAGGAATGATGATTGCTGCTATGTATGCAGGTAGTGATAAATTGTTTGATCTCGGACGTTTTTTAGAAATTAGTAGTTATATTAAGAATCAGGTAGGGATGTTTTCATACTTAAAGTCTTATCATCGCTTTGTGGTGGCCGCAACATTAGATATTCACTTTATAGATTACAAGCAAGCTTTTCGAAAGTTTTTAGATTTATATGAACAATTGGTCGCTGGTGGTTTTAGCCGGAGTATATTTACTTATCTCGCAGCAGCTGTGCTTTTAACTGAAGAAAATGAACAGCATGGCACGCACATTCAGCGTTCGATGCAAGTATATAAACGAATGAAAGAGGATCATCTTTTTCTTACAGGTACAAATGATTATCCGCTTGCGGTTTTACTAGCAGGGCAATCAGAGAATGTAGAAATACTTATGGACCGAGTGGAACGTCTTTATCAGAAACTAGCGGCAGCTGGTTTGCGTAAAGGGAATGATCTTCAATTTCTAAGTCATATTCTTTCACTAAAGAAGGATGTCCGTGAAGAAATATTAGTTGCAAAATGCACAAACATATGGAAGTTATTAAAGCAAGAAAAGGTAAAAGTGAAACAGATGCATTATCCAGCTATCGGGCTACTAGCGTTACTCGAGGGTGGAGAGGAAGAGTTTCATTCTATTCGAGCATTCATTGAAAAATTGCAGGGGGAGAAATTGTTCCGTTGGCATACAGATACAAATATTCTTATTGCTATTCAACTGTTCGTAAGTCAGAAAAGTGAGGAAAGTAAAGCGACTAACACAGGTTTACAAACAATGATAGAAGTCCTCATACAGGCACAACAGGCAGCAATGATGGCAACGATTGCCGCTTCATCTGCAGCAACATCTTCTGCTAGTAGTAGTTCATAATGTGTAACTGCTTATGCTTTTTTAAATTATGATGAATCTATAACTCCTTTGATGAGGACGGTTTAAAAAATATTATTAAAAAGGCCCATCACTCTCTAATGAGTGATGGGCTAACTATTTTTACATAATCAGCATTATCTATTCAACTGCTTCAAATGTTTGAGCTGCGTAACAATCATAATGCTAATAACGACGAGTAAAAACCATGAGCTAACTTTGCTAAGATGAACGAGGTTCCACGATTCTCGTTGATTTGGATATTGCCATGCTCCGAAGAAGGTAGCGATGTTTTCTGCAATCCAAATAAAGAATCCGATAAGGAAAAATGAGAGTACGAGCGGCATTTTATATGTAACGCCTCGTAATGAAAATTCCACAAATGTGCGAAAGAAAACAATGAATAAAATTAAAGTTAATACCCATCTAAAGTCATATAGAAAATGATGTGTAAAAAAATTAAAGTAAATCATTGCTCCTAGAGGTATTGCAAAAATAGCTTTCGGCCAATGATGCATTTGTAAATGCAATCTTCTCCACGCTTGGCATATGTAACTTGCGACACTCGCATACATAAAACCGCTGTAAAGCGGAACTCCGAAAACTTTTGAATACGCCTCTTCAGGATAACTCCATGAACCGAAATGTACTTTATATATTTCTAGTAAAAGGCCGATGAGGTGGAAGACAGTAATTACTTTTAGTTCATCTTTTGTTTCAAGACCTGTTTTGTACACAATCCACTGCATAAGAAGACATACGATGAGTATGAAATCATATCGGTACAGCCCTGGAATCGAAATGATTTTTGAAAGAGCAAGTGTTAAAAAAATAACGACAGGGAACAAACAGGATAATGCTTGTTCATAAGTAAAATAGAGTAGTTGTTTTACATAAAACATGTTTTCACCTTCAGGATTATTGTTTGAAAAATCAAAATAATAACTTAGTATACTACAAATTTGAAAATAAAACAGTACGTCATTTTGCATGTATTTGGAAGTTTTAGAAGGGAATTGTAATAAGTATTTTGATAGTCTAACAAAGTAAAAAAATAGTTTGCTATTTAAAAAAAGTGGGGATATAATATCTAAATGAAAATGATAATTATTATCAATAATGATTATAAATAAAAAATAATTATAAAAAACAACTGAATATAAAGGATGAAATGAAACATGTTACATAAGTTTACTGTACATGCTGGCAATAATCGCTGGATACATATTAAGTTCATTTCTTTCATGAGCTTAACAATTTTATGTTTAATTGGATCTATATTTTTAGCTATTGCATTCGGTGCAAAGGATATTCATTTGCAAACGGTGTGGGCAGCGGTTTTTGATTACAATCCGAAGTTAACGCAGCATCAAATTATTTATGGGCTAAGACTCCCGAGGGTGATTGGTGCGGCAGTTGTAGGCGCTGCTTTTGCAGTCGCTGGGGCTGTGATGCAAGGGGTAACCCGAAATCCTTTAGCTGATGCAGGTGTGCTTGGAATAAATGCGGGTGCAATGTTTGTAGTAGCACTTAGTTTTGCTTTTTTCCCGCATATGCCGTATTCCTACTTAATGATTGTCTCTTTTATTGGAGCGGTTTTAAGTACAGTACTCATTTTTATTATCGGATCAGCAACATCAGGCGGTTTAACACCGATGAGATTAACGATTGCAGGAGCAGTTATGGCCGCGCTTTTACATTCGTTAAGTTCAGGTATCGCGATTTATTATGATTTAAGCCAAGATTTAGCGTTTTGGTATGCTGGTGGTGTTGCAGGGGTAAAGTGGGACCACTTGAAATTTTTAGTGCCTATTATTCTCATAACGATTGTTTTTGCGACAGTGCTAGGGCGATCTATTTCCCTCATATCAATGGGGGATGATGTTGCTACGAATTTAGGTGTGAAAACGAACCGAACGAGAATACTTGGGATGATTATAGTAGTCATTCTTGCAGGTGTTTCTGTTTCAGCTGTTGGTTCCATTGGATTTGTAGGACTTGTCATTCCGCACATCGCTAGAAAATTAGTAGGTGTTAATTATCGGCTTATTATTCCTATGTCAGCATTATTAGGTGCTATGTTACTAGTTTTGGCTGATTTAGGAGCAAGAACAGTAAATCCTCCTAAAGAACTTGCGATAGGAATTATGGTAGCTCTTGTTGGAGTTCCGTTCTTCCTCTATATAGCACGTAAAGTTGGGAGTGAGCTATAAGTGAAGAATCTTTTTAGCACGGATAAAAAGAAAGCTATTACTGTAACTACAATTTTCGGATGTATAAGTATCGCTGTAATTTTGATTAGCTTAAATACGGGAACGCTGAGCATCGCACCGCTCAAAGTAATTCAAACGCTTTTTGGCTATGGTGATTTTGAGAGTGCAACCGTGCTATACGATTATCGTATGCCAAGAATTATAATTACAATGTTAGCGGGTATTGGCCTTGGAGTTTCCGGTGCGATTTTGCAAGGATTATCTCGGAATGCTCTCGCAGATCCTGGTATTCTCGGATTACACTCGGGTGCATCTTTCGGGCTTATTGTATTTGTTACTTTCTTTCATTCTATTAACGAGAGTGCATCGATTTTAATACCGTTATTTACATTTGGCGGAGGAGTGTTAGCTGCATTTCTTATTGTTTTGCTTGCGAGTGATCGGTCGAAAGGTTTACTTCCCATTAGACTTATTCTTGTTGGTATTGCAGTTTCGGCTGGTTTTAGTGCACTTTCGTTATTTTTCTCGCTCAAGTTAAATGATGAGACGTATACATTCGCTTCTAGGTGGTTAGTTGGTAACGTGTGGGGAAGAGATTGGATTCATGTCCTAGCATTATTACCTTGGATTTTGATACTAACTCCGTACGCATGGCTGAAATCTAAAACGTTAAATGCACTGTCACTAGGTGATAGTGTAGCAGCAGGACTTGGTGTATCTGTTCAAAAAGAACGGTTACTGCTTTTAGCTACAGCGGTAGGATTGTCTTGTGCAAGTGTATCAATGGCAGGGGGAATTGGCTTTATCGGCTTAGTTTCTCCGCATATCGCAAGAAAGTTAGTAGGTAGTACATATCAACATTTCCTTCCGTTAGCTGGCATAATTGGAATGATTATTTTAGTACTGGCGGATACGATAGGGCGATCTTTATTTGAGCCAAACTCTATTCCAGCTGGCGTAGTAGTAGCGGCTTTAGGTGCGCCATATTTTCTTTATTTACTTACAAAAACAAAATAAATACTTCAAAGAGGAGAACATATGAAAAAGAAACTTACTATTTTATTTAGCATTATGTTTATTTTAGTATTATCGGCATGTGGTCAAACGAAATCTAGTGAAGAGGCAACTAAAAAAACTGAAAAAAGTAATGATCCAAAAATTGCTTCTATGTCTATTCATTTAACGAATAACTTACTTGCATTAGGAATTACACCGGTAGGTTCTGTAATTGGTGGAGATTTAAAAGATTTCTTACCTCATGTGAAAGAACAGTTGAAAGATACGAAGAAACTTGGCGTTGTAACAGATCCGAATATGGAAGCGTTACTTCAATTAAAGCCATCTGAAATTTATGTTGATGAAAAATATGCTGGTAAAGATTTAGCGAAATACGAAAAAATTGCAAAAACACATTCTTTCAATTTAGATGAAGGTACGTGGAGAGATCATTTAAAAGAAGTAGGTAAACTTGTAAACCGTGAGAAAGAAGCTGAAAAGTATATTCAAGATTATGAAGAGCAGACAAAACGAGTGAAAAGTTTAATAGATAAAGAGTTAGGTAATAACGAAAAAGTAATGGCAATTCGCGTTACTGCAAAAGAATTGCGTGTCTTTAGTACGAAAAGACCGATGGGACCAATTTTATTCCATGACTTAGGATTACAACCTGCAAATGGTGTAGAGAAAATTGATGGAAACCGTCCTTTCGAAGTCATTTCACAAGAAGTATTACCTGACTTTGATGCAGATGCGATTTTCGTTGTTGTAAACAGAGATGATAAGGCAAAAGCTGCATTTAAACAACTTCAAGAAACACCAATTTGGGAAGACTTAAAAGCTGTTAAAGGTAAGCACGTATATACTATTAATGACCAACCATGGCTTGACTATTCTGCTTTAGGCAACAAAATGGCAATGGATGAAGCGGAGAAAATGTTTACGAAATAATACAGTTTTATTGTTAGGAAAGGCCCTCTAAATTTGGAGGGTCTTTTTATTGTTATTATTGTTAGAATAAATGAAAAATTATACAATGAAGTTAATTTAATGTAGAGGAGATGTGCCGATGTCAGCGCTTATTGTAAGTATCCCGTTAATACAAGAGTATATGGAACAAGGGGATAAATAGGCTAGAATTATTGTCCCTGCTATTAAAAAAAGGGGGAGTTTCAGATGACAATTAATCTTTTTCAAAATAAAACTATTAAATTATCAGCTATTAGAGAAGCAGATGCTGAGGTAATGGCTATGTGGCAAGAGGATAGTGAGTATTTAAGAAATGTAGATACAGACTTAGCATTCCCGCAATCGTTACATGAAATAGCGAGTGATGGGCTATTAAAGGGACGGAGATCTAATAGTGTTTCTTTCATGTTAAGGACAGTTCAAGATGATCGCTTAATTGGTTTTGTTGCAATTCACGGCATAGAGTGGAATAACAGAACAGGTTTATTAGCAATTGGTATAGGAGATGTAAATGATAGAGGAAAAGGGTACGGGAGAGAAGCAATATATATTATTTTAAAATATGCTTTCTATGAAATGAATTTGCACCGGGTTGGCCTTGATGTTATTTCTTATAATAAAGCTGCCATTGCGTTGTATAAAAAGATGGGTTTTCAGATGGAAGGGTGTATGAGAGAAGCAGTTCAGCGAGATGGTAAGAGCTTTGATCGTATAATTATGGGAATATTGCGGGATGAATGGATAGAGCTGCAGAACTAGCAAAAATATACAGAATAATTGTGTAGTGTAGGATGAAAAGTTGTAATATTCGGGCGATAATAAGCGGAGGAGTGTACTAATGGAAGGTTTATCTTCATTAAGAGAGTGTTTATATCAGCTAGAGGAACGATTACTTAAACCAGGGGTTCGCACATCTCAAAAGGAGCTTAAAAAGATACTTGCCGCTGATTTTTTTGAGTTTGGGAGTTCGGGTAAAGTTTTATATAAAAATGAGGATATCGATAAAAATGGAATTGGTGTGGTAAAAATGACTTTGAGTGATTTTGAAGTACATCCATTATCCAAAGATGTAGCATTAACTACTTATCGAATATTCAATGAAATAAATAATCAACACTCGTTACGTAGTTCGATATGGAAATTTAGAGAAGGAAGATGGCAAATGTATTTTCATCAAGGTACACCTGCTAAATTTTAGTGAAGCTTTTTGTATGAAAAAGACACTATAAAGAATAGAATTGTTGAATATATGGTATGCAGGAGAAATAATGATAATTGGCTAAAATTTACAGTGTACTGATTGAACTTATAAGGATTTATGCGAGATGAATTTAGAAAAAGAAAAACCAGTAAACGAAGAGGTCGCTGAATTAAAAGAACTAATTAAAGAATTGCACGGAAGTGTACACCAACTTCAAAGTGAAGTGCAGCAACTAAGGCATGAAAGACCGGTTGTTGAAGTGAGAAAAGGTGTTCAATTATCACCAGCAATCATAGGGCAAATTGGTGGTATGATTTTAGGTGGATTAGCAATTATAGGAATATTTTGGTGACGAAAAAAGGTTTGCAGCACTATGCTGCAAACCTTTTGTATTTGACGATATAATTTCATGCAATACAATTTCTACATTAAATAACGTAAATAAATGTAAGCATGTGATAACAATAGCGCAATGATAGTTAAGGGGAAACCGATTTTTAAGAAGTCCATATAAGAGAATCCATGTCCTTCGCGTTTTGCAATACCAGCAACGACTACGTTTGCTGATGCTCCAATTAATGTTCCGTTTCCTCCTAAGCAAGCTCCAAGAGATAACGCCCACCATAGTACTTCGATTTGCGGGGAATCGACAGATAGTCCGAGTCCTGTAGCTAAATCTTGAATAAGCGGGATCATCGTTGCGACAAATGGGATATTGTCAATTGTCGCAGATGCGATGCCAGATACCCATAAGATAAGTATAGCAGCGAAACCGATATCGCCATTTGTTACGTCGAGTACTTCTTTTGCGAGTGAAGAAATAAGTCCGATATCAATTAACCCGCCAACGAGAACGAATAGTCCGGCGAAGAAGAAAATGGTTACCCATTCAACGTGGGCAAATATATCTTCAATATCATGTTCTTTCACGCCGATTAACATAAGAAGTGTAGCACCTGTCATCGCAATTACGGCAGCGTCTACATGAATAATAGAATGAAGTACAAAGCCTAAAATAGTTAGTCCTAAAATCGAAATGGATTTTAAAAGGAGGCTTTGATCTTTAATATAATCTTTTTCATTTAATGCCATTAATATTTTAATTTGCTCAGGTGTTGTTTTTAGTTTGTTACGATACATGAAGTAAATAATGCCAAGTGTAACGATAGAAATAATAATTACGATGGGAGCTAAGTTTAGTAAGAAGGCATTAAAGTCTAAATGCTTATTAGCTGATCCAATCATAATGTTCGGCGGGTCACCGATTAATGTTGCTGTTCCGCCTATATTTGAAAATAGTACTTCTGAAATTAAATAAGGAACAGGGTTTACTTTTAAAATACGTGTAATAGATAGTGTAACAGGTACGATTAATAATACGGTTGTTACGTTGTCCAAAAATGCAGAACCGACAGCGGTTAATAGGGATAGTAATAATAAAATGCGGATTGGTTTTCCGCCAGCTGCTTTTGCTGCTTTAATGGCTACAAATTCAAATACGCCTGATTGACTTGTAATATGTACGAGAATCATCATCCCAATTAAAAGGGTGATCGTTTCCCATTGAATATGTGATGTGAAAGCAGTATGTAAATCTACAATTCCAAAAATAATCATAATAGCAGCACCGAATAGTGCGATTACAGCACGATTCAATTTCTCAGAAATAATAAAACCGTACGTGACTAAAAACACGGCAATTGCAAAATAATATTGCCAATTTGCTACTTCATGTGCTGAATGTTCCAAACATGTCACCTTCTTTAAAGTATGTATTCAATTGTAAAAATGCATCCCTCTGCGTAATTTATATTGTAGCAAATTCAAAAAAGAAAGAAAACTATTTAACAAAGTGAAGGAAAAAATGTGATTTTTACATATCATATAAAAAATATAAAAAACACAGTGCAAATTATTAGGAAAAGTGAGCGTTGTCCTCTAATATAGAGATAGCAATTTACATTATTTTTGCGTAAAATGGTTTAAAGAGGTGAATTCCGATGGAAATAGTAAAAGATAGTTCTCTTATTCAAAATGAAATTGAACGTTTTGTAAATAAAGATGTATATATTCATTTAGAAACAACGAACGGAGCGTATGCGTCACACTTTAATGAAAAGATGATGACAGTTGGAGCATTCATTCGAAATGCAATTATTCGCTTTGAGCGTGGGAAAATAACTGGAACAAACCCATACCGAGTTGGTTTGAAAATGGATCATGGCTGGGTATATGCAGAAGGCATTACGCACTGGGAAGTAGACGATAAAGAGCGTTTATTACTAGCAGGGCATGATAACCAAGGCCGCTTAGCGGTAGCGCTTGAGCTAAGCTTAACGCCATTTAAGTAAGAAGGAGGGAAACTTATGGAGAGACATGTACTTGTTGTATTTCCGCATCCAGATGATGAAGCATTTGCTGCGGGAGGAACAATTCGCTTATTAACAGATCAAGGAGTACCTGTAACGTACGCATGTGGTACTCTTGGACAAATGGGACGTAACATGGGGAAAAACGTATTCGCTAACCGTGAAACGATTCCAAATATACGTGAAAAAGAATTAAAAGATGCATGTGAAGCGATGGGGATTCAAGATTTAAGAATGCTCGGTTTCCATGATAAAACGTTAGAATTTGAAGATGTTGATTTTGTTGCCGATAAAATCGAAGCGATAATTCAAGAAGTAAATCCATCTCGAATTATTACATTTTATCCAGAACACGGCGTACATCCGGATCATGATGCATTTGGCCGCGCTGTAGTTCGCGCTGTATCACGTATGCCTAAAGAAGAACGTCCAGCCATTCATGCGGTTGCGATTACGAGAAATCGCGAAGCAGTACTCGGTGAACCGGATGTTGTAAATAATATTAGTGAAGTATTTGAACATAAATTAGCTGCACTAGGCGCGCATCGTTCACAAACGGAAGCGATGCTAGAAGAAACGCATGCAAAAATAAAAAACAAAGACGCAGCAACATTAAAATGGCTGCAACTTGAACAGTTTTGGACTTATAAATGGGAGTAGGCTAGAAGGGTACCTTCTAGTAGCTCTTACATAGAAAAAGCGCCGTCACTTGTGATGGCGCTTTTTGTGCTATTGTTTCGTATTAGCCAAATACATGAGCATGTGGAATTTTTCGTCTCTTACATGATAATCGAAATAAGGTCCTGGATCTGTACAGTAACCGATATTTTCATTTTGCATGATTTGAAATCCGTTATCTGATAAATTTTCTTCTAAGTATTTTGGATGTAAAATATGCTCATGGGAATTTGGATATAAGGCTGAAATATTTTTCAAGGATTTGGCCGAGTTATCATAATACGAGTATCCACCGACAATTGTTGAACTGTTATGTAAATAGTTTTTTAGAACATGACTTGGGAACTCTGGGTTGAGCAGTGAAAAATCAGTTATTGTAAAACTATCCACAAAAACATCGATGCTAAGCGGTTTCAATGGTAGATTTAAATCGGAATTCAAAATATAAAGGACGCGTGGCTTCGGATTCATACGCTCAATTCTATTTCTCACCTTCTTGAGCATTGCAAGCGAATAGCCACTGAATACATAGTTTGCGCTTGGTTCAAGAACATCGATATATTTGGGTAGTGATACAAAAGCATCAACGTTTGTTTCCACAATTAATTTGTTTTTCAAATCTATATTTTGTAGAACTTTTTGAAATCGAAAATTACTTTTTTCAAATAAGTTAATCATTTTCGGATTGATCTCTTTAATCGTTTCTTTATCGTAAAAATAAGATGGATAAGGAGACGTCTCGTACAAGTTCGCGGTAATGATAATACCCTCCTCGATAGCTGCTTCGTATCCACAGCTACAAGTTAAACTCCCCGTGTGAATGTAGACTTTTTTAATCGTTACATCTTTCATTTCAAGTGGAATGCGGCATTTTGGACAATAGAGAAAATTTACAAAGTCAAGCGGGATTCCTGTAATACTTTCTTCTTTGGATGAAGGCGAGCTAGTTTGAACCGCTTTTTCAATCAATTGGATAGCTTTTGATATGTCTTCTTTTTTCTTGGTTAGCTCGTCCTTTTTATCAATGAGCGAGTTGTTGTAGTAGTCGATATCCTCATGGTCCGAGAAGTTTGTGACACGTCGATATGATAAAATTCGTTGGATTTCTATCAATGAAAAATGAAATTTTTTCAACTCAGTAATAAAAGCCATGTCGTCGAAACACAATTGGTTCATTTGATACTGAGTGTTTTTTTTGTCTGGTATTAATAATCCTAGTTCAATGTAATAACGAACTGTATCAGTCGTAACATGAAAAAGCTTCGCAAATGTACCAATTTTCATAGATGTACCCCCCAATGAAAAAAGTGGAGTTACTCCACTTTTTTCGCAAAATGAATTCAAAAAACTCTCAAATGGCTATTGACTTGGAGGGAACTCCAAGTCATATTATTAACTCAATAAGTTTGAATATTAAGAATATTTTTTGACTGTATTGTAACATACATGTCACGAAAGGAGAAGGATTAGCTATGGATAAGATGGATCATATGGATACACTCTCACTATGGACAGCAACTGCAAACAGATATGACAAAGGAAAACCTCTTGAAGGAAATGAAGAGGCGGATGTTGTCATTATTGGCGCAGGTTTCACAGGTCTTTCTTCTGCATATCATTTGCAAAAGTTAGGGAAGAGTGTCATTGTCCTTGAGCAGGAAACAATCGGATATGGCGCAAGCGGTCGCAACGGCGGGATGGTATTGCCAGGCTATAAGTCAACGATGCAGGAGCTTGCCAAGAAGTATGGTGCCGAAGAGGCGAGGCAGCTTAACGATCTTTCTCTGCTTAGTGTTGAATTAGTTAAAAACATTATTGACGAGCATCAAATCAACTGTAACTTCAGAAAGACAGGTCACATTGTGGCGGCTTACAAAGCCAAGCATTTTGAAGGGTTGAAACTTGAAAGTGAATACTTAAACAAAAATTTTGGATATGACTGTAGCGTGCTTAATCGAAGTCAGTTGCATCAAGAAATTGATTCCCCGCAATATTATGGTTGCTTAGTCGACGACTCGAGTTACTCGTTCCAACCACTGAACTATGCAATTGGTTTGGGAGAAGCAGCTAAATCGATCGGTGCAAAAATCTTTGAGCATTCGAAAGCACTATCTATTGAGTACGGCCGAAATAGTGTGAAAGTTATTACAGAAAAAGGTACTGTTACAGCGAAAGACATTATTGTGGCTACAGATGGTTACTCCGGAAAAATTATGGCTGAATTGAATAAAGGCGTACTGCCAATTTCGGCACGTATTATTGGTACTGAACAGCTTCCAGAATCATTGGTGAATAGCGTCATTCCTAAAGATCGCATGGTTTTTGATACAAGCAGTTTCCTTTACTATTTCAGGCGTACACCAGATAATCGGATCATATTTGGCGGTGGCGATATTCGTCCAAACTTAGGTGATGCTGTTTATCAAAATGTTTACGATGCCATGGTTAAAATAATGCCAAAACTAGAAGGAAGCAAGATTGATTACAGGTGGGGTGGATTTATCGGGGTTACAATTGATACGTTCCCCGTTATCGGTAGGTCCAAAGAAGGCGCATATTTTGCAACGGGTTATACGGGACATGGCGCGTCTCTCTCGACATTGTTTGGTAAGTTATTGGCACAATGGATCGTTACGGGGAGTGCAGGTGGATATCGATTTGAAAAAGAACGCCTTAAATCATTCCCATTCTATAATCAGAAAACGATGCTGGTCAATATAGCACATATTGGTTTCAAACTGGTAGATATTATCGCGTAAAGGAGAGGTGTTTATGAAAATTAACATGTTCATTGACGGGAAATGGGTAGAAGCATTATCGGGTGCTAGACGAAACATTATCAATCCTGCAACCGAAGAGGTTATCGCAACGTCTGCTCATGGATCAGCAGATGATGCGAAGATAGCAATTAAGGCGGCTCGTAAAGCGTTTGATAGCGGGATCTGGTCGGATTTATCGGCTGATGAAAGAGCTGACTATCTATATAAGATTGCAGACCGTCTTGAAGAGAATACAGCTGAAATTGCCCGTTTGGAAACTGCAAATAACGGTAAGGTTATCCGTGCAACAACCTATGTAGATATTCCTGTATCGATTCAATGCTTCCGCTATTATGCTGACTTGATTAAAGGTATGAAAAAGGAATCTTACACTCGTGCTGATGCTTCAGAAACGATTATTATTCATGAACCGATTGGTGTTTGTGGACTTATTGTACCTTGGAATTTCCCGCTTATGTTAGCTGTTTGGCAAATTGCTCCTGCACTTGCCGCAGGGAATACAATTGTAATTAAGCCTGCTGACGTCACTCCTGTAAGCGTATTCAAATTATTTGAAATTATCGAAGAGGTTGGACTTCCGGATGGAGTAGCAAACTTAGTATTGGGACCTGGTTCAAAGGTTGGGAATGAGCTTGCAGAGAGCCATGATGTCGACAAAATTGCCTTTACTGGTGGAACAAAAACAGGTCAAAGTATTATGCGCGCAGCTGCAGGCAATATGAAAAAAATCACACTTGAACTAGGTGGTAAATCTCCACTTATTGTGTTCGACGATGTGGATTTTGAAACCGCAGTCGATAATGCGATGTTTGGTATTTTCCACAACGCTGGGCAAGTTTGTTCAGCTGCATCTCGTTTACTTGTACAAGAGACTATTTATGATAAGTTTGTTGAAAGATTGGCCGAGCGTGCGAACAAAATTGTAGTTGGCAACGGGGAAAGTGAGAATATTGAAATGGGAGCGCTCACAAACGAGTCTCATATGAATGAAGTTTTACATTATATTCAGAGAGGAATCGAAGAAGGTGCAAAATTAGTTTGTGGTGGTAAGCGCTTAACAGAAAATGGGCTTGATCGAGGGTTTTTCATTGCACCAACAATCTTTGCTGATGTAAATGAGAATATGTGTATTGTGAAGGAAGAGATTTTTGGCCCAGTCCTTGTTGTACAGAAATTTAAAGATGAGGAAGATGCCATCCAAAAAGCGAATGATTCTATTTATGGATTAGCCGGTGCTGTATTTACGGAAGATATGGACCTGGCAAAACGTGTCATTAGTAAATTGCGTGCGGGAATTACTTGGATTAATAGTTATCATCTCGCTTATGTGGAAGGTCCTTGGGGAGGGTATAAGCAAAGTGGCATCGGCAGAGCGTTAGGTGTTGCCGGACTGGAGCACTTTATGGAAACGAAGCAAATCAATATCCACCAGCATGCAAATCCGGTAGGGTGGTATGCAAATTAATTGAGCAAAACGTGCTATATAAATTATTTATAAGGGGATATGCTCATGAAAATAGTGGACAACGGTCCGTCATCAAAAATAGAGCAACCAGAAGTAATGAATAAGCCGGTGGATGATTCATTGCTAGGAACCAAAAGTATTCCGTTACTATATTTACGGTTTGCTTTAGCGGGAATTATGGCTAACGTAATTTTAGGAGTTGTATCGGTTGTTGATGGCTATTTCGTCAGTGGCTTTCAGGAGCTGGAAGTCGAAGGGATCGGAATTGGATTTACGGTCATGGTTATTACCCGTATGATTGGTGTTCTTTTAGGTGTGGGAGCCGGAGCGGTCATTTCACTTCGACTGGGGAAAGGGAAAATCGAAGAAGCTAGAAGTATTATGGGACAAACTTTATGGTTTACTCTTTTCCTGTCTTCTTTGTTAGCTATACTTGGGTTGGTCTTTGAAAATGATATTATGATTTTATTCGGAGCAAGTGATGAAGCACTTCCGTATGCGGTGCAATATAGCCGACTGCTATGGATTTCGTTGCCATTAACGATATTGGCCGTTGTATTAAGTATTTTAGCTAATATCGATGAAAAGCCTATATTATCAATGAACAGTTGGTTAGTCGCAGCGGTTGTTGCTGGGACTATGGAATGGATTATGGTAGTGAAGTATGACATGGGGATGATGGGTTCTTCATGGGCTAATACGATTTCGCAATCGATTCCTGTTCTCCTAATCTTTTATTTCTGGTTTGGTAAAACAAAACTTAAGCCAAAAATGAAAGATATGATGATTAATCTCAAGAAGATTGGTGAAGTGGTTTGGACGGGCTTTGCATCTTTCTCGAGTCAGTTCATGATGTTTATTGCAATTATTTTCACCAACAACTTACTGCAAAGCTACGGTGGTGGTCTGCACGTTGCAGCTTTCACGATTCAAAACGGTTACATTACAAATCTCCTCGCCTTAGCAGCGCTTGGTGGGATGACAGGGCTTCAACCGATTATTAGTTATAATTACGGTGCGGGCAACCTTGATCGTGTGAAACAAGCAATTAAGATGGGACTCATTTTTACAGTTTCCTTCTTTGTAATCGTGACAGCCATACTAGTCATTTTTGCAGATCCAATTGTGTCATTTTTTTCCGGTGGTAATCCTGAATTGCAAAAACTGGGCATTTGGACGACAGTTGTATTCAATTGTTTGTTTACGCTTAGTGCAGTTAGCCTGCTTATCTCCGGTTATTTCGAATCGCAAGAGAGAAACTGGTCCGCAACGTTTATTAGTGTAAGCAAAATATTGTTGTTCATGTTACCGTTTCTATTTATTTTCCCGAAATACTGGGGTGTAGAAGGTGTATGGTACGCTGCTCCTGCTGCAGAAATTCCAGGTGTTCTCATTGCCATATACTTTATGAAAAAAGAGTTTAAACGTTTAAAAAATACAAATGTTAAGACAGTAGATTTATAGACTTATTCCTTCAAAATTACCAATAAGAAAGAGAAAGAGAGAGGATTGTCATGTTTTTTGCGAAAAAACTTACAGCAGAAGAAGCAGAGCAACTAGGTGCCAACGCATGGGAAACGTGGGTAGGCGAACCGAATAAAGGAACGTGGCATGTAGAAGAGCAGGAAGTTTTCTATGTGACAGATGGTGAAGTGTTTATTACTGTTGATGGGGAAAAGTATCATATTACAAAGGACTGGATCGTTTCCTTGGCTAAGGACCTTGTTTGTGAATGGGATTGCCCAGTATTTTTGAAAAAGAATTATAAGATGAACCATGAGATCCATCTGAAATAATGTGAACTGGGGAGTGGACAAATGCTAAGCAGATGACTGCTCCTGCGTATTCAATGAATAAGATTAATAATGTTGAAGAAATGTATGTAAATAAGTTTACATACCGTCAAATGAATGCGCTTTCTTTTCAGGGGCGATAACATAGGACGGTTATCTTAAAATAGGAGGCTTCACCATGGTAGTAATGAAAAATGTACAAACGTTGAAAAATTATATTGGCGGACAATGGATAGAATCCACAAGTAAGCAAGTTGAAGATGTACCAAATCCAGCAACAGGAGAGATTATTGCTCGTGTGCCTCTTTCGACTAAAGAAGATTTAGATAGAGCTGTAGCAACTGCGAAAGAAGCATTCAAAGCATGGAGAAAGGTCGCTGTGCCTCGGCGTGCTCGGATTCTATTTCGCTATCAACAGCTATTGATTGAAAACTGGGAAGAGTTAGCTAAACTCGTAACCTTGGAAAACGGAAAAAGTTATAAGGAAGCATACGGTGAAGTGCAGCGGGGGATTGAATGTGTTGAATTTGCCGCAGGCGCACCCACTTTAATGATGGGAGAGCAACTTCCCGATATTGCTACTGGTGTTGAATCAGGGATGTATCGTTATCCGATCGGAGTAATCGCAGGAATAACGCCATTTAACTTTCCGATGATGGTGCCATGCTGGATGTTTCCACTCGCGATTGCATGCGGGAATACATTTGTATTAAAACCATCTGAAAGAACACCGCTATTGGCTAATCGCATAGCTGAACTGTTTAAAGAAGCAGGTCTTCCAGATGGAGTACTAAATATTGTGCATGGTGCACATGACGTCGTTAACGGCATTCTTGACAATGAGGATGTGAAAGCTGTATCTTTCGTTGGTTCTCAACCTGTGGCTGAGTATATATATAAAACAGCAGCAGCTAACGGTAAACGTGTACAAGCTCTTGCAGGGGCAAAAAATCATTCGATCGTATTAAAAGATGCGGACCTTAGTTCTACAGTGAAAGAAATTACAAGTGCTGCCTTCGGTTCAGCTGGTGAACGATGCATGGCAGCGGCTGTTGTTGTCGTGGAAGAAGACGTTGCAGATGAGCTCGTTAATAGACTGCTTCAAGAGGCTAATGCAATTACGATTGGTAATGGTCTGGAAGAAGGTGTTTTCCTTGGTCCTGTTATTCGTGAAGGACATAAAGAGCGGACACTCGGATACATTCAATCCGGTGTAGAGCAGGGAGCGACACTTATTCGTGACGGACGTGAAGACGATGTAGCAAACAGCCAAGGTTATTTTGTTGGCCCAACGATTTTTGACAATGTGACACAGGAAATGAAAATCTGGCAAGATGAAATTTTCGCACCGGTTCTTTCTATTGTACGCGTAAAAGACTTGATGGAAGCGATTCATGTTGCTAATGCATCGCCATTCGCAAATGGTGCATGTCTGTACACAAATAGCGCGAAAGCTATTCGTGAATTCCGTGAAGAAATTGATGCAGGTATGCTTGGGGTTAATCTTGGAGTTCCTGCTCCAATGGCATTCTTCCCGTTCTCAGGTTATAAGAAATCTTTCTATGGTGATCTCCATGCAAATGGAAAAGATGGCGTAGAATTCTATACTCGCAAGAAAATGCTTACGGCTCGTTATTGAAAGCGTGATGTAAAACCATAAAAAGATAGAATGGAGCTGGTGAGTGTGCAAGCGACGGAGCAAACACAAAGTTTGAAAAAAACAGATGAAAAGTACCTTTGGCATGCGATGAGAGGAGCAGCCCCTAGTCCAACGAATTTAATTATCACAAAAGCAGAAGGGGCATGGGTGACGGATATTGATGGAAACCGTTATTTAGACGGTATGTCCGGTCTTTGGTGCGTGAATGTTGGGTATGGTCGAAAAGAGCTTGCAAGAGCGGCGTTTGAACAGCTTGAAGAAATGCCGTATTTCCCTCTGACTCAAAGTCATGTTCCTGCTATTAAATTAGCAGAAAAATTGAATGAATG
Organism: Bacillus sp. SIMBA_074; assembly: GCF_046534555.1. Taxonomy (NCBI): domain Bacteria; kingdom Bacillati; phylum Bacillota; class Bacilli; order Caryophanales; family Bacillaceae; genus Bacillus; species Bacillus sp. SIMBA_074. The sequence goes on along the minus strand of NZ_JAWRYM010000020.1, from coordinate 19,317 downwards.
GCTTGATGATGAATACGTCATTTTCTTTTCTAACAGTGGATCGGAAGCGAATGAAACAGCGTTTAAAATTGCTCGTCAATATCATCAACAAAAAGGTGATCATGGACGCTATAAGTTTATTTCCCGCTACCGCGCTTATCACGGTAACTCAATGGGAGCTCTTGCAGCAACAGGTCAAGCACAGCGAAAGTATAAATATGAACCACTCGGGCAAGGATTCCTGCATGTAGCACCGCCGGATACGTATCGAAATCCAGATGATGTCCATACACTGGCAAGTGCTAATGAAATCGATCGTGTCATGACATGGGAGTTAAGCCAAACAGTAGCCGGTGTGATTATGGAGCCAATTATTACCGGGGGCGGAATTTTAATGCCTCCTAATGGATATATGGAAAAAGTAAAAGAAATTTGTGAGAAGCACTGTGCGTTGCTCATTTGTGATGAAGTTATATGTGGATTTGGACGAACAGGGAAGCCGTTTGGATTTATGAATTATGGCGTCAAACCAGATATCATTACAATGGCAAAAGGTATTACAAGTGCGTATCTTCCTTTGTCAGCAACAGCAGTTAGACGAGAGGTTTATGAGGCATTCGTAGGTAGTGATGATTACGATCGCTTCCGCCATGTAAATACGTTCGGAGGAAATCCTGCTGCTTGCGCTTTAGCTTTGAAGAATTTAGAAATTATGGAGAATGAGAAACTCATTGAACGTTCCAAAGAATTGGGTGAACGACTGTTATATGAGCTAGAGGATGTAAAAGAGCATCCAAACGTAGGGGATGTTCGCGGAAAGGGCCTTCTTTTAGGCATTGAACTAGTGGAAGATAAGCAAACAAAAGAACCGGCTTCCATTGAAAAGATGAACAAAGTCATCAATGCTTGTAAAGAAAAAGGTCTAATTATTGGTAAAAATGGTGACACTGTTGCAGGTTACAATAATATTTTGCAGCTTGCACCTCCATTAAGCATCACAGAGGAAGACTTTACTTTTATCGTTAAAACAATGAAAGAATGTTTAGCTCAACTTTAATTAATTATTGATAAATCTTGTTAAAAAGCGGATGAGCCTATTAGGAGATGTAACTTTAAATACTGAATGAATTACTCGAAAAGAGTAATTCCGAAAGGGTTGAGTGTATGAAAGCTGATGTTGTATTGATAAATGGAGAAGTTATTACAGTAGACCAAAAGAATACAGTAGTCGAAGCTGTAGCAATAAAAGATAATCATATCGTAGTTGTTGGCTTAAATCAGGAGGTTAAGAGTTTTATAGGAGAAAACACGGATGTAATTGACCTGCAAGGGAAAACGCTTCTTCCTGGATTCATTGATTCCCATCTTCACCTCATTTCTCATGGGCTAAATCAGTTGGCTGTCAGTTGTAAAGCTGAACATATTGATTCTATCGATGCTTTGTTAGATGATCTGAAAAAGAAGGCCCTAGAGACGCCAAAAGGTGAATGGATACGTGCTTGGGGCTTTAATGAAACCGCTGTGAAGGAAAAGCGTTATCCAACAATTACTGAGTTGGATGAAATTTCAGTTGAACACCCTATTATTATAACTCGTACTTGTCACCACATAAGCGTGGTGAACAGTAAAGCATTAGAAATTGCGCAAATTAACGAGAACACACCGGATACGAGTGGGGGAGTTATTGAAAAGAATCAGGCAGGAAGGCTTACAGGAAAGTTAATTGAAGCAGCAAATATGAGTATGAGCGAGGTTGCAAGTTATACAGAAAGTGAAATGATGAAGGCTGTGAAAATTGCATCAGATCATTTCGTTGCAGCTGGCATAACAAGTATACATGACGCAGGTGGAGATGGACCGGAGAGTTTTCGTTTACTACAACGAGCTGTGAAGAGTAGGGATATTCGTGTCCGAATATATGCAATGATATGTCAAATAAATAACTCTCATGAATTTGTTAATAAAATGGTCGAAGCTGGTGTGATAACTGGTACCGGAGATGAGAGATTCAAAGTTGGACCGGCTAAATTGTTTACAGATGGAAGTAGCACGGGGCCTACAATTGCAACCCGTAAGTCATATTCAAGTGACCCTAACAATTACGGCATTCTTTATTATAGTGAGGAAGAAATCTATAAGGTTTTAGGTGAAGCGCATAAAAAAGGTTATCAAATCACTGTACATGCACAAGGTGATAAAGCCATTGAAATGTATTTAAATTGTGTAGAAAGGGCGCTAGAGGAATCACCAAGAAAAAATCACCGTCATCGGATCGAGCACGCGGGAATTTCTTCACCAGATTTACAAGAGCGAATGAAAAAACTCGAGATGATTCCTATTCCAAATCCTCCATTTCCATATGAATTTGGAGAGATATATATCCGGCATTATGGTGATCGTGTTAATCACATGTACGCTGCTCGTGATTTTATTGATCGTGGTATCATTGCAGCAGGTAGTTCGGATGCACCAGTTACTGACTATAATCCTTTATTAGGAATTCATGTTGCTGTCAATAGAAAAACTAAGTCTGGAATAGAGGTTGGTGCTAATCAATCTATAAGCGTAATGGAAGCTATTAAACTATACACATGGAATGGTGCTTATGCGAGTTTTGAAGAAGAGATAAAAGGAAGCATAGAGGTCGGAAAACTGGCGGATTTAGTTATATTAAATGACAGCATTTTAAGTGTCAATCCAAACCAAATTAAAGATTTAAAAGTAGAAACAACAATTATTGATGGTGAAATTATCTATCAAAAAGAACAATCAGTGAAAATGTAGCAATAAAAAAACGCCCCTTCAATTGTGAGAATGATTTTAACAATTGAAGGGGCGTTTCAGTTGTTTAGTTGCGCTTTTCAAATCGTATTAATTTTCCAAGAGAATTGAAAGGATATGCGTCTACTAACAAATATTCAGATTATGAACACTAGAAAACGAACACAACCTATCATATAATTGAAAGACTATATTGTAAAATCAATGTTAATATTACCCTCCTATAAGTATTAACATGCGTAATTGAGGTGTTTTCTTTGTTGTTTTATGATCGAATTTCTATAATGGCCCCTCCTGTTCCGTAGCTAAGAAAGTCTATTCATTTCTGAGATTTTCAAAGTTATAGGAGGGTATTAAAAGTGAAAAAAGTCTCAGTACCATCACTTTGGTTAATGATCATTCTGGTGGCATTTCCGCAAATTAGTGAAACAATTTACACACCGTCTTTACCGGATATTTCAAAGGCGTTGCACGTAAGTAATAATGAGGTACAGTTAACGCTTAGTGTTTATTTTGCTGGATTTGCTTTAGGTGTATTTTTTATTGGATGGTTATCAGATATAATTGGTCGTCGCCCAGCAATGTTATTTGGAATTGTAGTATATGGCGCTGGAAGTTTCTTATGCTATATTGCAAATTCTATTGAATTTTTATTGTTTAGTCGTTTTATTCAAGCATTTGGAGCAAGTGCTGGTTCAGTTGTGACACAAACGATTCTTCGTGAAAGTGTAGAGGGGCATAAACGTCATGTTATGTTTGCTCAAATTTCGGCAGTCATTGCCTTTACACCAGCGATAGGTCCGTTAATTGGTGGTTTTCTTGATCAAATGTTTGGATTTAAAATGGTGTTTTTAAGTTTAGTAGTTATGAGTGTTGGAATTTTGCTGTATACTTTTGTTTCTCTTCCGGAAACAAAAACGGACACAGTAACGGACAAAATAAATGTGTTTTCAGTGTTAAAAAGATTAATTACAAATCCGAAAGTAGTAACATACGGTCTATTGATTGGAGGAACGAATGGTGTTTTATTTAGCTACTACGCAGAAGCGCCGTTTATCTTTATTGAATACTTTCAGTTATCACCTAGTATGTACGGATTTCTAGGAATTGTAGTTGCGTCTGCTTCTATTATTGGAGCGAAAGTTTCAAAACGGTTACTGCCTATTTATAAACCGGAGAAAATCATATATATAGGTAGTATTGTAATGACAGGGGGAGCAGTCATTTTATCTGTTATTACGTTTGTTGGATTAAATCCTAACATAATATATATGATTGGATTTTTAGTAGCGATGTTTATATTGCTATTAGGAATTGGGGTAGCATTACCTAACTGTTTAAGTTTAGCATTAGTAGATTTTCAGGACGTCATTGGTACAGCAGGTGCCTTATTTAGCCTAGGCTATTATATACTAGTGACGGTGACGATTTGGGGAATGAGCCAGCTTCATACAGGTTCTTTAGTTGTCATGCCTCTATATTTTTTAGTTATTGTAGTAATTATGGTAGTTTTCACTCGAGTATGTATTTTGAATGATAGAGCTGAAAATTCTGTTTAAGTATATAAAAAAAGAGAGTCTCATTGAAAAATGAGACTCTCTTTTAGTACTACAGTTTTACAAATTTTATTTATCAAACAAGAGATTTTTTTAGCAACTGTTTTTTATCATCTACAATAAATTGTGAATATAGTTGCCATGTGGGGGGATATAAGATTTTATATAAAACCTGGTATTGGCCTGTGTTTGTTCTACGTTTGGTTTATGCTTGGTTTATGTTTCGTTTTCGTTTGGTTTCATTAATTACAAAATCAGTTACAAAAGTTACAAAAGCTATTTTTGTTATCAAAATAGACTTATATTACGGAGGAGAGCATGAAAAAATGTCTTTAGGAGGGGACAAAAAATTTGGTGAATAAAAATGTATTATCAAACTTGGACATACTCATGTTATGAATCTACACATAAAGGGAAATAGTATGAATAAACCAATAGCATTTAAATGAAAACATTATTAATCAAAAATTTATGCTCATTTTGATACATAAGATTTTGAGATTTGATAGGGATGATGCAACGTTGTAATTGCTTAGTTTGTAACTATTAAAATTAGTAAAGATAATAGGGAAATATAGATTATTTTTTGTTTGTACAATGATTATAAACTAGGTTTATCAGTATGATTTAGAATTAAATAGTTTATATAAAAGTAAGAAGATAATAGATTTATTTATAGCGTGCCGTTGATTAAGAAAGAAATACAATTGATTTTTATTTAGGTGAAACAAGAAAGCATAAGGCCGCAGAGCGTTTTTTTAAGAAAGCTTTGCGGCCCTTTTTATAGTTTAAACCTTTGTATTATTACTCTATACAAGTATGCGGTTGATCTTAGGGTATTTCAGAACGAATCCATCATTGTAATAGGGAATTGTTTATTGTTTCTAGTTGGAAAATTTATATTGGGAGTCTTAAAGATATAGTAAATATAAAGGAGATGGGTTAAATAATGAAATACACACTTAAAGATCTTATAAATATAAACGAGTTTAAGAATATAACAGAGCAATTTTATAATTTAACTAAAGTTCCATTCTGTCTCCTTGATAATAATCAAAATGTTATATTTTCCAAAGGCGCCCCTTTTTTTCATAATCCAAAAATCCAATCGTCCCAAGAAATGCATATTCCGATCATTATTGAGCAGGAGCATATAGCAACCTTTGTTATAGGCTCAAGTATTAATAAAGGAGTTATTGCGGATTCTCATATAAAACATTTTAAATGCATTGCAAATCTAATTGAAGAGATGGCAACACAACAATTACACCTTAAAAAAATTCATGAAAAAGATTCCCAAATAAATATGATAACAAATCATGAAGAAAATTGTTTAGATAGTATATTACAAAATATGCCGATTATGATTAATGCAATTGATGAAAAAGGAAATATTATTATGTGGAATCGGGAATGTGAATTAGTAACTGGATATAATGCAGATGAAATAATTAACAATCCAAAAGCGATGCAATTGCTACATCCTTATAGACCTAATCGTAACGATTTTAGAGATTGGGAGATGGATATCACATGTAAAAACGGTGAGATAAAAACTATTATGTGGTCCAATATTTTACATAGTATCCCAACTTTAGGATGGAATGTAGGAGCAATTGGAATTGATATAACTAAGCGTAAGAGGATGGAAGAGAAACTTAAACAAACCTCGAATGAACTAGAATTAATTTTTAAAGCAATTCCTGATTTGTATTTTTTGTCAGAACTTGATGGGACCATTAAGGATTGTAAAGTTAATTCTGTATCCAAATTTTATGTTCCAATTGAAGAATTTATAGGGAAGAAATTCCAAGAGATATTACCAGTTCCTATCATAAAGCAATTTGAGAAGGCTATTAATCAAATAAAAACTTCGTCCGCTCCAGTATTAATAGATTATTCTCTACAACTAGATGATGAAATTTATTATTTTGAAGCAAGACTTTTACCGCTTTTTGAGGATAAAATTATGATTATTGTACGTGATATTACAGAGCGTAAAATAACGACGGAGTTATTAAAGAAATCAGATACCCTTAATGCAGTAGGGCAATTGGCAGCTGGGATTGCTCATAAAGTTCGTAACCCATTAACAGTAATTAAAGGGTTCATGCAATTATTGCAACAGGAAGTGGGGGAGGATAAAGAATATTTAAGCCTAATACTTTCTGAAATTAGTAGTATTGAAACAGTTCTTCAAGAATTTTTATCTATTGCAAAACCGAATGCGGCAGTATTTGAGCCTAAAAACCTTTGTACTATATTAGATAATGTAGTCGATTTAATAAGTACACAAGCAATAATGAAGAATATTCGTATTACATTAAATGTGGATGCTGAAAACTTATTAGTTGAGTGTAGCGAAATTCAATTAAAACAAGTTTTCTATAGTATTTTACAAAATTCTATTGAGGCTATACAAAATGGTCAAGAAATCATTATAAGCGTGAAAAAACATAAGAGTACCGAGGTTAAGATTAGTATTTTAGATAAAGGAATAGGTATTCCTTCAGAAAGAATTAAAAGACTAGGTGAACCTTTTTATAGTACAAAAGAAAAAGGGACGGGTGTTGGGCTTATGATGAGTTATCGAATCATTGAAAGTCATGGTGGAAAAATAAGTATAAAAAGTCAAGTTGGGAAAGGAACTACTGTTACTCTATTTTTCCCAATTTATAACGGTGACTCAGTTGGTGATGCTAGTACAAATAACATGTAATCATAACTAGCAAATAAATCTCTGAAAATGAAAAATCAAACTATTATCTTGTAGAAACATAGGGAGTCTGAAGTGATTTGATCAGGCAAAGAAAAATGGATTTAATAGGGATAATTTAACTTGAATTTGAAGTACAACTCCTAATTTTATTAGACGTTACATTTTATGCATGAAGTAAAAGGATTCTTTCAAAATTTACTTAATAAGTTAGATTGATAATTCATGATGTAATAAAAGATAAAAAAGTTAATTTAGGGAAAAGAAGGTCGCTCTAAATACCATTTAGGTTAAGTTGCATGTATGTTTTAAAAGTGAAAAGTTTCTTTTTCTCGGCTATAGAAAAAGAAACTTTTTTACTTGAGTGATAATTTTTTATGATAGTTGTGAAAGGGTTTTGTTATATTTTCGAAAGAAAAATGCAATGTATATAAAATAAGATGAATTTACGCATATTGATTTTATATCATTCGCCATGGATGAAGGAGCAGAGGAGATTTAATGTATGAAAACAAAAATTGCAATTATAGAAGATGAAGATAATATACGAGAGATATGTAAACGGTACCTAGAAAGAGAAGGGTATGAAGTATGCACTGCTGTGAACGGAACAGAAGGATGGAATATATTTCAACAATTTCAACCTGATCTAATTATTTTAGATTTGATGATGCCAGAAAAAGATGGATGGGAACTATGTGAGGAAATTCGCCAACATTCCAATGTACCTATTATTATGTTAACTGCGAGAGGAGAAGAAAGAGAACGGATTTTAGGATTAACAATGGGAGCGGATGATTATGTAACAAAACCCTTTTCACCTCGTGAATTAGTATTAAGGGTACAAATTATATTAAGAAGAGGAAGTCAAGTAACAATTCAAGGAATAGAGCCTACATCAGGAATGATAGAGTTTCCAGATTTGAAAATTGATCCAACGAAAAGAAGTGTATTTGTTTGTCAATATGAAATAGAGTTAACGGTGAAAGAGTTTGAGGTGCTTTATCTCATGGCAAAACATCCTAAACAGGTGTTTTCAAGGTCTCAACTTCTTGAACAAATTTGGGGATTTGAGTATGAAGGTTGCACAAATGCAGTAACTGTATTAATGAGTCGTTTACGTGAGAAATTGGAGAAGCCTACAATAAAGAACCGTTGGGTTCATACGGTTTGGGGCATCGGTTATTGTTTTGAACCAGATGGAGGAAACGATAAATGAAGTTACGAAATCAACTTTTATTGATGAATCTATTAAGCACGGGTATCATGGTAATTTCTATATGGTACAGTGAAAGGCAAATGTTACTTAGACCAGAACAGACACGTTTATTAATAGTAATAGTAATTGTAGCGATGATTATTTCTACAATTATTTACTGGTTAATGACACGTCCTATTATGAGATCTATTCAAAATTTAATTGCCTTAACCAAACAATTTAGTGATAGACAATTTGGAACGATGTACATAATAGGGAAAGAACCGGAAGAGTTTAAAGAATTAGCAGAAGCTTTTCAAGAAATGGCCAAAAAATTGGACGAAAGCTTTGCTAAGTTAGAAAAAGGAGAAAAAGCGCGTACAGAGCTGATTGCGAATATTTCCCATGACTTACGAACTCCCATGGCTAGCGTACAGTTGATGATAGAAGCGTTACAAGATGGATTAATTGAAGATCCTAATATGAAACAACAATATTTAAAGACAATTCTAAATGACATACAACGATTAAGTGGATTAATTAATGATTTATTTGACCTTTCTAAGTTAGAACTTGGACAAGAAGTTTTTTATCCAAGTTTAATACATGTAGATAGCATTTTATTAAAAGTAATAGATTCACATGATATCTTATTACAAGATAAAGAGATTGATTTGCAATTGCACGTTTCTGAGACATTACCACGAATTTGGATTATGCCATGTAAAATAGCGCGAGTTATCAATAATTTGTTGCATAACGCGATTCGGCATTCTCCTACATGTGGAACAATCGAATTAATTGTAGAGGGAAATAAACAGAAGCAACAAGTTCAATTCATTTTGTGTGATGAAGGGGAAGGGATTTCTCGAGATGATCAATTGCGTATATTTGACCGTTTCTTTAGAACGGATCCATCAAGAAGTTCACAATCTGGAGGTTCTGGACTTGGTTTAGCCATTGCAAAATCGCTAGTTGAACTGCATAAAGGACAAATTGGTGTTCGGGACCGCCAAGACGGAAAACAGGGATGTGAATTTTGGTTTACACTTCCCGTTACATCAGAAAAGAAATGAGGCGGTTGAAAGACTTTTGTAACATTTATGAAAGGAAATTGAAAGATATATAGAATAAGATTACTGTATCGAAGGTGATTATATTTTAATCTGAAGTGAAAAGTATAAGTATAATTTCATCTTTTGCAATTTTGTAGATATGATGAAAGGGAGGGAGAAATAAAATGGATCAAATGAAAAAAAGTAACTCCCGCAGCTTTAGCATTTTTTAGTGCAATCACTTCTGTTGAAAAAGAAAACCCGTCATTAAATATTAAAAATGCATAGGAGCCAGAAGAAAAATTTAATTTCAACAGATGTAATTAAAACAGATGATTAAATACTAGTTCGTTCAGATGTACTAGAAAAATAAAGAGGCATGGAAAAAGGAACCTTATTTTAAAACTGCCTTTATAGAATAAAAAATGGAATCACATACATAAAAAATATATTGAACAGAGGTAACTATACGATGATTTTAAAATTATTATTTATACTTTTTGGCGTAGTCTTAGTAATATGGGGTATATATAGAATGAAAACGGATGAAGCATTTATAGGGAAAACACAAACAAGAAAAAATATTTTTAATTTCTTTATTTTAGGAGAAACAGCGGGGCTGGGACAATTCTTAAGCGGAATTGCATGTGTAATTATAGGGATTTTATCTTTTATAATTAAATAGTTTATCAATAAAAGGAACACAACTTTAAAAAAGTTGTGTTCCTTTTATTTTTGTCACCTATCAGATTTACAATTTGTTAAATAGCAAAGTAAAACTGCCTTTTTGTATGGTTAGGAAATAATTTATAAAATTTGTTTCTGCAATTTTCTCACCTTTCTATATGTTAAGAAATTCTGCAACGGGACCCTTTATATCAATAAAGTAAAAAAAGATTTGTGAAAGACTTTTGTAACATTTGCGAAAGGGAAATGAAAGACTTGTGAGATATTATGAAATCAATCTTACTAGTAGATGTTCAAACACGTATAGGAAATATGGAGGAAAACTAAGATGAAAAAATTAAAGCCAATACTTGGTGCAGTAAGTAGTTTAACTATGGCATTGACGATAACATCCCCTGCTTTAGCTGAAACAAAGCCTGAACAAGGCGGAAAAGTGGAAACCTTTAAAGAAGATACTAATCTAAAGGAAGGACAGAATATTATCTTTGGTGATTCTGGAAAAAAAGGAATCATGATTATGGAAGAGCCTCAGAAAAATAATGATTGGGACGAGGATGGTATTCCTAATGATGTGGAAGAAAAAGGATTTAAAATTGTATTTAATGAAAAGACAGGGAAAAATGAAGCCCAGTTATATGACTTAGTGCAAGACTTTGGGAAAAAGAGATTTATAACAAATCCTAAGAGTGCCAACTCAGATGGAGACCCTTTTACAGATAGCTATGAAGTGGAGCATTATGATAGTGATTCTGATACAGATTTTAACCCCATGATCGCGAATGTGCCAAATCTACAAATTGCTGTAAAACGTATCGATATTACTCCGGTTGCTAGTATTACAGATTCAAATGGTGAATCACGTACTAAGAGCTGGGAAAAAAGTCTATCTGTACAACATTCTTTTAATGTTGGTTTAGCGGTTGAAGGCGGCGCCGAGGGATCGGCAGTGGGTCCTGTACCTTCAGGAAAAGGATCGTTAAATGTAGGATATGGTTACTCTAATACAAAAACGGAAACAGAAAGCATCTCTAATAGCTTTGATTGGTCAACAGCAACAACTGTTGATTTAGCTAAAGCAGCAAATGTGCGCTTCCATTTAGAATATAAAAACACGGGTACAGCATCTGCTGGGGATGTTTCACCTCACTTTAACATTCGATTAGGTAATAAAATTATTAATACTGTTAAGGCGACACAAGATCGTTATAAAGCCAACTTGTTAACTACAGCAAAAGGCGGAAACAATAAAACTGAAATTCTGATGGATAGTGTAGAAGGTCAAGCGGATGTGAAAATTTCTCTAACATTAGATGAATTAAAAGCGGTAGAACAAGGGGCACCTCTTTCTATTGAGGTCTTGCCTACCAGTACAATGAATGTATATACAATGAAAGATGGAAAGTTTGAAAATTTAGGTGATTGGTCGCATTTTGCATCAAATGTAAATGCTTCTACTACATTAGTAGAAACAAATTTGGGTTCTATACCAAAATTTAGAGTGTATACACCAAGAACGGACAAAACAAAACCTGCTAGCGTTGATTATAATCTTTCACTGGACGAATTTTTTGAAAATAGCGGGATAGGCAAGGGGGCTTGGGTAGCGAAGCATATTGTAAATGGTCAGCCAAAAGAAAATCTAGTTCGTTATGGTCCAAATCGTTCTCTTTTAGAACGAGGTGTGAATCTTGGTTTCTTTGATCACCGCGCACTACAACCAACTCTATCATATAGCAGTTATGATTATAGCAAGAAAAAGATTTATGCTTCGGTTATACCAGGTATATTTAATTTAAATAAAGAAATCTTTGTTACGGTTCGTAATAAAAAAGGTGAGAGCCAAAAGGTAACATTAGTTCGAAATCAGAATTCAAATGTATATGAATCTAAAGAAAATGAACCTGTAGACATAGCAGTTAACCGTGCATCTCTTGGAGAATCTCACGCTAGGTTTGAATTAATTGATGTAAAAGACAATAAAACTGAAGTTTCCACGCCTCTTGTTTCAAATAAAAGCTATCTAGACGCTATCGATAAAATAGTAGTAGATAATTCCGGAGAAGCTATAGTAGAAGGAAAACAGTATTATTTGAAGTCAGCTACTAACTTCGCTAACGGTGTAAACGAATCTTGGAGCGCCGGTACTTTAAGCCAATCAATTAATGGGAGATATGTACACTTTTCACTTAAGGGGAATAATTGGGATGGATTGAGACTCGGTCCTATCCAACAAGCAATACATGGACCAGACGTTCAAGCAACACCAGTAATACTTGAAAGAAAAGGTAAATCTAGACCGGAAGAACCATTCAAAAAAGATGAAGAAGTGTTTATGAAGTTTACGAATAGTAGTCATAGTAATTATAAGTATTTAAACATTGGAAATGGTTATGACTATAGTTGGTTAGATACTGAACACAATAAATCTACTATTAAATTAGACAAGCTTACTAATCAGAAGAACTTCTATATAAAATCTGATTCTAATTATATAACATCAAGAGAAAATCAGTGGACTAGTTCTGTTGCAGATAATGGTATTGCACCGCTTGTAGGTGCTGGTGAGCGTGTTTTAAGATCTGAACATACAACTTCACCGGGTAATTATCACCAATGGGAATTAGAAAGTGTTAAGTAAAGAATGATGCGGTATATGTTCCCTGTTTATATGGGTGGGGATATATAAGGTTATAAAGATATCAAATCTTTCTGTTGGAGATGCTAATCTTCTCGTTTCGGGTGATTTGAATTTATTTGCCTGATGGATATGTAGCGAAACCTAGTATGGTAATACTTAAAATAATATAAGTAGTAATATAATTTAAGATGAATGCATAAAAAAAGACACTCTCGAGAGTGTCTTTTTTTTGCAGCTGAATCCGCTGCAACTAGCTCCAACTATGATTAATAAGATAAAGAGCACAACTAGTAAGGCGAATCCGCCACCAAAACCACAGCCTCCACCGCAACTACCACCATATCCCATAATACTTCCTCCTTTACGTAAGAGGGGAAAACATTGTGTCACTCTTTTGTTTTAACGGGTTTACGTTACTTTATGCTTTTTAATGATGAATGAGCAGGTCCTTTGAGAAATAATTAAAGAAAAACAATGTGCAGGAATAAAGTTAGCGAGCGAAAAGGAGTTTACAGAGGAGAGACAGTTAAGGTTTTGTTGAATAAAAATGCGTTGTAATAGTTTATTTATTATTTAATAGATAATTTTGGAAAAAAATATTTATTTTTCAATAATATTGAATATATGTTTTTGGTTACTAGTATAGTAATGAATTGCATGCGATTTGTATATAACAATCTTCCATAAAAAGTAATTGTATTTTTCAGATAAATGAATTATTATAAAATAAGCAATTTTAAGTTTTATATAAAGTAGGAAGATGAGAGGTTTTGGAAATTTCATAAGAGGCAAAATAAGATTTTAGGATAGCTTTAAAGTTAGTCTAAAATGACGTTTGTTTCATCATTTTCAAGCCGAAGAGGAATTAGGGTACACCATCTTACTTTAAATGCGGCTATGAATCATCTAAGAGGGGGAAATGAAGTGGCAAACAAAGAATTGAAAAGGGGCTTAGAAGCACGTCATATTCAAATGATCGCTTTAGGCGGAACGATTGGTGTTGGTTTGTTTATGGGGTCAGCCAGCACGATTAAATGGACAGGTCCGTCAGTAATGCTTGCCTATGCGATTGCAGGTATTTTTATCTTCTTCATTATGCGTGCCATGGGAGAAATGTTGTATATGGAGCCAAGTACAGGTTCATTTGCGACATTTGGCCACAAGTATATTCATCCGCTAGCTGGTTATATGACAGCGTGGAGTAACTGGTTCCAGTGGGTTATCGTTGGGATGTCAGAGATTATCGCAGTTGGAGCGTATATGAAATATTGGTTCCCGGATTTACCAGCTTGGATACCAGGTGTTATCGCGATGGTTATTCTTGGTGCGGCTAACTTAATTTCAGTTAAATCATTTGGTGAATTTGAATTTTGGTTTGCGATGATTAAAATCGTTACGATTTTATTAATGATTATTGCCGGATTCGGTCTCATTTTCTTCGGAATTGGGAACGGGGGAGAAGCAATTGGCATATCTAATCTATGGAAAAATGGTGGTTTCTTCACAGGTGGTTTTTCCGGATTCTTCTTTGCCTTATCACTTGTAGTTGGAGCATATCAAGGTGTGGAATTAATCGGGATTACTGCTGGTGAAGCGAAAGATCCGAAGAAGACACTTACTAGAGCAATTCAAAGTACAATTTGGCGTATTCTAATTTTCTATATTGGTGCTATTTTCGTTATTGTAACTGTTTATCCTTGGGATCAATTAAGTTCAATTGGTAGTCCGTTCGTAGCAACTTTTGCGAAAGTTGGTATTACGGCAGCTGCGGGACTTATTAACTTCGTTGTTATTACAGCCGCATTGTCTGGTTGTAACAGTGGTATTTATAGTGCTGGACGTATGCTTTATACACTAGGTGTAAATGGACAAGCACCGAAATACTTTACGAAGATCTCTAATAACGGTGTACCTTTATTCGGTACAGTTGGTGTAATTATCGGTCTAGCGTTTGGTGTTGTTTTAAGTTATATTGCACCAAAAAACTTATTCGTATATGTATATAGTGCGAGTGTACTTCCTGGTATGGTACCATGGTTTGTCATTTTAATTAGTCAAATTCGTTTTAGAAAAGAAAAGGGAGCAGAGATGAAAGATCATCCGTTCAAAATGCCATTTGCTCCTGTTACAAACTATTTAACGATAGCCTTTTTAATTATGGTATTAATCGGAATGTGGTTTAACGATGATACACGTATTTCACTAATTGTAGGTATTGTTTTCTTAGCTATCGTAACAATTAGTTTCTATGCTTTCGGAATAGGGAAGCGAGCTCCGTTAGACGTTCAAAATGATCAAGAGATTTCAAGTAAATAAAGGTAATAAAAAAGTCCGATTTCTTATTTAGAAATCGGACTTTTTGTTATTAAAATTTCTCTAATACAATCTTCCCAATTGTACGTCCACTCTCAAGCAATGCATGTGCCTTTTTAAGATTTTCTGCATTAATTGGTGTTAACGTATCATTTAAAGTAGTTTGAAGAATACCTTCATCTAATAGCTCGCTTACTTTATTTAATAGTTCGTGCTGAGTACTCATATCACCAGTTTCATACATCGCTTTTGTAAACATAAACTCCCAAACGAATGTGGCACTTTTATTTTTTAAAATCCCCATCTCAAGAGGGTGCTCATTTTCTACGATAGAGCAAATTTTACCTTGTGGTTTAATGATGTCACCCATCGCGTGCCAATGCTGATCAGTATTGTTTAAGCAGAAGATATAATCTACATCTTTTAGCCCAAATTCTAATAGTTGATCTTTTAAAGGTTGGTGATGATTAACTATATAATCGGCACCGAATTTTTCAACCCATTGTATGGTTTCGTTGCGGGATGCAGTTGCGATTACGTTTAGTCCAGCCCATTTAGCTAACTGAATAGCAATCGAGCCAACACCACCAGCTCCGCCGATAATTAAAATGTTTTTAAATGAATTTTCATCTTTCTTATTATAATCAATCCCTAACCGTTCAAACAAACCTTCCCATGCGGTAATGGCTGTTAAAGGAAGTGCTGCAGATTCAGCATCACTTAACGTTTTTGGTTTTTTACCAACAATTCTTTCATCAACTAAATGGTATTCACTGTATGTACCTTGTCTCGTAATGCTTCCAGCGTAAAATACTTCATCGCCTTCTCTAAATAATGTACAACCTTTGCCAGTTTGTACGACAATACCACTAGCATCCCAGCCAAGTATTTTTGCTATATCTTCTTTTTTATCTTTCGGAGATCGAACTTTTGTATCAACTGGATTAACGGAAATAGCGTTAATTTTAACAAGTATATCTCTTCCTGTGGCAACAGGTCTTTCAACTTCAATATCAATTAAACTGTTTTCTTCTTCAATAGGTAAGTATTCATGTAAACCAATTGCTTTCATTTTTATTCCCTCCATTAAAGTAAGAGTTTTTCTCTTTTATTATAGTAGGTAAAGTGTCATTATGTAAAAAAGTTGAGTCCTTTCCATTTTGTTAAAGGCCTGTTTCAGCCTCATTTAGAACTTTGTAACTGGAGAGGAGCCATCGTTTTGATTTTATAAGGCGTTGGATGCAAGGTATACTTATTTTTCCAGTGTACCTTGCAATGAATAATACCAAGTGTTATATTATACTTGTAGTTACTTATTATAAAACAGTACTAAACAATAAACAGTAGTAAATGCTAATTAGAATAGGGTGAATGAATATTGAATGTACAATTTAAAAAAGGAGTTTTAGAACTTTGTGTTCTTGTCTTACTTGATAAGAAAGACCGTTATGGGTATGAATTAGTTCGAAGTATTTCCAATCAAATTGAAATATCAGAAGGGTCTGTTTATCCTCTACTTCGTAGATTAACTAAAGAAGAATATTTTACAACGTATTTACAGGAGTCTTCAGAAGGGCCTTCAAGGAAGTATTATAAACTGACGGATAAAGGTAGAACGTATTTGTATCAACTTTTGGAGGAATGGAATGAGTTTTCGCAAGGTGTCAATCAATTAATAAAAGAAGGTGTACGTAATGACGAAAAATAAATTTTTACAACAATTAAATGCATCTCTAAAAAAATTATCTGAAAAAGAGCGTGCAGATATTTTAAAAGATTATGAAGAACATTTTACTTTCGGATTAGAGGAAGGGAAAAGTGAAGAAGAAATTGTAGCTTCATTAGGTTCTCCAGCTCAAATCGCCAAAGAGTTATTAGCAGATTATCATATTGAGAAAGTAACAGCAAGTGCAACAACAGGAAATGTTTTTCGGGCAATTTGGGCAGTAATTGGATTAGGTTTTTTCAATTTGTTAATCGTGCTTGGACCTGCAATTACATTAGCGGCATTGATTTTTTCAGGATGGGTTCTAGGAATCTCATTTTTAGGTTCACCATTACTTGTTCTAGTTGACACTATTATACATCCAAATACATTCTTGCTATTTAATCTTTTCGTTTCTTTAGCACTTTGTGGACTTGGATATTTCATTGTAATTGCTATGTTATTTTTAACGAAGCTAGCAAAGAATGGATTTGTTCGTTATTTAAAGTTCAATATAGCACTAGTAAAAGGTGGTTTTAAGCATGATAAATAAAAAGAAACTTTCAATCATTGCAGGTATTATTTTCATTATTGGGATTGTGGGAAGTCTATTCACTTATCGTTCAATTGCCACAGTACCAATTTCAGAAGAAAAGGTCATTAACAATAATAATGTGTCAAGCGTCATTATCGATACGAATAACGTGCGTGTTAACATCAATCCTACAACAGAAAGTAACATGAAAGTAACATTAGATGGGGAAGTTAATCCTAACATAGAAAGAACATTAGCTACGGATGAAAAAGATTCAACGCTTCTCATTTCTTACAAAGAAAAACAACAGAGTTGGTTCAACTTCAACATTTCTGAAGTATTGGTCCCATTAACATTAAATGTCTATCTGCCTGAAAAACAATATGATTCATTAAAAATTTCCAATAACAATGGTTACGTTTCTGCAAAACAACAAAATACAACGCATTTTGATATCAATACAAGCAATGGGCGTGTTGAATTAAGAGAGATCAATTCGCAAAAAATTAATGCGGAAACAAATAATGGAAGTATGGACTTTAAAGATATAACGGCGCAAAATATTCATGTGAAATCGAATAATGGACGAATAATGCTAGATCATGTTGAAGGTGAACTAGAAGGGCAATCTAAAAACGGAAGTCTTTCTCTTAAAACAAATGAACTTGATCGAAATCTCAATTTTACGACTCACAATGGCAAGATTAATATTGAAACTGAAAAAGAACCAACTAATGTTCAATTTAATGTCTCTGTCGACAATGGAAAAGCGAATATCTTGAATAAATATAATGGAAATGCAGTTATTGGGAAGGGAGAAAATCAAATTAAATTAAACACACATAACGGAAGTATTTCAGTGAAAAAGCATGGAAACTAAAGTAGCATATTAATCTTGGGAATTTTCGCTCATCACATATAAAGAGCATGCAAATCAATAATAAATAAGCAAAATAGCCGACTCCTTTTTTAAAACATGTAGGTAGTCGGTTATTTTATGTCCAAAGTTCGTTTTAACGTCTTGGTTTCGACGACTTGATCAATTATATAAAAATATCAAATATATTCTGTTTTCAGAGAACGGAAGTGTTATTATAAGAAAAAGTGATACTTTTATCTTATATAGTTAAAGGAAGATTGGATTTCTGCATAGGCTTTCCAGTATCACTGGATTTGGAATGAAAAGTTGTGAACAATTGAAAAGATAATAGTTGAAATAATGAAAGGTGAGAAGGAGTTTATTTCTCATAAGCGAAATATAGTATTGTTTTATCCTAAATTATTTGTAAAGGTGGATACATAATGACAGTAAAGAAGCTTTATTTCGTCCCAGCAGGTCGTTGTATGTTGGATCATTCGTCTGTTAACAGTACATTAACACCAGGAAAATTATTAGACTTACCGGTTTGGTGTTATCTTTTGGAGACTGAAGAAGGACCTATTTTAGTAGATACAGGTATGCCAGAAAGTGCGATTAATAATGAAGGCCTTTTTAACGGTACATTTGTTGAAGGACAGATTTTACCGAAAATGACGGAAGAAGATAGAATCGTGAATATTTTAAAACGCGTTGGTTATGAGCCGGAAGACCTTCTGTATATTATTAGTTCTCACTTACATTTTGATCATGCAGGAGGAAATGGTGCTTTTACAAATACACCGATTATTGTGCAGCGTGCTGAATACGAGGCGGCACAACATAGTGAAGAATATATGAAAGAATGTATATTGCCGAATTTGAAATACAAGATCATTGAAGGGGATTATGAAGTCGTACCAGGAGTTCAATTATTGTATACACCAGGACATACTCCGGGGCATCAGTCACTATTCATTGAGACAGAGAACTCTGGCCCAGTGTTATTAACGATAGATGCATCGTATAGGAAAGAAAATTTTGAAGATGAAGTGCCGTTCGCTGGATTTGATTCGGAATTAGCTTTATCTTCAATTAAACGTTTAAAAGAAGTTGTTAGGAAAGAGAACCCAATTGTTTTCTTTGGACATGATATAGAGCAGGAAAAGAGTTGTAAAGTGTTCCCTGAATATATATAAATAGAAAAAGTCATGGGCCTAGTGAAGTGCACCCCAATTGTTAGACACGGTCTAACAATTGGAGGTGCATTTTTTATGGCTAAATTTTCTTCAAAAGAA
>NZ_JAWRYM010000913.1:0-252 GCF_046534555.1 Bacillus sp. SIMBA_074 | reverse complement strand
CCTCTCTCGCCCGCGGCGAGAAGCAGACGCACGAGTACACCGTGACCGTCAACGGCGGTGGCGCGGTCGTCAACAACGCGTGCGGCACGGCCGACACCCCGGCGGACGCCGAGGCCCCGACCATCCTGTGCGACCCGGCGGGCGTGCAGGTGACCAACTACACGGTCGCCAAGTCCTCCAACCCGGCCTCGGGTGCCACCGTGCACCCGGGCGACCGGATCACCTACACGGTCACGGTCACCCAGCAGGGAG
>NZ_JAWRYM010000912.1:0-252 GCF_046534555.1 Bacillus sp. SIMBA_074 | reverse complement strand
GACCGAGACGGCCAGCATGTCGCAGCGCGTGCGGGCGACGAAGTCGGCGACCTGCTCGGGGTTCGTGCCGGAGGCCTCGTCGGGGCCGATCTCGTCCTCCTTGCCGCCGATGGCGCCGAGCTCTGCTTCGACGGCGATGTCGGACGGTGCGGTCTCGCGAGCCTTCGCAGACAGGCGGACGTTCTCCTCGTACGGTTCTTCCGACGTGTCGATCATCACGGACGTGAAATCGGCAGCGAGTGCATCCTCGAC
>NZ_JAWRYM010000911.1:0-252 GCF_046534555.1 Bacillus sp. SIMBA_074 | reverse complement strand
GGCGTTTGGCAATGGATGCGAGTATTGCCAGGCGAAAGGAAGGCCGTCCGATGTACAGATTGATCCACAAGTCGCTATTGCTGTAGGCTTTGCAGAAATTTTCCTGCAAAACTATCAAAATCTCGATGATTCTATCTTTGATGTTTTGCGAACTGTTTTTGATGATCAGGAGATTGCCGAGCTTTGTTCGTACATTTGCTTTATGCCTGCTTCACAAATGTTTGGGGCTGTGATGAAGCTGGAAGCTGAGTA
>NZ_JAWRYM010000910.1:0-252 GCF_046534555.1 Bacillus sp. SIMBA_074 | reverse complement strand
AAAAGCGATGGCCCGCTGCAACTCATGCATATGTTGGCGGCAGCTCACACAGGTCTTCATATGTGTTTGCAAATGCTGATTGGCAAGTTCATCAGTGTCCCCATCCAGATATTCATGGATAAGGCAAATCATATCCCGGCATTCCATCGTGATTTCTCCTTTCTCACATCAATCGCAACTTGCTACGTAAAGCTTCTCGCCCGCGATGAATTCGAGTCTTGATAGTTGTAATGGGCAGCTTCACGATATCGC
>NZ_JAWRYM010000909.1:0-252 GCF_046534555.1 Bacillus sp. SIMBA_074 | reverse complement strand
CGGCAAGCCTTGCTTCACCCACTCATCATAACCACCAGTCAGGTTGTGCACATTCTTGAAGCCGTTTGCTTGCAGAAAGCTCACGCCAATCGCAGACCTTTTCCCTGATTTGCATTGAACCAGAATCGGCTTGTCATGTGGCAATTCGTCTAATCTCATCGGAAGTAATCCAAGCATGACGTGCTTAGCTTCGGGTATTTGCCCTTCGACAAGCTCTTTTTCATAGCGTACGTCAAGAACATACAGGTTCCC
>NZ_JAWRYM010000137.1:0-409 GCF_046534555.1 Bacillus sp. SIMBA_074 | reverse complement strand
TTCTTCATATTCTTCAAGCCTTTTAAACGGGAAGGGGCATACAATTCTGCATACCGGTTATCCCTTTGCAAAATATGGTCAGTCAAGATTTTAGCGGCAATCGATCCATTCGTCATACCCCATTTTGCATAACCCGTTGCAATTTGAACGTTTTGATGATTGGATGTCACTGGACCGACCAAGGGGATATTATCCGGTGACATAATATCTTGTGCCGACCAGCGATATGGAATATCCGTAACATCGAAATATTGGGAACTGAAGTCCTTTAAGGCCTCATAATGCTCGATAGTCGAGATTCCCTGGCCTGTTTTATGGCCTTCCCCGCCGACAAGTATAAGTTTTTCCCCATTTTCCAATTCCGTATAGCGAAGGGATCGGGTAGGGTTGTCTGCACTGTAATACATCC
>NZ_JAWRYM010000908.1:0-252 GCF_046534555.1 Bacillus sp. SIMBA_074 | reverse complement strand
GCCCCGGTGCAGTCGAGTGGCAATTCGGGCGATATGTGGAAGTTCACGAGGGGTGGGTGCATGCGCCGCCAAATAGCGGGTTGCCGCCAGAAGCATTGTTTCACCAGCGCGAGCGGCAAAATCATCGCTACGTATTGTCCAGCGCTCAAATTCGGCGACCGCTGCTTCATACATTTGAAACGAATGGAATTCGGCGTCCTCGCGTAATAGCGCATGGCCCAACGTATTAAGCAGGGCGTCAGGGTCGCCGCC
>NZ_JAWRYM010000907.1:0-252 GCF_046534555.1 Bacillus sp. SIMBA_074 | reverse complement strand
AAGACCCACGCGGAAGCGGTCATGCGCGGACTTGCGCGGTCACTCGTGGACGACGAGCTCCAGAACACCCGGTTGCTCCGTGTCACGCAGCACGACGCCTCGGCTCTCGGCCCAGCGCCGGAGGGAGCGGAGGGAAGCCACACGGGGCCGATCCTCGGCGAGAGCACGCACGAGCAACCCCTTGGACTTCTTGTTGAAGTGGTTCAGCGCCCGGCCGTGCTCAGTGACGACGCGGACATAGGCGGAGGGCAC
>NZ_JAWRYM010000906.1:0-252 GCF_046534555.1 Bacillus sp. SIMBA_074 | reverse complement strand
CCAGAGCTTCACGCCCGAGCAGATCGAGGTGTTCAGTAACACCCGCACGGCGGTGGGAACGGTGTTCCCCAACCTGTCCTTCCTCATGCAGCCGTTCAGTCTGGTGCCGGGGGAACCCGGTGTGAGGTTCGTCACGATGCGCCTGTACCACCCGATCGGTCCTGGCCGTTCGGAGATGTACTCGTGGTGTCTGGTGCCGAAGGACGCGTCGCAGGAGTACAAGGATGCGGCGTACCAGGCGTACACCCTGGC
>NZ_JAWRYM010000905.1:0-252 GCF_046534555.1 Bacillus sp. SIMBA_074 | reverse complement strand
GGAACTGAGCAATGTCTCTTTGCGCTCATCCGATTCCTGGCGTACATTTCCAGAATGGTCGTTTAGCTGGGTCAAAAAAGAAGCGAACAGCCAGGATATCAATCTCTCCTATAGCGTCAGTATTCACGCCGACACTGGTGAGTTAACTAGCTATTCCCGCTATGATCGCACAGATTCCAGTCTTCCTTATGCAAAACGAATCTCTTATCAACAAGCAAAAGGCTTTGCTGAGAATTTTCTCGCGAAGTACAA
>NZ_JAWRYM010000904.1:0-252 GCF_046534555.1 Bacillus sp. SIMBA_074 | reverse complement strand
ACCACGACGAACGCCGGCGGGCGAATCCTCGGCTTCGGCAACCGGTCGACCGGCACGTCGACGTCGAGCGACCGCGCCATCTACATGGACACGAGCGGTCGGCTGAACTTCGGCGTCTACCCGGCCGAGAGGCGCGTTCTGACGTCTCCGAACGCGTACAACGACGGTGCATGGCACCACGTCGTCGGCACCATGGATCCGATCGCTGGGATGACCTTCTACGTCGACGGCGTGCGCGTCGGACAGCGGACC
>NZ_JAWRYM010000903.1:0-252 GCF_046534555.1 Bacillus sp. SIMBA_074 | reverse complement strand
ATCACGTCAGTTAAAGCTCCGAGATGTTGGAAAGCGAATGATGGACGCATTGATACGGCTAGCGAACGATTCTTTAGCCTATTATATGCATGATGATATAGGACGCTCCCTTTTTCAAGCAAGGCGTGATGCCGAGTTAAGCGAAGCATACGACGACCACGGGATCTCCGGTGGGAATAAAATAGCCAGTATGATCCGCAATGTTGAGAATGCGATTCAATTAATGAAAGAACGCGAATTGGAAATGCTGGC
>NZ_JAWRYM010000902.1:0-252 GCF_046534555.1 Bacillus sp. SIMBA_074 | reverse complement strand
AGTCTCCTCTTGCGCATCAAATTCTCGCTGATACTATGGTTGAACTATGTCTTGGGGAAATTGAACAAATAAAAGATAAATACAATTTCGAACAGAATTGGCGGATATACCTTAGAAGGATCAAACGAAAAACGGCATTACTGATTGCATCCAGCTGCCAGTTGGGAGCAATTTCAGCGGGGGTTGAAGAGAAAGTTCACCAAAAGCTATTTAAATTCGGATATTATGTCGGTATGTCTTATCAAATCACAG
>NZ_JAWRYM010000901.1:0-252 GCF_046534555.1 Bacillus sp. SIMBA_074 | reverse complement strand
GGCGTGCACCTCCACCAGGACGCGCAGGCCCTCCTCGCGGGCGAGCGCGACGATCTCGCGGACGAAGTCCAGCGTCTGGAGCGTCATGAAGCTGTCGGAGCCGGGCGTCTTGACGGCGTAGCCGACCGCGTCGAGCCGGACCGTCGTCACGCCGCCCTCGCGAAGCGCGGCGAGGATCCGCCGCAGGTACGCTCTGGCGCGATCGTTCGCCACGTCGAGGTCGACCTGGCTGGGCATGAACGTCGTCCAGAC
>NZ_JAWRYM010000900.1:0-252 GCF_046534555.1 Bacillus sp. SIMBA_074 | reverse complement strand
ATGATATCTACAGGCAGATACGTGTGGCTATTTACTACATGGATGTAAGCTCAGAAATGGTGTCCGATGGCATCTAACGCATAGGTTTCGAGGAAGCGAGTGAAAAAGTGAATGACCGGATATAGACCATCCAAAACGAAAAAACTTATGGATTTCTCCATAAGCCTTCTGGAATCTGGTGGCCCCTCCCAGACTTGAGCTGCGCCTTTTCCTTCACAGCAGCCGTTTGAGCATACCCATTGATTGTTTCCG
>NZ_JAWRYM010000899.1:0-252 GCF_046534555.1 Bacillus sp. SIMBA_074 | reverse complement strand
ATGGCCGACCGACCTATCCAGATCGACGTGCAGAAGTACCTGAGCGGTGTCGACTACCCCGCGAGCAAGGCCGATCTCGTCGGAACCGCCCAAGGCCAGGGCGCACCGAAGGAGGTCATCGACGCCCTCGAGGGGCTCCCGGACCGCGACTTCGAGAGCCCGGTGCAGGTCACGGAGGGCATCAGCGACACGGGGAGCGGCCGGCAGCCCAACATCATCGGGCGGTTGTCGCCATCGTCGAGCGTTGCCGGC
>NZ_JAWRYM010000898.1:0-252 GCF_046534555.1 Bacillus sp. SIMBA_074 | reverse complement strand
CGTCAATACCGTATCATCGATTTCAAACGGAATAAAGATGGTATACCAGGACGCGTTGCTACTATTGAGTACGATCCAAATCGTTCTGCAAACATTGCATTAATTAATTACGTTGATGGAGAAAAACGTTATATCCTAGCTCCAAAAAACCTAGAAGTAGGTTTGGAAATCATGTCAGGTCCAGAAGCTGACATTAAAGTGGGTAACGCACTTCCTCTTATTAACATCCCAGTTGGTACAGTAATTCATAAC
>NZ_JAWRYM010000897.1:0-252 GCF_046534555.1 Bacillus sp. SIMBA_074 | reverse complement strand
GTCCGCCCCGGCGAGCATCACGACGAGCGTGTGCGCGCCGGCCTCGATGTCGTCGGGCACGACTCCACGGAAGGCGAAGCTGCCGTCGGCCTCGGCGGTCACGGTCCCGAGATCGGCCGGCGTGGAACGCAGCTGGACGGTGTACTCGATCCCCGGCTCGAATCCGACGCCGCTGACGTCGATGCGTCCGCCGACCTTCGGCGAGCTTTCGACCGTCACGCTCGGTGTCACCACTTCGGGATCGACCACGAC
>NZ_JAWRYM010000896.1:0-252 GCF_046534555.1 Bacillus sp. SIMBA_074 | reverse complement strand
CCAAAGGAATTGATTTGAAATATGTGGAAATGGTAAAAGAGCAATGTCTACTGTGCACGTTTCGTTTCGGGAAGCTTTGACAGGAAACAGGAGGAGTAAGCTATGTACGTGGTATCTCAACCAAATCCGCTGTCTGATCGTGGAAAGCAAATGCTTGCGATGCAAGACACCATTTCTCTCCCACCTGGTTACCTCCATTTTTTGCAGCAGTTCGGGGAAGGGACGTATAGAGGATGGATGAATGTTCTGTTA
>NZ_JAWRYM010000136.1:0-410 GCF_046534555.1 Bacillus sp. SIMBA_074 | reverse complement strand
AAGTAGAAGGAACGAAAACGTGGAAAGACGATAATGCGAAAGATCGTCCGACGATGATTAAAGTAGACTTACTACAACATGGCCAAGTAATCGCAACACAAGAAGTAACAGAAGCAAGCGGTTGGAAGTATGAATTCAAAGATTTAGCGGCATACGATGCCGAAGGCAAGGCATATAAGTATGAAGTAAAAGAACAAGGGATAGATGGATATCAATCCAAAGTAAAAGGTTATGACATTACAAATACAAAAGTAGGTCAAACAAAAGTAGAAGGAACGAAAACATGGAAAGACGATAATGCGAAAGATCGTCCGAATATGATTAAAGTAGACTTACTACAAAATGGCAAGGTAATCGATACAAAAGAAGTAAGCGCAGCAAGCGAATGGAAATATGCGTTTACAGATTTA
>NZ_JAWRYM010000895.1:0-252 GCF_046534555.1 Bacillus sp. SIMBA_074 | reverse complement strand
TGAATGATTCTAAAAAGATTCCAGAGTCAAAAAGGGAACTGTTTTATGAGATGATTTTTAAGGAAGCACTTTCCATAGGAGTGGGTGTTGTACATAGCGAAGTAATTGATGAAATCAATATATATCAAGCTACGAAAAAGGCAATGGTGGCCGCAGTGAACGATCTGTCGGAACTTCCTGATCATTTGTTGATTGATGCGATGGAACTGGATGTGCCGATTCCGCAGCTTTCACTCATAAAGGGGGATGCAA
>NZ_JAWRYM010000894.1:0-253 GCF_046534555.1 Bacillus sp. SIMBA_074 | reverse complement strand
CAATCGGTTCACGGGCTGCGGCGGCGTCACGGATGAGGGGCACCGGACGTTGGTGAACCTCACCCACAGCAGCGCACGGATCAGTCGCGCCGTTTGCCTCCGCGCGTGACGCGAAGGACCAGGTAACCGACGAGTGCGACGACGGCGATGAGCACGATGACCGTGATGACGAGGTGCAGGGGTGCGATACCGGAAGTCATGCGTGAGACGACCCTTCGTGTCGTGCCGGTTCCGCCCGGCGCCGGCGACGCAC
>NZ_JAWRYM010000893.1:0-253 GCF_046534555.1 Bacillus sp. SIMBA_074 | reverse complement strand
GCGGATGCAGTACAGGCCCTGCAGCTGCAATGGCACGCCGCCCTGCAGGCGGGCGTCCAGGGTGAACGGCTCCAGCAGGTCCAGCGACAGCAGCATCGCGCAGAACCCCGGGGTCTGCCGCAGGCCCTCGTGCAAAGCGCGCAGTACCGAGCTGATCCGCTCCAGGTAGGGCGTCTGGCCGCCGAACTCCTTGAACACGGCCTGGCCGGCGTCGCCGGCGTCTTCCTCCCCGAGGATGCGCGGGCTGTCCAGG
>NZ_JAWRYM010000892.1:0-253 GCF_046534555.1 Bacillus sp. SIMBA_074 | reverse complement strand
GTCGACCCCGGCCATCACATCCACGCCCGTCGCCTTGACCAGGTAGGACGAGATCCAGCCGGTCTCCTGGTCGATGCGGATGCGGACGTGGTCGTTCTCGAGGGTGTCCGCGGTGACGGTCAGGCCGCCGGAGACCGGACCCGAACCGGCAGCGGAGACGACGCCAGGGCCGGGACCGGGACGGAGGCGGTAGAGCCGGTACCCGAGTGCCGGCACCTCGGCGCGGAACACGACGGCGCCGCGCGAGACGTCA
>NZ_JAWRYM010000891.1:0-253 GCF_046534555.1 Bacillus sp. SIMBA_074 | reverse complement strand
CTGGCGACCGCGGCCGGAGCTCCGCTGGTCTACTGGATGCTCGGCGGCGGCGACCCGGAGACCGTGCTCAGGGCCGTGGCGGCGGGAACCGTCGACACGGACATCCCGAGCAACCACTCGCCGTTCTTCGCGCCCATCCCGCAGCCGACGATCGACACCGGCGTGCGGGCGCTGGTCGTCGCCGCGCGGGAGTGGCTGGCCTGACGCCGGGCGGGTCCCGGCCGGGCCGCGTCGGACGCCGCAAGCGTCAGAC
>NZ_JAWRYM010000890.1:0-253 GCF_046534555.1 Bacillus sp. SIMBA_074 | reverse complement strand
AAAATAAGTGTCCGTTCATCTATAATAAAATTCCTTGTATTGAAATTGATTCATTTCTTTCACTCATTCTCCTTCAAGATCTATGCAGCCAATCATTACAAGGCTTTCAGTTTCAACAGTTCCAACCGGATGCGTTCAAGCCTTTGCTTACATTGTGACCTCTTTTGGTCATTCTCTTCACCAATTGCTTCAAAAAGGGTTGCTAATTCATAGTCCATTTCCATTCTTAACACTGCAGCTCTATGTCTTTCAA
>NZ_JAWRYM010000889.1:0-253 GCF_046534555.1 Bacillus sp. SIMBA_074 | reverse complement strand
CGTCAAAAGCCGAGTTTTACTACAGGGATACAGAACGTATATCTAAATCGTTCTTACTAACATATGAAAGAACCAATAATCCAGGAAAACGGAAAGAAAGCTTCTATTTTGATCAAATGAAAGACACCAGCATCTTTCAAAAGATGAAGAAGACAGGAACATATAGTTACGAGGTCCTCAGACCCGAATATAACAACGTGAAAATGACTCCTTTGCAAATAGTGGGGAAAGAAGTATTCAAAACAGAAAAATA
>NZ_JAWRYM010000888.1:0-253 GCF_046534555.1 Bacillus sp. SIMBA_074 | reverse complement strand
GCTGCGTCCAGCCGCTGCCGTATGGATTACTGTCATTGAGCGTAGCGCTTTTGGTGATTCCTTTTTCTTTTAAATAGGTAAAGATGCGTTTGGTTCCATGTACATCTGTATGTGGTGTCTTGAAAATACCAGCACGAACCGGATTAGTGATTTGGTCAGCAGCAGCCATGGAAATGAGGGGCAGCTTTTCTGCTGCAGCGAATTCCGCCATACCGAGGGATGGACCGCTACCGGATGAGCCCAGTACTGCTAC
>NZ_JAWRYM010000887.1:0-253 GCF_046534555.1 Bacillus sp. SIMBA_074 | reverse complement strand
CGAGATAGAGCCAACTGTTACCTGCGCCAAGAAATGACCAAGTTTTTCTCCCAAAGTGAAGTATGGTTGTACTTTTTCCATCACGTGAGCCGGGATCGATGGAAGGTTTACGGCATTTTTGAATGGCTCTCCACGCAATACCTTCAAGATCTCTTCGGATACGTCAACAGCAACGTTTTCTTGGGCCTCAATAGTCGAAGCATCCAGGTGTGGAGTGGTCACGACTTGTGGCAGTCCGACCAAAGGATTATCG
>NZ_JAWRYM010000886.1:0-253 GCF_046534555.1 Bacillus sp. SIMBA_074 | reverse complement strand
AAATCGAAGTGGATGGCTCGGAAACACTTGATGTTAAAGGAGATGCCTATCAAATAGAGGCAGATCTCTCATGGTCGGATTTTAAGACTGCAGGATTTAGGCTCAGGGAGTCAGATGATCAAAAACGCCACGTTGACGTAGGCATTTCTGCAGAAGGAAATTACTCTTATGTCAATCGGGTATTCACAGATCAACCTGACGAAACGAATCAGCTGGTTGAAAGTACTGCACCATTTGATGTCAGTAAGAAGAA
>NZ_JAWRYM010000885.1:0-253 GCF_046534555.1 Bacillus sp. SIMBA_074 | reverse complement strand
CTGCGCGCTTCCGAGTTGCCCAGCTTTGTTTTCGTTTGCCCTTCAAATTGAGGTTCTTGAATCTTCACGGAAATGATTGCGGTAATGCCTTCACGGACATCGTCACCAGAGAGATTCTGATCCTTTTCCTTCAAAAAATTAAACTTACGGCTATAGTCGTTGATTACACGAGTAAGGGCTGTTTTAAAGCCTGTTTCGTGAGTTCCACCCTCGTGTGTATTAATATTGTTGGCAAAAGAGTAGATATTGCTGA
>NZ_JAWRYM010000135.1:0-415 GCF_046534555.1 Bacillus sp. SIMBA_074 | reverse complement strand
AGCACGGCCGCGTGCAGCGTTAGGGGCGGCTGCTACCGACTCGGGCGGCAGCGTTTCGAGGAAAGCGTCGATGAACGCCGCCCGCTCGTCCGCATGCGAGTTGTTGGTTGTCGCGTTTTCTCCTGTGCATTTCATGAAAATTCCCTCCCGTTGCGGACTGCAAAGCAGGCGTTGTCGTATGCGGAAACCAATCGGCCTTGATTCCGCTTAATTCGCTCGGCCATCTGGTTAGCCATGCGCTTGGTTGCTGCATCGGGCGCTTCTCGTCCGAGACATTCGAGTGTTTTTATGCAGTACTCGGCGAGGACGATCGGTGTGTGAAGTGATGCAGCGTCCTTTAGGACATCACGCATGGTGGCCCCCTTCGAGGGCTGAACGGATATACGCAATGCCCGCGCGCCACATCTTCCAGCTC
>NZ_JAWRYM010000884.1:0-253 GCF_046534555.1 Bacillus sp. SIMBA_074 | reverse complement strand
CCCTCTATGCTGGATTATGGCGGTTATACGCTGTTTAATGCTGGCGTAAACTGGTATTCAAATGATGGTCACTGGGATATTTCGCTGCAGGGTAAAAACCTGGGAGACAAGCAAGCACGTATTGCCGGTTACAACTTTGGTGTTGCTGCGCTTGATACGTCAGTGCTGGGATTCTACATAGACCCGCGCACCGTCAGCCTCAGCGTCGGTTACCGTTTCTAAATTAGATAGCCAAACTATCTGATGACGCAGG
>NZ_JAWRYM010000883.1:0-253 GCF_046534555.1 Bacillus sp. SIMBA_074 | reverse complement strand
GGGGAATCGTCGCGAGCAGTGCGGGGAGTTGTCGGCTGACGCCGGCGATCTGCGAGGCGACGACGACCGCGAGCGTGAGCATCATCAGCGGCACCATCGCGCTCTGGGCCGCGTCGCTCACAGCTCGCCCCGCGCGCGTGCGCGACGCCGCGTACTGGGTGAGGCCGGCAGCCGCGAGGGGCAGCACGATCAGCAGGAGGAACGCGTCGAGGAACGGGGCGAGGTCGACGGCGTCGATCAGCTCGGGGCCGAC
>NZ_JAWRYM010000882.1:0-253 GCF_046534555.1 Bacillus sp. SIMBA_074 | reverse complement strand
ATGTCTTATCAGGTCCCGCTTTCGGATATTTCAGCAGCGCAAGCAAAGGAAATCGAGGAATCACATCCCTCCCTTCTCTTTCCGCTTTATTTGCGTGAAGTAAATCGGTTGATTAACGAACGAAATCGCCCCGCCTACAAGGAAGCAATCAAGCTGTTAAAAAAAGTACGGTCTACTTACAGCAAGGCAAATGAAGATGCTCGTTTTGAACGTTATGTAGATCAACTGTCGGCAAAATATAACCGCTTGCGTG
>NZ_JAWRYM010000881.1:0-253 GCF_046534555.1 Bacillus sp. SIMBA_074 | reverse complement strand
CGGATATCAAGATCAAATATCGAATTTCCATTCATCTTTTGGCTTGCAACAATTTCGACGATGGAATGTTCATCAGATAGCTCCAAATAATCGAGAATATTATTGGAGACGATATTATGTGCAATCCTTCTCCCCATATCTCGTTCGGGGTGCACAACGAAGTCGGCCCCGATTTTACGAAGAACCTTCTCATGATAATCATTTTGCGCTTTTACCGTAACATTTCCGACACCCAATTCCTTAAGCATGAGAG
>NZ_JAWRYM010000880.1:0-253 GCF_046534555.1 Bacillus sp. SIMBA_074 | reverse complement strand
CTGGTCGCGCAGGTGGCCGCGGGGGAGCTCGACATGGAGGCGAGCGACGCTCTGGAGGCGCTCGCCTCTCGTGAAGGGTTCACGGGCGAGCTCGTCCGTGCTTCGACGGCGGTGATGGCGATGACCGACGCCGATGGACGTCGGCGCCTGGTCGGGATGCTCGCGTGCATCCCCGGGCCCGACGTCGAATCGGTGCTGCAGACGCTGGCCGCCGACCCGGAGTCCTCCGTCGCGATCGCTGCCCGCGCCCACC
>NZ_JAWRYM010000879.1:0-253 GCF_046534555.1 Bacillus sp. SIMBA_074 | reverse complement strand
CACCGCGGTCGGCCGAAACACGGACCGGCTCGCAGAGCTTGCCGGGGCCGGGTTTGCTACGGCCGCGGTTGATCTCTCCGAATCGGACGGTATTGCCGAAGTGGTGGCCGGACACTCCAATGTCGTGCTGATCTCCGGCGGCGACCGAAACCGGGTCGCTCAACACCTTGCTGTCATCCACGCAGCCAAGGATGCGGGCGTCGAACACTTATATTACACGAGCGGGCTTCGAGCGGCCGAGGGTGCGGAGATC
>NZ_JAWRYM010000878.1:0-253 GCF_046534555.1 Bacillus sp. SIMBA_074 | reverse complement strand
ATGCCGAACACGGCGTGCGCCTGCAACTGCGTGCGCTGGGCAATGAGACCACGATCGATTGGTTGCTGGACGACCGCTGGATCGCCCGCACCGAAGGCGCGCGACTGTTCCAGCGTGATTTCGACGAGGTGGGCGAGCACACGTTGACCGCGTTGGCCGCCGACGGTGCCTGGACGCAGGTTCGGTTCCGTATCCTGCGCTGACGTCGCGCCGCGAAGACGCGAGTAGTGCCGGCCGCTGGCCGGCATCCCAC
>NZ_JAWRYM010000877.1:0-253 GCF_046534555.1 Bacillus sp. SIMBA_074 | reverse complement strand
ATTTTTAAAAAATCCACTTTGAGAACAGCACCGTCCTTAAGCATACCGATTTTAGACACAGCCTCATTAGTCATTAAATCTATTATGTACACTTTTATGGAAAAATAAATACCACCTTAAGGGAAAAAATTGGGAATACATATTAATATATATTTATAATGAAGACGGATAGAAGTGATTCAAATATCAATAATGAAAGAGTGACTGAAACAGAAAACGACAATAAAGTTCTAATAAAGAAAGGGAGTTGCTC
>NZ_JAWRYM010000876.1:0-253 GCF_046534555.1 Bacillus sp. SIMBA_074 | reverse complement strand
AAAGCGCTTTTTTAAGTAAGCTATACGGTCTTTTTCAAATAACAGGGAACAGAATCATCGCCATATTTAGAGACCAGTACGCTCCACGTTCGGATTCAAATCTTTTCAAAACAACTTTAACTATCAAACTTAAACAATAATCCTGCCATAAACAGTTTAGCTGAGTATTTTGCCGTATTTCCCTTCATAGAAGGTTAGTGGTGCCCCTTCGCTAATGTCGAGTTCAGTTACTTCTCCAATAAAGAGTGTATGG
>NZ_JAWRYM010000134.1:0-415 GCF_046534555.1 Bacillus sp. SIMBA_074 | reverse complement strand
AAAGAAAAAAACTGCCATTGGCCAAGTGGGCAATTTTCTAGAGGCCGATGTGGCATTAAGGAGAGAAATCTTTTGGAGAATTTCACTTATAAAAACCCTACTAAAATAATTTTCGGGAAAGATCAGCTTGGAAGTTTAAAAACGGAAATCCCTGCATATGGTGATAAGGTTTTACTTGTATACGGTGGAGGAAGCATAAAGAAAAATGGCTTATATGAAAAAGTGATCAATGCCTTGAAAGAGATCGATGCAGAGGTGCACGAACTTTCCGGAGTTGAACCGAATCCGCGCATCTCAACAGTCCGGAAAGGTGTGGAACTTTGTAAAGAACATGGTATCGACTTTGTGCTTGCTGTTGGAGGCGGCAGTGTCATTGACGCGACAAAGGCCATTGCTGCCGGTGCTAAATATGAGG
>NZ_JAWRYM010000875.1:0-253 GCF_046534555.1 Bacillus sp. SIMBA_074 | reverse complement strand
AGTTTAGAATTTACTAAAAAACCTATTATTCTGATTTTCAACAAATTTTTATATCTTTTTAAAAAAGTTAGAAAAACATAAAAGCTTTTTTTTGGAAGTCTTAGGATATCACTAATTGTACCAATAAAAAATTTCACAGTTGAAATTTTTTATTGGTGAAGGAGTCATGCACTGGCCTTATTATATTAAAAAGCATAGGAGTTACCGTCGTTCTCAATTGGGTCCCACTTAGCTAATTTGAGATTTGGGATGG
>NZ_JAWRYM010000874.1:0-254 GCF_046534555.1 Bacillus sp. SIMBA_074 | reverse complement strand
GACCACGACGGCCTCCCCGGACTGCTCGATGCGGGCATGGGTCGAGGAGACCTCCTGCGTCGGGGAGACGACCGTCACGAGGCGCGGCGGGGCGCCCGGCTCGACGCGGGCGAGGGCGGGTCGGCGGCCCACCAGCAGTGGCGCGTCCAGCGGGAGCGTCTCGCCGTTCGGGAGGCGGGCGGCGAAGAGCCGGAGCGCGGCGGGCGCAGGCTCCGGCGCCGCGGGCTTCGAGGCCGGCGGCTCCTCGATGTCCA
>NZ_JAWRYM010000873.1:0-254 GCF_046534555.1 Bacillus sp. SIMBA_074 | reverse complement strand
CACCTTCGCGATGGTCTTCTTCAGCTTGTCCGCCTGCTGATCGAGGGTCTTGGATTCCTGCGTGTCCACACCGCCATTGGCCATGCGGATCTCGCGTGCCTCGGCCCGCTTCTGAAGCAGGTTCTGGTACAACTCGGCCTTGAACTGTTGGCGGTTATCGTCGAAGCCCTGAGTGATTTCCATCTGCGTGTCCAGCTCCTTCTGGATCTTTCGCGGATCGAATCGGTTTACCAGCGCGCCGCCGTTCTGCTCCG
>NZ_JAWRYM010000872.1:0-254 GCF_046534555.1 Bacillus sp. SIMBA_074 | reverse complement strand
GCAGATCATCGGGGAGACCATCATCGGCGCGCTCCGGCCGCTGTACTCCGCTGATGCGGAGATGGCCGAAGCTTTCGAGGCGGGGCGGGTGGGGGAGAAGGTCGAGCACTGGGCGATCCACCCCGGGGGCCGCAGCATCCTGGACCGGGTGCAGGAGCGGATGCATCTCAGCGATGCGCAGCTGCACCCCGCCCGCGAAGTGCTGCGCGAGAACGGCAACATGTCCAGCGCCACGGTGCTCTTCGTCCTCAAGC
>NZ_JAWRYM010000871.1:0-254 GCF_046534555.1 Bacillus sp. SIMBA_074 | reverse complement strand
CATCTGTTACTGCCAACCCCGCTCAATGTCAGCGATGCTCAGCTTTGCTTTCCATATCTGCTGGTGGCTCAAATCTATGCTTTCAGCCGGGCGGTCAGTTTAGCAATCAGCCCTGACAATCCATGTCCCGGTGGGGAAGTCAACAGAGTTGTCCGAGGGGTCAAAATATATCCATTCCATAACAAGAACAGAGGGAATAAACCATGCCAAACATTGTATTGAGCAGAATCGATGAACGTCTGGTGCACGGGCAG
>NZ_JAWRYM010000870.1:0-254 GCF_046534555.1 Bacillus sp. SIMBA_074 | reverse complement strand
GGACGAGCGCCCAGGGCGGTCTGTCGCGGATGCCGCCGCCGATGTCCTGGCCGTGGTCGACGCAGTCGGCGTGGAGCGCTTCGTGACCATCGGCACCTCCGGCGGCGGCCCCCACGCCCTCGCCCTGGCAGCGCTGGCCGGTGATCGCGCCACCTCCGTCGTCACGCTCGCGGGGATCGCCCCGTTCGACCGGTCGCCCGACTGGTTCTCGGGGATGGCCGATCCGGGCGGTCTGCGGGCGGCGCTGTCCGGAC
>NZ_JAWRYM010000869.1:0-254 GCF_046534555.1 Bacillus sp. SIMBA_074 | reverse complement strand
AACACGACGGCCAGGACGAGCGCGAGCAGCGCCGGCACCAGGAACCGCAGGAGGTCCTCACTCAGGAAGTTGATCAGCACACTCCCGCCGAGGATCGCCAGGGGCGTCGTGACGCCGACGAGTCCGGAGACCTTGCCGCGGTTGGCCGACGGCACCTGGTCGGGCAGGGTCGCGTTGGCGGCGGCGAGAACTGCGTTGAAGGCCGCCTGGGCGAGGCACCAGCCGATGAGGACCACCCAGACGGAGGTGGCAAC
>NZ_JAWRYM010000868.1:0-254 GCF_046534555.1 Bacillus sp. SIMBA_074 | reverse complement strand
CTACCGAAACTAGTCGCGCGGCTGGAAGTGCTTCACTGAAGCGTATTATTGCCCAGAAAAAATTTGAAAGTTCGCTGCAGGTACGCGACGCACAATTGAAGGCGATAGAACAGTGGGCTGATCGGTTACCTAACCAATCGTATGAATGGTTGCATAAGATTAAGCAACCAGTGCTTGTAACTAACGGTGTTGAGGATATCATGGTTCCTACCGAACACAGTTACATTCTTGCTCAGCAACTACCTAACGCACAG
>NZ_JAWRYM010000867.1:0-254 GCF_046534555.1 Bacillus sp. SIMBA_074 | reverse complement strand
CTCGCCCGCGACGGCCATGCCCTCCATCGTCCTGGAGGCGACCTGGGCCGGGGCGGGGAGCGCGGTGATCATCTACCTGGCCGCGCTGACATCCGTCAGGGCAGAGCTCTACGAGGCCGCGGAGCTCGACGGCTCGGGCATCTGGTCGCGGGTCTGGCACATCACCCTCCCGCAGATCCGCGGCATCATCCTCGTGATGCTGCTGCTGCAGGTGATCGGCACGACCCAGCTGTTCACCGAGCCGTTCCTGTTCA
>NZ_JAWRYM010000866.1:0-254 GCF_046534555.1 Bacillus sp. SIMBA_074 | reverse complement strand
GTGGGACTTCACTGGTGACCGGGAACGGTGGCTCGGCGTTCGGGTGGATGAGTACGGCTTCCCAATGGGCGGTGGCAAACGGTCTGGAGACGAACGCACTCGGTCTAGGTTCCACCGCCATGGGATTCGGCAGTAATGCCCTTGGTCTCAATTCCGTTGCCATCGGCGGCGCGGCGGGCGATGGGACCACGCCCCTGGCCGTGGAGGATTCGACCACGGCTTCGGGCGATGGCGCGATCGCCATCGGTTCGAAC